>NZ_CP022604.1:1585416-1902500 GCF_002278035.1 Ochrobactrum quorumnocens | reverse complement strand
GGAACTCGGCAAAATGCACGCGTAACTTCGGAAGAAGCGTGACCTCCATTTAGGCAACTAGGTGGAGGTGGCACAGACCAGGGGGTAGCGACTGTTTACCAAAAACACAGGGCTCTGCGAAGTCGCAAGACGACGTATAGGGTCTGACGCCTGCCCGGTGCTGGAAGGTTAAGAGGAGATGTGCAAGCATTGAATTGAAGCCCCAGTAAACGGCGGCCGTAACTATAACGGTCCTAAGGTAGCGAAATTCCTTGTCGGGTAAGTTCCGACCTGCACGAATGGCGTAACGACTTCCCCGCTGTCTCCAACGCAGACTCAGTGAAATTGAATTCCCCGTGAAGATGCGGGGTTCCTGCGGTTAGACGGAAAGACCCCGTGCACCTTTACTATAGCTTTACACTGGCATTCGTGTCGACATGTGTAGGATAGGTGGTAGACTTTGAAGCAGTGGCGCCAGCCATTGTGGAGTCATCCTTGAAATACCACCCTTATCTATATGGATGTCTAACTGCGGCCCGTTATCCGGGTCCAGGACCGTGTATGGTGGGTAGTTTGACTGGGGCGGTCGCCTCCTAAAGAGTAACGGAGGCGCGCGATGGTAGGCTCAGAACGGTCGGAAATCGTTCGTCGAGTGCAATGGCATAAGCCTGCCTGACTGCAAGACTGACAAGTCGAGCAGAGACGAAAGTCGGTCATAGTGATCCGGTGGTCCCGCGTGGAAGGGCCATCGCTCAACGGATAAAAGGTACGCCGGGGATAACAGGCTGATGACCCCCAAGAGTCCATATCGACGGGGTTGTTTGGCACCTCGATGTCGACTCATCGCATCCTGGGGCTGGAGCAGGTCCCAAGGGTATGGCTGTTCGCCATTTAAAGCGGTACGTGAGTTGGGTTCAGAACGTCGTGAGACAGTTCGGTCCCTATCTGCCGTGGGTGTAGGAATATTGATAGGATCTGTCCCTAGTACGAGAGGACCGGGATGGACGTATCTCTGGTGGACCTGTTGTCGTGCCAACGGCATAGCAGGGTAGCTATATACGGACGGGATAACCGCTGAAGGCATCTAAGCGGGAAACCCACCTAAAAACGAGTATTCCCTATCAGAGCCGTGGAAGACTACCACGTTGATAGGCCGGGTGTGGAAGTGCGGCAACGCATGTAGCTTACCGGTACTAATAGCTCGATCGACTTGATCACTCTCATTTACAATATCCATCGAACGAAGTTCGATAGATATTAGTTTAGTTTATGTCCTTACGGCTGAGCGCCTGACTAACGTCAGGCTAGCCTGCGGACAGCACGCCGAAACATCGGCGACGGCCAGTCGGCCTTGCGAAGCTACGCTTCGAAACGTTTAAACTGATATCGTTTTATTATCTGCACGAAAGACAACCAGCTTCTCATATTTGTGTTCTTCGCCGACCTGGTGGTTATGGCGGAGCGGCTGCACCCGATCCCATTCCGAACTCGGCCGTGAAACGCTCCAGCGCCAATGGTACTTTGTCTTAAGACACGGGAGAGTAGGTCGCTGCCAGGTCTGCTAAGCACACAAATCAAATCATCTTCTCAAACCAATACAAAACAGATTAGTAAGCGCGATGCGCAAAAAATACCAAACCGGTTCAAAATAAACACCCTGGCGCGGGGTGGAGCAGCCCGGTAGCTCGTCAGGCTCATAACCTGAAGGCCGCAGGTTCAAATCCTGCCCCCGCAACCAAATCAGAAATAGCCCCGTCTCCGACGGGGCTTTTTGCGTTTAAAGCAAACCAAATCTAAAGCCCACTAATCAATAAAAAAACGCTAGCACGAAACGGATCTTAAACCGAATACTGAAAATCATGTGGGAGGGAAAAGGGTCAACTCCAAGCCCCCCATGTAACAAAGGTTACTGTCTCTAGAGCGCCAGATGCCAAAATATCAACGCCGATAATGATGGCAGTCTGAGGAAACAGGCCCCCCGTTACCATAAAGAAAAGCCCCGGCAACAATTGTTGGCCGGGGCTAAGCTATTGGGAACCTGCATAGGGCAAGTCCAGGAGGCGACGTTAAAGGGTGATAAAACTAAACGGTTTCGGTGACTTTGCTGAGATTCATAGGCTTATCGGGATCAAAACCGCGGGCTAGTGCAACGCGTTCAATCAAGCCGTAATAAGCCCCTAGACCTACAAGCGGATCAATCAAACCATGTCCCGTTGGCGTGATCCCGATAGCTTTATGTTGAGCGCTTCGAGCGCTAATCGCTATAACATCAGCACCAAGACCAACCAGACGGTCGACTGCCTGGTTGCTGGCGCTGAATGCTTCGTCTTCATTCAAAAATGTCAAGACTGGAAAGCCGCTGTGAACCAGACGAATGGGGCCATGCATAACTTCGGCCAACGAAAAAGCCTCTGCGTGAATGCCACAGGTCTCCTTGGCCTTAAGGGCAGCTTCCAATGCGACTGCAAACCCAGTGCCTCGTCCGACGACATACATTCCTTCAATTGAGGCGAGTTTTGTAATCAATGCCTCATCGATTGGAGCACTCGTCGTTGCGTCCAATGCCTGCGGCAGTCTGGTGAGCGCCGCTTGCAACGCACTGTCGTCGCTGATTGCTGCTGTGATGGCGGCAAGTGCGGTAGCGCCCGCGATGCAGGATTTGGTTGCAGCTACGCTCTGTTCTTTGCCTGCGTGTAACCCCAGCACAATATCGGCCTGTTGCGCCAAAGGACTGTCGGTTACGTTGACGAGAGCCACGGTAATCGCTCCGCCCTGTTTGGCCGCCCTCTGCAACGCAACAATGTCGGGGCTGGCACCGGACTGCGAAACCGTAAAGTGCAATCCATCCTGCAGCTGCAAGCGGCTGTTATAAACCGATGTCACCGAAGGACCTATTGAAGCCACCGGCAAGCCAACGCTGATCTCGAACAGATATTTGAAGAAGGATGCAGCGTGATCCGATGAGCCGCGGGCAGCCGTCGTAATCACACGTGGCTTACGCTCTTCATAGAGACGTTTGATTGCCGCGATCGTTGCGGCTTCTTCAGTCAGCAAACGCGAAACAACGGCCGAGGCCTCTATTGTCTCTTTGCGCATAAATGATGTCGTGACCATGAAAGACCCCGTGTGTCTCTTCCCTACTGCATAGATGCTTATGCAATTCAGAACGTTTGTTTCCGGGGCGTACACAACGCAGACGCTCAGAAACCTTAACATGCGCGATGGAGCGGCATTGACATCCATGATCATGACCTCCGGCTGAGCCGGTGCAGGCTATTGGTAGAAGCGACCGGGATGCGTGGCTTGATAAGCGCCTGTCGTGGGAGGAAACAGTCGCCGCTAGTTTCTCCCGTGCCGGGTGGGCTTCTGTACCGCCGATGCTAATCGACACGATTTTGCCTGTCGCCGGAATTCCCCAGCAGTTCACTTGTAGCCGAACTTCAGGACAGGTCACAGACACGGCATTAGGAAATCCCACAACGGGTGGCATTGATGATGTCTACAAAGCTGGCATTTTATTGTCTCGCTTGCTTCCAGAAGGGGAATGGTTCCAGCAAGAGGCGAGGGCAATCTTGCGTGTCCTTCCATTCGGGAATGCGCTCCCTGCCGTTATCTTCGCGAATGTGATGATTGGCGATTTGCCGAAGTACGGGCCGAAAGACGCACGATAGGGTAGGTAGAAGGTTCCCCGTGGGTTCAAGCTCACGGGGAACTTTTTGTTGTGGGTAGGAGTCTAAACAATTGGTCTAAATGGAAGGGTACTTAGATACTAAGCGGTTGAATTATATATATAAAGAGATGATTAAGCTAAACTGGCGGAGAGAGCGGGATTCGAACCCGCGATACGGTTCCCCGTATACACACTTTCCAGGCGTGCGCCTTCAACCACTCGGCCACCTCTCCGTCTGATTTGCTGTCTTGAAATCCGCAGTGCGGTAAGAACTCTTGCAAACGCACCACCACTTTTCAAATCAGGCATTGGTTAGTTGCCAAAACAGGTGCTGCGGCGCGCAATATAGCCAGAATACACATATGTTCAACTGCTATTTGCCAGTTTTCGCTTTAATTTATTGTGGCCTATGCAATGTCCATGAATATAAGCATAAGATATTGTTTTTACAGAATATTATTCTGAGTGTGTTTCGGAAATTTCTTCGATTTGGGTGCAATAGTCGGTTTGTGGTATAATTTAGCGGCTGGTAACGCATAGATTGAATGGCAAATAGCGCGCATTTTTGCATGATGCTTATGGATAAATTCAAAGGCAGAGAATCGTGTTTCGTTTTGTTTTGCGTAGTTTCGCGGTTTTGTTTCTGGCGATAGGTGTCATTTTCGCCATTCTTGATGGTGCGCGTTCTGTGGGTGCCTCGGAATTGGTGACCAAATCGCTTCTTGATATTTGGGCACGTGGTGCGCCCGAGACGCTGGGGGATGCAGAAGCGCTCGTGACGCACTATATAGGGTCTGCAGTGTGGGACAGGCTGTTGCTTCCCGTGCTTGAACAGCCCGGCTGGCTCGTTTTCGGTGTTCTTGCGCTTCTGTTTTACATAGCCGGTCATCGACGTAAGAAGCCATTAGGCATTTTCAGTGCTTGAGCCTAAAGCCGTTCGGAAGAGAATGATGACTGGAGGCGGCTTTATCCAAGAGGATTGTGCGCACATATCCCGTGCGTCTCAGGAGGTGTTGAATGGGTTTCCTAGACAGCTATCGCAAGAAGATTGAAATGCCTTCGCAGAACGACGCCTTGCCGGGCCGTAGGGATGCTATTCCTACGGCTTTGAAGCATTTTGTGTCGGGTCAGCCGCTTAAAGGTCCATGGCCTGAGGGCATGAAGCAGGTCATGTTTGGTATGGGCTGTTTCTGGGGGGCAGAGCGGCTTTTCTGGCAGGTTCGTGGTGTTTACGTTACCGCCGTTGGATATGCAGGCGGAATTACGCCGAACCCGACCTATGAGGAAACCTGCACTGGTCTGACCGGGCATGCTGAAGTGGTTTTGGTGGTTTACGATCCGAATGTTGTGAGCCTCGGAGAGCTGTTGTCACTGTTCTGGGAAGAGCATGATCCGACACAGGGAATGCGACAGGGCAACGATATCGGCACAACCTATCGTTCTGTGATTTATACCTTCGATCAGGCCGATCGTGAAATTGTGGAAAAGAGCAGGGGCGCATATCAGGATGCACTTGCTGCTCGCGGTCTCGGACCCGTCACGACGGAGATTGCAGATGCTCCGACGTTCTATTACGCGGAAGATTATCATCAGCAATATCTGGCCAAGAATCCGAACGGCTATTGCGGCCTGCGTGGAACTGGCGTGAGCTGCCCGATACCGGCGGCGTCATAAAAGTGGAAAGATCGCGCGGCTATGACCGCGCGATTTTCTTATTCATGATCAGCATGCCTTCATCGTCGCCCTTGAGCTCCTCGAAGTCATCCCAGGCAATTTTGCGGTAAAGGTCGGGCTTGTCCGTATAAAGATAGGCTTCGCTGTAGCCGAGCTGGTGGGCAGCGCCTTCAATTGCGGCCATAAGAGCTTTCGCAACTCCTCTCCCACGGTATTCCGGTGCAACGAGCAGGCTCGCAATCCACGGCTTGAGATGAGGGTGGCTGTCCAGATCATTGTGGATCAAAAGGACGAATCCTGCGAGTTCGCCATTCCAGAGTGCCGCACGGACAGCCTGCCCGTCAGTGGAGTGGATGATCTCCTGCAACCCGGAAACGATGTCTTCTTCGGTTGCGCCCGACAAATATCCCCACTGTGTGTGGTTCCATTTAGCGCAGGTTGCGGCAAGGTCGGCACGATCAGCAAGAGTTATAATCTCAATCATGATTTTACCAGTGTGGGGGCTTGGTGACAGGGATTTCAGGAGCTGTTTGTCCCTCTAGTGTCAGAAAACGATCCGTTAACGCGGACAGCTTTTTGTTCAATTGATCAATCGTCTTCCACTGCTCGGCGAGGACAGATGAAAGCTCTTCAATGGTCTTTTCCTGTTCAGCAACCCTTATCTCAAGTTCCATCAGGCGCGTTTCCGTGGACATGATCAATCTTCCGTCTCTTTTGATGTTGAGAAGATAAAAAATCCGCGCTGGCTGCTCAATACCAATTATCGAGCAGCCAGCGCGGATTAATTTGTTTTCTATTGTACGGTTTGAAACTTACTTCGTGCCGTACATACGGTCGCCAGCGTCACCCAAGCCCGGCACGATATAGCCTTTTTCATCAAGGCGTTCATCGATCGAAGCCGTGAACACTTCGACATCCGGATGGGCCGCGGTGAAGCGTTCGATGCCTTCCGGGGCTGCCAACAGGCAGAGGAAGCGGATGTTGGTTGCGCCGCGCTCTTTCAGCTTGTCGATAGCTGCTATCGCAGAATGACCGGTGGCGAGCATTGGATCGACCACGATGATGAGGCGATTGACAATATCTTCCGGCGCCTTGAAGTAATATTCAATCGGCTGCAACGTGTCGTGGTCACGATAGAGGCCGATATGTGCCACGCGGGCAGCAGGCACCAGATCCAGCATGCCTTCAAGCAGGCCATTGCCTGCGCGCAGGATGGAAGCGAAGACCAGCTTTTTGCCTTCAAGGATTGGTGCTTCCATTGGCATCATCGGTGTATCGATGTGCATGGTGGTCAGTTCGAGATCGCGCGTCACTTCATAGCAAAGCAGCAGCGATATTTCTTTCAGCAAACGCCGGAAGCTTGCTGTTGAGGTTTCGCGCTTGCGCATAATGGTGAGCTTGTGCTGGACAAGCGGGTGGCTGACGACAATAACGCCCATGTTCTTTCCACTTTTCTTCTTATCTTTTTTGACCTTAGAGCGGTTCCAGTTAGGACTGAATCGTTGGAACCGCTCTATTTATTTTTACGCATTATCCAACGAAAAACCGCTTCGCACTTTTATTGGAAATGCTTTAGCGGCGAATGATGCCGGAGAAAACGCGTGGCAAGCGCACACGCACAGTTTTCTCTGTCTTCGACCATTTTACACAGTTCCGCAAGTCTGGAGCGCGTCTCTATCTGATTGAATCTGACCAGTAGATCACAAAAGGGGTATCGGCTGGCGGTCTGTGCTTGTATCGTCCGGTACAAGCTTTATATGCATCAAGCAAACGGAAAACGGAGATCGTCTTCGTTTCGCACATGAACCGGCAGGATGAGTTATGAGCCAGCAGAACGGCAATGCGGACCGCGTGGGCGCGCAAGGTGGCATGGAGCATTCATTCGGCTTCAAAGCGGTCGATGAAGATGCCAAGCAAGGGCTGGTCAACGACGTTTTCCATAAGGTTGCCAAGCGTTACGATGTGATGAACGATCTCATGTCCGGTGGGCTGCATCGCGTCTGGAAAGATGCGATGATCGGCTGGCTGGCACCGTCCAAGCGCCCGGGTTGGACTTCGCTTGATGTTGCAGGTGGTACGGGTGATATCGCATTCCGTATTGTTGAAGCTTCTGGTCGTCAGGCGCATGTCACCATCCTCGATATCAATGGCTCCATGCTTGGTGTGGGTCGTGAGCGCGCGATCAAGAAGGGGCTTGCTGAAAACCTCGAATTTGTTGAAGCCAGTGCAGAAGAGCTGCCGTTTGAAGATGCAAGTTTCGATGCCTACACGATTTCATTCGGCATCCGTAACGTCCCACATATCGATAAGGCGTTGTCTGAAGCCTATCGGGTGTTGAAACCGGGCGGCCGTTTCATGTGTCTCGAATTCTCCGAGGTCGAACTCCCGCTTCTCGACAAGGTTTACGATCAGTGGTCGTTTAAGGCTATCCCGCAGATTGGCAAGATGATCACGGGTGATGCCGATTCCTACAGCTATCTGGTGGAATCTATCCGCAAGTTCCCAAAGCAGGAAGACTTTGCACGCATGATCCGCGATGCGGGTTTCGAGCGGGTAAGCTATCGCAATTTCACGGGCGGTATCGCAGCACTTCATTCCGGCTGGAAGCTCTGAGTCCGATATGAGCAATATTTCTGCGGCCCTACGGTTGATGCGTGCTGGCTGGATTATGGCGCGCGAAGGCGTTTTGAGTTCACTGCCTGTCGATGATGCGGCTGGATTGCCTGCTCTGGGGCATAAGGTTGCCAAGCTGCTTGCGCGCAAACGTGCGAAAAATACCGCTCGTTCCGAGCGTATTTCGCGTGCGATGAACAAGCTTGGCCCGTCTTATGTGAAGCTTGGCCAGTTTCTGGCAACGCGTCCCGATATTGTCGGGAAGGATGTGGCGGCTGATCTTGAACTGCTGCAGGACCGGCTCGATTTCTTCCCGCAGGTTGAAGCAGTTGCGGCAGTCGAGAATTCTCTTGGCCGCAAGATCGATGATCTATTTGTGAGCTTTGACGCGCCGATTGCGGCAGCATCGATGGCTCAGGTGCATCCGGCTTATGTGATGAAGGATGGCGCGCCACACAAGGTTGCGGTCAAGGTCATCCGCCCCGGCGTGCGCCAACGCTTTGCACGCGATCTGGAGAGCTTCTTCATGGTCGCCCGTATGCAGGAGCGCCATGTTCCTTTTACGCGGCGTTTGCGTCCCGTCGAGATGGTGAAAACGCTGCATCAGACCACGCGTATCGAGATGGATCTGCGGCTTGAGGCGGCAGCACTTTCCGAAATCGCCGAGAATATTAAAGATGATACAGGCTTTCGTGTTCCCAATGTCGATTGGGAACGTACCGGGCGTGATGTCCTGACGCTTGAATGGATCGACGGCATCAAAATGTCGGACGTGGAAGCACTCAGCGCTTCAGGGTTCGACCTCAAAAAGATCGCCGAAACGCTGATCCAGTCCTTCCTGCGTCATACGTTGCGCGACGGTTTTTTCCATGCCGACATGCATCCGGGTAATCTGTTCGTTGATCCGCAAGGCATGATTGTTGCGGTCGATTTTGGCATTACCGGGCGGCTCAACAAGCAGCAGCGGCGGTTCCTCGCTGAAATTCTCTATGGCTTCATCACGCGAGACTATATGCGTGTGGCGGAAGTGCATTTTGAAGCTGGTTACGTGCCGCACACACATGATGTGGCGAGCTTTGCGCAGGCAATCCGGGCCATTGGCGAGCCGATCCACGGTCAGCCAGCTGAAACCATTTCCATGGCCAAGCTGCTGACGCTGCTATTTGAAGTGACCGAGCTTTTCGACATGGAAACGCGGCCAGAACTTCTGATGCTTCAGAAGACAATGGTTGTGGTGGAAGGTGTTTCGCGTACGCTCGATCCGCATTTCAATATGTGGAAGGCAGCCGAACCGGTGGTTGGGGATTGGATTCGTAAGAATCTCGGGCCGCAGGGCATGTTGCTTGATGCAAAAGACAGCGCTTATGCACTGCTGCATTTCACCCGCAAAACACCTGAACTGGTGGCGCGTGTCGAGCGTGCATCGGTGGCGCTTGATGAGATGGCGCTCAACGGTCTGCGCTTTGATGAGGCTACAGCTGAAGCCATCGGACGCGCCGAAGCACGGCATTCGCGCTGGGGTCGGATCGCACAGATTGTGATTGCAATTTCGCTCGCAGCGATAGCGATTAAGCTCTATATCGAGCTTTAATTCAACGCATTGTTGATTAATCAGCAAAACAGTGATTTCATTGATTGCATCAGCATTAGATCGGTGCAATCAAATGGCCAGTATTACAATCCGCAATCTTGACGATGCCGCTAAAGAAAGGCTGCGCGTTCGCGCAGCGCAAAACGGGCGGTCGATGGAAGAGGAAGCTCGGTTGCTGCTTGGCGGGGTTGACGGAGTGAGCGCTGTCACGCCAGCTTCTGTTCCGGCCGCGGGCACATTGCGGGGCAAACGTATTCTTCTCATTATTGGCGGCGGGATTGCCGCTTATAAGGCGCCTGATCTCATTCGCCGCCTACGTGAACGCGGCGCGCATGTGCGCCCTTTGATGACATCAGCTGCACAGCAATTTGTAACGCCGTTAACCATTGGTGCGGTGTCCGCCGATCATGTGTTCACTGATCTGTTTTCACGTGAGGACGAGCAGGACGTCGGGCATATTCGGCTTGCACGGGATGCCGATCTGATCGTTGTCGCGCCTGTAACTGCTGATCTTATGGCCAAGATGGCACATGGTTTGGCGGATGATCTGGCAAGTGCCGTGCTGCTTGCGCGAAAAATTCCGGTGCTGGTTGCGCCAGCGATGAACCCGGCCATGTGGGAAAATCCGGCAACAAAGCGCAATCGCCTAACCCTGGTCAATGATGGCGTGCGGTTCATTGGTCCTGAAAAAGGTGAGATGGCGGAAAGTGGTGAGGCTGGCACTGGCCGCATGAGCGAGCCACTGGCTATTGTTGCAGCTGTTGAAACTCTGCTTGCGCCACGGGCAAAACCGCTCGCAGGCAAGACAATTGTCATGACGTCGGGCCCGACGCATGAGCCGATTGATCCGGTGCGCTATATCGCCAATCGTTCGTCCGGCAAGCAAGGGCACGCCATTGCCGCCGCGCTCGCGAAATTGGGTGCCACGGTGCATCTGGTTTCGGGGCCCGTTACGATCCCTGATCCGCAAGGCGTCAAAGTCATCCATGTTGAAACAGCGCGTGAAATGCAGGCAGCAGTGGAAAGCCATTTTCCTGCTGATGCTGCCGTGATGGTGGCAGCGGTTGCTGATTGGCGGACGGCCAATGCGGCAGATCAGAAGATTAAGAAGCAGCCCGGTGAAAGTGCGCCGACGCTTAGCATGGTCGAGAACCCGGATATTCTGGCAGGTGTTGGTCATAGTGTAAAACGTCCCGGTCTTGTGGTTGGCTTTGCGGCGGAAACACAGGATGTGCTCGCCAATGCCGGACGCAAGCTGGAAAAGAAAGGTGCGGACTGGATCGTTGCCAATGACGTTTCTGGCGATGTGATGGGTGGGGATCGCAATCGGGTACGCATTCTGAGCCGCACCGGTATCGAAGAATGGCCGGAAATGAGCAAGGAACAAGTCGCTGAAAAGCTTGCAGAAAAGATTGCGGGCGTACTTCTTGAAACAAAGCGCTGATTTTTTTACGCAGCATGTCACAATTGCATAGGGCTATCTCGTCTTGATGATGAACGACAAAAGCGGTCGTCAACTTCAAGGAGAAGACATCATGGAACAGAGACTTGCCCCTTATACATTCGCCCCGCAAATCATGCAGGCAATGGTGGAACTGGAAAAGCGCGTTGCGGCCAGCGGGCTTGAATATAGCCTCTATGAACTGGTGAAAATCCGCGCTTCTCAGATCAATGGCTGTGCTTATTGCATATATATGCATACGAGCGATGCCCGTAAGGCTGGTGAAACTGAAGAACGTCTTTATCTGGTTGCTGCATGGCGGGAGTCGCCGCTTTATAATGCACGTGAACGGGCAGCGCTTGCCTGGACAGAAGCACTCACGCTGCTCGCCCAGACAGGTGCACCTGACAAGGATTTCGATGCGTTGAAAGCGCATTTCACTGACGAGGAGATTGTGAATCTTACCATGCTGATCACCACCATCAACGCGTGGAACCGCATCGCGGTTGGTTTGCGTCTTGTGCACCCGGTCAAGTCTGATGCAGCAGCCGCTTGAGCCACAAATGAAAGATGCGGATGTGTTCGAGGCCTTACGGCCTCGTCTCACCCGCATCGCCTATCGCATGGTCGGCACGCATGCCGAAGCCGAAGATATTGTGCAGGATGCATGGTTACGCTGGAGCGCTGCCGATCGGAAAGCAATCCGCGAGCCCGAAGGTTGGTTGGTACAGGTGACGAGCCGTCTTGCACTGGATCATCTCAAATCGGCTCGCGTGCGTCGCGAAACTTATCCAGGCACCTGGCTGCCAGAGCCGCTTGTCGAGGAAGAAGAAGATCGCAGCGACGATATTACATTGACGCTGATGCTGGCTCTCGACCGGCTGTCGCCACTGGAGCGTGCGGCGTTTCTTCTGCATGATGTTTTCGATGTCGGCTTTGATGAAGTGGGGCGGGTACTTGATCGCGACGCGGCGGCATGTCGGCAGCTTGCGAGCCGTGCGCGTGACCATGTGCGCAGCGGTCGCCCACGTTATGCTGTGGCAGAAGATCGTGGCCGAACAATTGCAGAGGCTTTCTTTCAGGCTTCCCGCAGCGGCGACATGACAACGCTGCAGAGCCTGTTAGCGGAAGATGTCGTGATGTATTCGGATGGTGGCGGTATTCGTAATGCAGCGCTCAACCCGATTTTCGGTCGCGAGAAGATCATGCGTTTCTATGACGGCATCGCTCGCAAGGCCGACGGTCTTGTGCCAGCCATTCGTCATTTTGCACTGTTTGACGGACTGCCGGGTCATATGAGTCTGGAAGCGGATGGCTTGCCGCAAGTGGCAGCTTTGGAAATTGAGGATGGACTGATCCGGGGGATTTATCTGATCCGCAATCCGCAGAAGTTGCACCATCTGAAAATTGGTGAACGGGCCGAGGCTGGGCATTAGAGCCCATCCCAAACGTCTCGCCGGGAACGTGAGGCTGGCCGTCTAGAAGAACTCATCCAACAGACGATAAAAGGTGATCTTTGTTTCGTCTATTGCCGGACCATCATAGATGTCGAGGAATGGCTTAATCCATTGCTCGCCAAGATTATAATGTATGCTCCAGCAGGCAAGTGCCAGATCCTGATGGCGATCGGCAAGGCCTAGTCGGCCACAGTCGATGTAGCCGGCGAAAACATCACCGTCTGCCATGAAGTTGGGCAGACAAGCGTCGCCATGGGTAACAACAATATCCTCACATGCGGGTTTGAGGCTGCAAAGTTCTACAAACAAGTCCTTGGCAGATTGCCCTGCACGGTCATCATCAAAGTCGTCTTCATCGACAGCGCCCGCAATCACCCGCTTGTGGGCATCTTCGATACGGATGTCGAGCCGATGATCAAATGGACATGACGCCGGATCACTCGCGTGCATCCGCTTTAGTGCTTTGGCGAGAATTTCGACGATGCGCTCGGGTGGGAGGTTTCCAACGCAAGACGCAAGGTCCGCGCCGGGAAGCCGCGCCATCAGGAGAAAACTACGATCTTGCTCCTGCTCAAAGCAAACGATGCTTGGACAAATGATTTGCTGACTGGCAAGCCACTCAAGTCGGGCTGCTTCATCAGCCAGTTCACCAACGGGGTTTGTCGGCTCGATCTTCAGAACCAGCGGTTCTTTTTCAGGGTGGTTGAGGAACAGAACTGTGGCCGTTGAACGCCCCAGTTCGTCCTGTTGGCTGCGATAATCTACCAGATACTGCGTGAGTACATTAGGCAGGCTTAGGGCAACCAAAACAGGATCGATCATAACTCACCATGACGTCAGGCGTTATCGCGCACCTGATAATCTTTGATTGTGGCAAAGCGGATCGCCTTCCAGCGCTCAGCTTCATAATTCAGCGAGAAACCATTCTGCGCGAGGAATACCGGATCATTGTCAAGATCGTGTGCGATATCTGCGCGATGGGATGCAATGAAGCGATCCAGTTCCGCCGGATCGTCTGCCGTGATCCATCGACAAATCGAGAAGCGCGACATTTCAAATCCGACCGGCAGCGAATATTCGATCTTGAGGCGTTCGGTCAGAACGTCGATCTGAAGCGCACCGACAACGCCGACGATTGCTGGAGAACCATCGTCTGGTACGAAAAGCTGGACGACGCCTTCTTCCGCCATCTGCTGAAGTGCTTCACGCAGCTTCTTGGCCTTCATGGCATCATCAAGACGCACACGACGCAGGATTTCTGGCGCAAAGTTCGGTACACCGCGGAACAGAATGTCCTCGCCCTCGGTCAGCGTATCGCCAATGCGTAAGGTGCCGTGGTTGGGAATGCCGACCACATCGCCTGCAAAAGCTTCGTCCGCAATCTGGCGCGAACGGGCAAAGAAGAATTGCGGTGCCGAAAGGCTCATCGGCTTGCCGGTGCGTACCAGCTTGGCCTTCATCCCGCGTGAAAGCGTGCCGGAGCAAACGCGCAGGAATGCGATACGGTCGCGGTGGTTAGGGTCCATATTGGCCTGAATCTTGAACACGAAGCCCGTCATTTTTGCTTCGGTCGCACCCACCATGCGGCTATCGGCCTGCTGGTCACGCGGGGAAGGGCCGAAATCGCAGAAGGCTTCGATTAGATCGCGCACGCCATAATTTTTTAGTGCCGAGCCGAAATAAACCGGCGTCATATGACCTTCGCGGAAGGATTCGAGATCGAACGGGCGACAAACACCCTGCGCCAGTTCGAGGCTGTCGATCCACGCCTGACGTTCATTTTCCGGCAGAAGCTTGGCTGCTTCCTCTGGTCCACTAACCTTGGTTGGCTGCTCTTCGGCATCTTTTTGACGCACAGTGTTGTTGTGCAGATCGTAGGTGCCAGCAAAGCTTTTACCTGAACCGATTGGCCAGGTGATTGGGGCGGTATCGAGCGCCAGCTTCTCTTCGATCTCATCAAGAATTTCGAGCGGGTCGCGTGCTTCACGGTCCATCTTGTTGATGAAGGTGACGATAGGAATATCGCGCATACGACACACTTCGAAGAGCTTCAACGTACGCGGTTCGATACCCTTGGCGGCATCAATCACCATGACCGCGCTATCGACTGCGGTCAGCGTGCGATAGGTGTCGTCGGCAAAGTCTTCGTGGCCTGGTGTATCGAGCAGGTTGAAGATGCAATCCTTGTACTCAAACGTCATCACGGAGGTGACGACGGAGATACCGCGATCGCGTTCGATGTTCATCCAGTCTGAACGGGTCTGGATGCGGTCTTTCTTGGCCTTCACTTCACCGGCAAGCTGAATAGCGCCGCCAAACAGCAGCAATTTTTCGGTGAGCGTGGTCTTACCGGCGTCCGGGTGCGCGATGATCGCGAATGTGCGGCGCTTGGAAACTGGATGGTCTTGAGCGGGCATATAAAGAAACTCGTAATTGCGAAGTGATGGGCTGCGCAAAAACACGCGCCGCGAAGATGTTGCGCAGCATCTAGCAGTCATTAGTCAAAAGGTCGAGTTGAAATGAAAAAGCGGCATGTAGCACGCCGCTTTTAAGGTCCTTTATCGGCTCTTGATACCAAGGCCGAAAGCGATGAACGACCAACCCTGGAAAATAAGATCGATAGCCAGAAACAGGCCAAGGATAAACAGGCTATTGACGGGCCATTGCAGTGCAATGACGAGACCCGCCAAAACCGTGATAATGCCCGCTGCTACAATCCAGCCCCAACCGGCTGCGGGTTTAGACTTAAAGCCTAACCAGATGCGGAATGCGCCCGCGCCCAGAAGTGCTGCCGCCAGTAGGAAGGTCAGAACGCCAGCAGCCAGAATCGGATTGACGAAAGCCACGATGCCTGCGGCCGCATAAAGCAGACCACTGAGGAGCCAGAAGAAGAAGCCGCCCCATGTTTTCACACCAAAGGCGTGGATGATTTCGATGACGCCTGCAACCAGCATCATGATGCCCACATAGTAGACCGAAACGACTGTCGCCAGCACGAGATTGCCGAGAGCGATGCCGCCAAGGATCAGAAGTGCGACGCCGAGTGCGATGAACCAGCCCCACTTGGCTGAAACTTCGGCTGGAAGGGTAGAGCGATTAAAGTCATTCTGTGCAGTTGCCATAAGATGTCCCTCAATTTGCATTCCCGATCAACAATATAAGGCAATCAGCAGATTTAGCCAGAGATGTGAATCGCTCCCTAAAAGGGTGACAAATCTCCTGTTGGAGTAAAGTCAGGAACACGATATGTCTTTGCTGTAATAACTTGTTTGGCTCGAGCGGATTCCGTTAAGAGTGAATCTTTCGAACCGCTCTAATTGTTTGTTTTTATGCATTATCCCACGCAAAACCGCTTCGCAGTTTTGCCGGAAATGCTCTAAAGTCGGTCCGATGTTTGATCTGGTTTCACACTATTGGCCACATATTCTGGCGGTCCTGTCGATCGTTCTCGGAGCGATAGCAGCTATTCACGCGACGATGACTAAAGATGAGGTGCGAACGGCACTTGGCTGGGTCGGCGTCATCGTACTTTCCCCAATCGTTGGAGCGGTGGTCTATGCGCTGGCGGGTGTAAATCGCATCCGACGCAGCACGCTCGGCCATCAGCGCGACAATATGGGGAATATTGCGCTTTACCATCTCTCGCATTTTGATACGACGAATGATCTTGTGCGCGCTGCTTTTGGTCGGCAGTTCGGAGCAATGAAAATCCTTGGCGACACTGTCAGCCTTTATGATTTCACGAGCGGCAACAACATCAGGATGCTGGAGACCGGCGACGAAGCCTATGCCGAAATGCTCGAAGCCATCCGTAAGGCCGAGCGCAGCATCATGCTGGAGACTTATATTTTTGACCGCGACGCCATTGGCGAGCAGTTTGCCGATGCCTTGGGTGAGGCGGTCAAACGCGGTGTGGAAGTGCGGGTTCTAGTGGATGCGGTCGGCGCGCGTTATTCCATTCCAAGCATTGTCAACTTGCTGAAAGAAAAAGACATTTCTGTTGATGTGTTCAATGGCAACATCATCATGGGACTACGTTTGCCTTATGCCAATTTGCGCACGCACCGTAAAATTCTGATTGTCGATGGCAAGCTGGCATTCACGGGCGGCATGAATATCCGTGCTGGCTTTGTGAAAGCCATTGCGGGTGATGCGGTTGCGTTTGACACGCATTTTCGCGTTGAAGGCCCGGCAATCGCCGATCTTTTCCATGTTGCATCCGAGGACTGGCGCTTTGCGACTGGTGAATTGCTGACGGGCGACGCCTGGAGCATTGCTGCACCAAAGGATCCACCTGGCACAGGTAAGCTGATCCGTGTGGTTGGTTCAGGGCCGGACAAGAACATTGAAACCAATCACCGCATGATGATGGGCGCATTTTCGATTGCTCAGGAGCATATCCTGATTATGTCGCCCTATCTTCTGCCAGATCGTGAACTCATCAGTGCGCTGGTCACTGCGGCGCGGCGCGGTGTGTCGGTGGATGTCGTTGTTCCTGGCGTTAATAACCTGAAACTCGTGGATCGCGCCATGCGAGCGCAGTTCGATCAGCTGCTTAAGGGTGGTTGCCGTATATGGCGGGCGGGCGGCGCCTTCAATCATTCCAAGCTGATGACGATTGACGGCGCATGGTCCTATGTCGGCTCGTCCAATCTCGACGCGCGTTCCTTGCGACTGAACTTCGAGGTCGACATGGAAATACTTGATCGCGATATCGCGCTGCAGGTGGAAGAACGTATCGGCAAGGTGATTGATGTGAGCCGTGAAGTGAACCTGACACGGCTCAAAAACCGCCCCTTCTATGAGCGCCTCATTGACCGGATTATCTGGCTCGGCTCGCCTTATCTCTAGAGTATTTCCTGTTTAAGATGAATCGTTAGACATGCGTCTCACTATTTGTTTTACGCATGTTTTATCCAATAACCGGCTCCCACTTTTGGGCGATGTGCTCTGGAGCCGTTCCAAAGTTCAATCCCAACCGGACTGCTCTAGTGGATTGAATTTGACGTTTGAATCCCAATTGACACACACGCTGTTTCAAACGTCAAATTTGAAAAATCCACTAGGTTCATAAATTTGCTAGTGGTCTGCTTGATTCCGACATTTGTCCGATGCCTGTATCCGAGGGATGCAAATGTCGGAATCAGACCACTAGCTGTCCGAACTCGAGTTACTCGTCAATAGAGAAGGGTTGAACTCTTCCAGAAGCTGCGCGGCTGTCTTGAGATCAAGATGCGCCTTGATTGGCAGATGGTCAGAGGCCGTGCGCGCCAGTGGCGTATTATGGACTTCAACAGCTGTTACCAGATTATGTGGCGTACCGAGAACCCGATCGAGCGCAAACACCGGAAAGCGCGAGGGAAAGCTTGGTACTGCCGTCGCCACATGGTTGAACATTGGCATGAGCGAGGCCAGCGACGAACGCTTGCCAACGCGCCATTCATTGAGATCACCGATCAATAGTGTCGGTAATGTATCGGCTTCCTGCAGGGCTGAAAGAATGCTTTCTGCCTGCTGTTCGCGTGAGCGTTTCAAAAGCCCGAGATGGGCGGCAATGACTCGCAAGGGGCCTGATGCAAATTGCAGGTCCGCGACGAGCGCTCCACGCGGTTCTACACCTGGAAGCGACAGTTGACGGACATTGCGGACCACGCCTTCGCGAAACAGCAGCACGTTGCCATGCCAGCCATGGCCTTTCGGCATGGTTGAGGTAATTGGTACTGGGACGAGGCCGTGGCGTTTTTCGAGCAGGCCAAGATCAAGCAGACCGGAACGCTCGCCAAAGCGCTTGTCTGCCTCTTGCAAGGCAATCACGTCTGCGTCGATTTCACTGATGACATCGGCAGTGCGCTGAGGGTCGAAGATCTTGTCGACACCAATGCACTTGTGCACGTTATAGGACGCAATAACGATATCGCCTTCAGTGACGTTGGTGTGAAGCGGCCTGAAACCCGGTCGATTCCGGATGGCCGTCAGTATCTTCTTGGAAATTCGACCTGGGTCTTTTTTCTTCTGCACCCGCTTGCTGCCCCATGTGGTTAGCTAGAGCATTTCCTATCTAAGATGAATCGTTAGAAATGCTCTATCTATTTGTTTTTGCGCATGTCTTTATCCCAAAATAGGTTCCCGCTTTGGGAGACATGCTCTAGAACTGTCTGGATACCCATATAAATAGGGTATTTTGCAGTTTGAACAGTATTTGCGGATCACAGATTGCTGAGAAGTTTGTTTTTTCACTTGGTCTATCGTGTGATGAAGCGGACAATCCGGTCGACAAGCCCGGTATAAGGCGGCTTGATTATATCCGTTGATGCAGGCGTATATTTCGTCAGAACCGGCATAGCCTTGGAAAAGGTGAGGAAGCCGTCTTTGCCGTGATAGTGTCCTATGCCGCTATGGCCCACGCCACCAAATGGTAAATCCCCACAGGCGAAATGGTAGAGGGTGTCATTGATACAGACACCGCCTGCAACGACATGAGAAAGCACAGTGTCGATTTCAGCGGTATTGTCGCTGAAGCAATAAAGCGCCAGTGGTCGCTCCTGCCCCAAAACATAATCGATTGCCTCATCAATTGATCGATAGCTGATGATCGGCAACAAGGGGCCAAAAATCTCTTCGCTCATGATTGCGCTGGTCGGCGCTGGCTCAAGGATTGCGGTTGGTGTCATCAGGCGTGGATGGCTTGCAGCGGCATTCAGAAGCGGGATGATGGCTTCGCTTTTATCTTCCGCGTCATGCAACAGATTGGAAAGACGCGCATATTGAATATCATTGATGATAGTCGTGCGGTCGTTTTCTGCCGATGCGCCATTATAACGCTTCTGTGTTTCTTCTCGTAGCAAAGCAATGAATGCATCGCGTTTGCTTTGATGGATCAGTACGTAATCGGGAGCAATGCAGGTTTGACCTGCATTGAAGTATTTGCCCGTGGCGATAGAGCTGGCCGCACGTTTAAGGTTGCTGTGATCGCTGATGATCGCTGGCGATTTGCCACCCAGCTCCAGCGTTACCGGTGTGAGGTTTTCTGCAGCTGCTTTCATGATCTTGCGACCGACAGCCGTCGATCCTGTGAAGAACAGGTGATCGAAGGGCAGGGCGGAAAACTCTGCTGAAAGACCAGCGTCACCAAGAATGACCGTTGCCCGATTTTCCGGAAAAGCGTCGGCAATCAGTTTTTGCAGGAATTCGGACGTATGTGGCGTGTGCTCTGAGGGTTTCAGGAACACGTGGTTTCCAGCAGCTATTGCTGCCACAAGGGGCGCGAGTGCAAGATTGACCGGATAATTCCACGGCGAAATGATACCAACCACGCCAAGAGGCACAAAGCGCAGTTCTGCTTTTGCTGGCCAGAGTTTCCAGCCAGCCTTGCGATGCTGTGGTTTCATCCATCGCTTGAGGTGATGAAGTGTGTGGTCAATCTCGGCGAACACGACGCTTGCTTCACCCAACAGCGTTTCATGAACCGAACGGTTTCCGAAATCCGCATTGATGGCTTTTGCCATATCATCGAGACGTTCATGAAGCAGCTTACGCAGGCGACGCAGGTCATCAATGCGCTGTTCAAAAGGTGGGCGATGATCGATCCGGTTTTGCCGCAGGTGTTGGAAAGTCGTTTGCAATGTTTGCTGTGATGAAACGGCTTGATCAGCGCTCATAGGCAAAGTTCTCCGTTGAGCGTGCAAAAAGGAATTGTGCCACATAATAGGTGCTGAGCACCCAAAGCCCGGCGAGGGGGATTGATGTATAGAAACGGTTAAAGGCGAGCAGCGTGTCGCTTACCATGAAGAACAGACCACCCGCAGCCGCTAGTGTCGCGCTATAGCGCAAGGTGGGTGAGAGTTTGTCTGAAAGTGCACGACTAACGGCCTGCGCGGCCATCACGCCAATTGCGGTTGCATAAATGACAACCGGAACTTTCATTGCCGACGGCAGAGAAGTCCACAGGCCTGCGATAATTGCAATTGCGAGGACGGCGAAAATCAGGAAAACGAGTTTGTTTTCAGCAAAGCGCGTCTTGCGACACAATGCATAAATGTAAATGCAGTGGGTGATGAGGAAACAGATCAGCCCGACCAAAAAATAATCGCCCGGCAGCATCAAAAAGAAATCACCAGCGGCGGCAAAGGCCAACCCTAGCGCGATTGCAAATCCATAGCTTTTTGAGATGAGGCGCGGAGCGCACCAGATCGCACAAAGCAGCAGTAATGTTGCGGTGGGCTTGGTCAGATAATGTAACCAACGCCAGAAGGGTATTTCCCCATTCTGGCTCAGCACGCTGCTTAACACGGCGCAAATCGCGCTTACCAGAAACAGCCGGTAAAACAGGCCATTTCTTCCGAAATCGAGTAAGCCTTTGCGACGCATTTTTCTCCCCCTCTTGCTTTATCTCAGGCTGATATTGTTCTGGCTATTAAGCTTTTTGATCCAATTGGAGCGGCTCCAGTTAAGATTGAATCGTTGGCCGCGTCTCACTGTTTATTTTTATGCATTGGCCTCACGCAAAGCTGTTTCGCACTTTTGGCTCAATGCTTCATTCGTTTGTCTGCTCAGCCTCACGACGACGTTTACGACCGATCCGTTCCGCACGTGTTGAGAGTTCAGTATTCCCTTCGAGGTCTGATTGCAGAATGAGACCATGTTGCCTAAGCCAGCGGATTATCTCCCCAAACTCAAGATCGTAGGCAGGTTGATCCATCTGATTTGTCCTTCAAATCGCATTGCGCAGACGAAGGATGCGCGGAGTTCTCGCATGTGGCAAGGCCCAAAGCATTGTGGGGCAATGAAGCGATAGTCGGTTAACTATTTATTAACCAATCCTGCTCATTATAGGGCCATAGCTGTTGTCGTGACTGCGGATGTACCAGCACTGACGATAGCGCAAAAAGGCCGGCTAATTGCCCGGCCTTTTTCTTTTTCAGGGTTCAATTTCCCAATAGTACGGCAGGACAAGCTGTTACGCAGAATGCGAAGGGGCGGAACGGCTTGGTGCGTCCGATTTGTTATTGCCCAATCACGATCCTTACGGTCTGTCGACTGACATCCCGATGCTGCCAGAGCAATTGCCACCACGGCGATGAGCGAGAGTGCTTGCTTCTTCATGTCGTTCATTTTCTTTGGATTTTGAACTCAAACGTTCAGGAAACTTGCTCGTTGAGCAGGAAGCCGGAAAGCTTGAAATGCGAGAGAAAAGGATAGAGACGGCGCGTGTCTTTTGATCGAAGACACCCCCGTTTTCATCTGCCCGACATGGCAGTGATTTAAGCCTATCCACCCGTGCCCGGTCTAGTTTGAAACCGTTGTTTTTCGGTTTCATTCATATTCAAAAAAGCGGTCCTCGCAGGGCGTTTTGTGTCTGTTGATAAAGTTGTTACGCTCTTGGTGAAAGGAAACTGTCAGCGGAAACTTGGGCAACAAAAAAGCCCGCGCAAGCGGGCTTTTTGGGGCGCTTCTGGACCTTGGTAGTGGTCTGAAGACTTGGAAATGGTGCCCAGAAGAGGACTCGAACCTCCACGCCCTTGCGAGCGCCAGCACCTGAAGCTGGTGCGTCTACCAATTCCGCCATCTGGGCGACGAGGACCGATCTAAGGGGTAGGCCTCACTCTGTCAATCGCGTTTTCGAGATTCAATCAGCTTTTTTTCACATTGCTGTTTCGAATGCAGAAAAAGCCTAGCGCATCGGTCCTAAAACCGGAACTCGGGCGCAGCGCATAGATGCATCTGCGCCCGAAAATTCATTATGCGGAAAGCACTTCCTTGGAAGCGACAGTCGAATCGGCGTTCAGCTTGTAGATGATCGGAACGCCGGTGTTGAGTTCCTGCTTGAGAATCTCTTCCGGTGTCAGGCCATCAAGCGCCATGATAAGCGCACGCAGCGAATTGCCGTGGGCTGCAACCAGAATGGTTTCGCCACGCAGCACATGCGGCTGGATGGTGTGCAGGTAATAAGGCCAGACGCGTGCGCCGGTATCCTTCAGGCTTTCGCCGCCCGGAGGAGGAACGTCATAAGAGCGGCGCCAGATATGGACCTGCTCTTCTCCCCATTTTGCACGTGCGTCGTCTTTGTTGAGCCCCGAGAGGTCGCCATAGTCGCGTTCGTTGAGAGCCTGATCGCGGATGGTTTCGAGATCGGACTGGCCGAGTTCGTCAAGAATGTGCTGGCAGGTGACCTGCGCGCGCGACAGGACCGACGTGTATGCGAGATCGAACTTGAGACCCGCAGCCTTCAGGCGCTGACCAGCGGCTTTGGCTTCCGCATGGCCTTGTTCGGTAAGGCCCGGATCACGCCAGCCAGTAAAAAGGTTCTTCAGGTTCCATTCGCTTTGGCCGTGGCGGACCAGGACGAGGGTACGAGACATCGCAGCACTCCGTTGGGATGAAAATAACAGATCAGTCGTTAAGCCCGAGAACATCGAGCATGGAATAAAGGCCGGGTTTCTTGCCATGCGCCCAAAGTGCCGCTTTCACAGCACCTCGCGCAAAGATTGTGCGATCCTGAGCATGGTGAGAGAGGGTGATACGCTCTCCTTCGCCAGCCAGAATGACTTCGTGGTCTCCGATAACGGAGCCGCCGCGTAACGTCGCAAAACCAATCGTGCCTTCCTCGCGCGGGCCCGTATGACCATCGCGTACGCGCACGCTCTTTTCAGCAAGATTGATCGCTCTACCTTGGGCCGCTGCCTCACCCAACAGAAGGGCGGTGCCTGATGGCGCGTCGACCTTGTGCTTGTGATGCATTTCGAGGATCTCGATGTCGAAATCTTCAGGACCAAGTGCTTGAGCTGCCTTCTTGATCAAACCAGACAGAAGATTGATGCCCAGACTCATATTGCCGGATTTGACGATTGTCGCATGGCGCGCGGCAGCAAGAATTTTTTCTTCGTCTTCAGAGGAAACACCTGTGGTGCCAATGATATGGACGATGCGGGCCTGTGCTGCGAGCGCTGCATAATTCACTGTGGTTGCAGGTGTGGTGAAATCGAGCACACCTTGCGCTTTGACAAAAACCGGCAGCGGATCGTCGGTGATTGCGACGCCGAGATTGCCGACACCTGCAACTTCGCCAGCATCTTTTCCAAGAAATGGGGAACCAGGGCGCGCAATGGCACCGGACAACCGCGCACCGTCGATAGCATGGATGGCGCGGATGAGAGCCTGTCCCATACGACCATTTGCCCCCACGACCACAAGGCCCATTTCAGCGTTCTCAGCCATTCGACGTTTCCTCCGAGCCAGTCTTTCCGATGAGCATGTCATCCTTGCCGCTCTGAAGCTGATAGAAGCGGGCATAGACGCCATTTGGTATCTTGATCAGGTCGTTGTGGCGGCCTTCCTCGACAACATATCCGGCTTCCATCACGACAATGCGGTCGGCATTGACGACGGTGGAAAGACGATGCGCGATGACGATAGTCGTACGATCCTGCATGATGTGATCAAGCGCCTGCTGCACACGCTTCTCGGACTCATTATCAAGTGCGGAAGTCGCTTCATCGAGCAGCAGTACGGGTGCTTTACGCACGATCGCGCGAGCAATGGATACACGCTGACGCTGGCCGCCGGAAAGCGTTACGCCATTTTCGCCGACCGGAGTATCATAGCCCTGCGGTTGTTGAAGAATGAACTCATGCGCATTGGCAAGCTTTGCTGCCTCGACGATTTCATCCAGCGTCGCATTGGGGCGTCCATAGCGGATATTATCGGCGATTGTGCCTTCAAAAAGATAAGGCTGCTGGGATACATAAGCCACGGAATGGCGCAGCGACTCTTTCGTGACTTTTGAGATGTCTTGTCCGTCGAACAAGATTTGTCCATCGGTGACATCGTAAAAGCGTTGCACGAGACTGATGAGGGTCGATTTGCCGGCACCCGACGCCCCCACGATAGCGGTGGTTTCGCCTGCCTTGGCTGTAAAGTTCACACCATGCAGAACTGGTGCGATATCGCTATAGGCGAAGTGCACATTCTGGAAATCAATTTCGCCAGGACCAGCCTTGAGCGCAATGGCATCAGGCGCGTCACCCTGATTGGGTTCGATATCCAACACTTCATAGATCATGCGTGCATTCACAAGCGCACGTTCCAGTCCGACCTGCAAACGTGCCAGACGGCGGGCAGGGTCGTATGCCAGAAGTAGCGCAGTGATGAAGGCAAACATCGCGCCCGGAGGCTGCTGATTGAGGATCGCATTGTAGCCGCTATAGGCCAAAACGCCTGCGATAGCGAAACCGGCCAGAATTTCGGCAATCGGCGTGGTGCGTTCTGATACGCGCGCGATCTTGTTGCTTCTGTTTTCTGCCTGATCGATCAGCGTGCTTATCTTGCCGCGAAGCTGGTCTTCCATGGTGAAGGCCTTCACGATGGAAATGCCCTGCACGGTTTCCTGCATAGCTCCCAGAAGATGGGAGTTGAGGTGCACGAGATCGCGGGTGACAGACCTGATGCGGCGAGAAATATAAGAAACTGCGAGAACGAGCGGTGGCCCGACCAGAAAGACCACAGTCGACATGAACGGGTCTGTATAGAACATCATGCCAATCAGGCCGATAAGCGCGACGAAATCCCGCGCAATCGATGTGATCGTCATGTTCAGGAGGTCGCGAATACCATTGACGTTCTGGTTGATCTGAGCTGCTAGATGACCCGAACGCGTGTCGTTGTAAAAATCCAATCCAAGCCTGAGCAAGTGATCGAAGATGCGCTTCTGATAGCGCGCGACCAGATTGTTACCGATCTTTGCAAGCTCGACCGCCTGAATATAGCTGGAAAGGCCGCGCAGCACGAAAATGCCGAGGATCGCGCCACAGATGACCCAGATGAGACCGATTTTCTGTTCGTAGAAAATCTTGTCGATCATTGGCTTCATAAGATAGGCGAGCGCACCATTTGAAACGCCGACGATAAGAGAGGCGGCAATAGCTATGGCATAGCTTGTTTTATACTGATGCGCATTTTCCGATAGCATGCGGCGAATGACACGCGTCGCTTCGCTCGGATCGATCTTCTTCTTTTTCTTTTTGAATAGGCTCACGGGCAAAGTGCTTTTTATCTAGCAGCCGTTGGCTGTCGTTGATCTTGCATTTTCGCGTGTCTCTTTGGACTGGAAACGACAAAAGGCTGCAATGAGTGTTTTCATTGCAGCGCTTCTATAGCGTTATCTTTGTCGCTTGACCATGCCTGCGATAGCGAAGCCGCTTAGCTGATACGCCAGCGGCGACCATCGGTGGAAACCTCAAATCGGGACGGTGCCCGCGCAAATGCAGAAAGTCCGCTCAGTGCTGCAAGCGGATGCACAACGACGCGAACCGGAATATCCCGCATAAAATGTGTATGAGGGGCTTTGTCTTCAAAGGCTGCTCGGAACGAGCCTGCTTTCAAAGCAGGCAGAATGCGCTGCGGGATGCCGCCAGACAGATAAACGCCGCCATGCGCCTTGTAGATCAGCGCAAGGTCGCCTGCCAGTCTGCCGAGATAGGTCACGAAAAGATCAAGTGTTTCGACTGCCTGTGCATTGCTACCATCAAGACCTGCGGCCGTGATATCCGGCGGTGTGTCGAGAACTGGCGTTACCATATCTGCGGCGCAGATTGCGAGATAGAGATTGCGCAGACCGCGTCCGCAAAGAATTTGCTCTGCAGCGATGCGGCCTTCGATTGGTTCGATATGCGGGAAAACCTGATAATCGCGCTCGCTGCGGGGGCCGATATCGATATGTCCACCTTCGCCGGGAACTGGAACCCAGGCCTTGCCAGTGCGCACAAGGCCAGCAACGCCAAGACCGGTTCCGGGACCAAGCACTACGCGTGTGGCGACGAGCTCTTCGTCGTGGCCGCCGATCTGGTGCAGATACTCCTTGCCGATCGAAACGACAGCGAGCGCCTGAGCTTCAAAATCATTGAGAACGGTGACGTCCTCAAAGCCTAAGTTTGCGATCAATTGTTTGGGGCGAACCACCCAGTCGCAATTGGTCAAGTCGATTTCATCACCATCGACAGGGCCCGCAACAGCCAGAATAGTTGAGCGGGGGCGTAAGGACGTGTGATAGAGGACCGTTTTCTCGATTGCATCGTCAATCGTTGCATAATCAGCTGTCTGGACCACGGGGAACTCTTTGGGTTCCGCATGGGCATCAACCAGGAGCGCAAAGCGCGCATTGGTTCCACCGATATCGCCGACGAGGACGGGAAACTTGAAACTCTGGTCAGCGTCAATCATGGTCTGCCTTGCTGCTTCGTCTGTTCTTATTGTTTGCGGGCTTATCTGAATATGCTGGTTAATCCAGCACTCTTACCAGCTTTTCAGCGGTTGCGGGATTAAGCGCCATTGGGATGTCATAAACACTGCCGAGGCGTGTCAGCGCTTTCACGTCGACATCATGTGGAAGTGGCGATAGCGGGTCGATGAAGAAGATCAATGCCTGCACCGTTCCTTCGGCAATCATTGCGCCGATCTGCTGATCGCCGCCAAGCGGTCCGCTTTTGACACGATGGATATTGAGCGAAGGGCAGGCCTCTTGGATGAGACCGCCTGTCGTTCCGGTCGCAACGATATCGTAGTGTGACAAGGCTTTCTCATGCGTACGCGCAAACGCGACCATCTCGTCTTTCTTCAGGTCATGAGCGATCAAAGCAATGCGCAGACGTTCTGTCATGAGATTGATAACCTTGTCATTTGAACTTTAAATCGTTTAAACCCTATAGCGAAGGCATGATTAAGTGAAAAGCATGTTTTCTATTTTTTGAGAACTGCTTTAATTCGCACCATAAATCACGTCCGCAATCGAATCCGGTGACGGACCATTGAGCACTGCGGCACAGGCTTTTGGCAAGTCTGAAACCATAACCGGCTTTGGCTTCTTCGGAGGTTCTTTGGATGGCTTTGCAGGCTTCCAAGGCTCGTCGGTAAACCACCACGCCAGCGATTTGTCGCAACCATCACCTGCCGCCACCTTGGGCTGTGGCTTGCAGTCGGGCGATCCGGGCTGACAATGCAATCTCACATGAAAATGATAGAAATGCCCCCAATAGGGACGGACTTTGCCAAGCCAGCTACGGTCGCCTGTCACTGTATCGCAAAGCTGCTTCTTGATGCCGGGGTGGACGAAGATGCGCTCGACTTCCGGATAGCTGGCTGCGTGCCTGATGAGTGCCGTGCGGGCAGGGGTCCATTTCTGCGGATCGACGTATAGCGAATCCTTTTTCAGCATGGACACAGCGGACACACTTTCACGTTCTGCATCGGTGAAGCGTTTCTTTGGCATCGGCGTCAACCAGATATCGGCATCAAGTCCGACCTGATGCGAAGCATGGCCTGTCAGCATTGGGCCGCCACGCGGCTGTGAAATGTCGCCGACCAGAAGACCGGGCCAGCCGTCTTTTGCTGCGTCGCGGGATAGTTTTTCCAGCAGGCCAATTGTGCGCGGGTGTCCCCAGTTGCGATTGCGAGAAAGCCGCATGACCTGCCAGTTGGGGCCATCGATAGGGAGGGCAACACCACCGGAAAGACAGCCCTTGGCATAAAAGCCTATGGATTGCGGTGATTGCGCCAGAACCGGCAGCTGTTTGCTGCCGAATGCCTGCTTGGCAGGGGCGTCCTGAGCTAAGGCCTGCGTTACAAAGTCCGGGGCGATCATTGCCGCAAGACAGGTTGCCAGAACAAGCCGCGGCCAGAATTTCGAGCTGGATCTCTTTGCCATGGGCAATTTCCCATAAAAACTTTTGCTCGAATCATTCGAGCGGATGGGCCGGATTATGCTTTGCGTTCGTCAAAACGGCAATCAACTACTCATTTTACGCATGTCTTCACGCCAAAACCGACGCCCATTTTGGGGAGACATGCGTTAGCGCCAATTATGGTCTCGCCACATGGCGGAAAAAGCGGCTTTATAATCGGGATGGATGAAATCATAGCCGAGATCTTTGATGCGCTGGTTGGAAATGCGCTTGTTTTCACCATAGAAAGAGCGCGCCATCGGCGTCATGTCCGCTTCCTCAAATGGAACTTCTGGCGGAGGTGCAACGCCCATCAACTCGGCTGCGTAGACCACCACATCCTGTGGCGGTGCAGGCTCATTATCGGTGATGTTGAAAGCGCCACCTGTATTGGTGCCTGCCAGAAAACGTAGCGTTCCGGCAATGTCATCGACATGGATACGGTTGAAGACCTGATCTTCCTTGATGATCCGTCGTGCCGTACCGCGCTCCAGATTAACAAAGGCATTGCGTCTCGGACCGTAAATGCCGGACAGACGCAAAAGTGCGACCGGTGTCCCGTGCCGTTCGCTTAAAGCATCCCATGCATCTTCTGCTTCAACGCGCTCAAGCGACCGGCGCGAAGTGGGTCCGCGTGGGGCGGTTTCATCGATCCAGTTGCCATCGTGATTGCCATACACACCGACGGTAGAAAGATAGCCGATCCAGCGGATCGTGTTGTCAGGACGACGAAGCGCTTCTTCGACGATTGCCAAAGAAGGATCGCCGCTTTCGCGAGGCGAGATCGAGATAACAACGTGTGTTGCTTTCGCAAGTCGGTCGATCAGTTCTGGGGAGGCGCCTTCACCATCAAAAATAATGGGCGCGATGCCTGCTTTTTCCAGCGTTGGGAAGTTTTGCTCGTTACGGGTAGTGCCATCGATGCGTTCTGCCTCTCCGGTCATCAGGCGGGAAAAAGCCTGAGCAGAATAACCGGCTCCAAACAGAAAAATGCGCATGTCAGCTGTCCTCCAATATCCATTCTTCGCGCACCGTATCATCCTCTTCGCTTGAGGCCAGACGTTTCTGCAAAATTGTGAAACGTTCTGTGGTGGCGAGCTGCTTGAATGCCCAGACTGCTGCACCACGTACAACGGGGGAGGTGTCTCCAAGCAGATTTTCGACCTGAGCCAGTAGCGACGGATCTTGTGAATTGCCCGCTGCGATCAGCACATTGCGTAAGAAGCGGTCGCGTCCAATCCGTTTGACTGGAGAGCCAGAAAACAGCGTGCGAAAAGCCGGGTCGTCAAGAACCAGAAAATCGGCAAGACGAGGGGCTTTGAGATCGTCACGGGCTTTCAGCTTCATTTCGCTGGTTGCTTGAGCGAATTTATTCCAGGGACATACCGACAGGCAGTCGTCACAACCATAGATGCGATTGCCCATCGATTTGCGGAACTCGGGTGGGATCGGGCCCTTATTCTCAATGGTGAGATAGGAAATGCAGCGTCGCGCATCGATCCGATAGGGCGAGGGAAACGCATTCGTCGGACAGGCATCAAGACAGGCACGGCAGGAACCGCAATGATCGCGGTCAGGCTTATCGGGTGGAATTTCTGCGGTCGTAAAAATTGAGCCGAGAAAAAGCCACGAGCCGTGTTCGCGGCTCACTAGATTGGTGTGTTTGCCTTGCCAGCCAATACCGGCAGCTTCCGCCAATGGCTTTTCCATAACGGGTGCGGTGTCGACGAAGACCTTGACATCCTGACCAGCGCGGGCCGCAAAACGGCTCGCCACATGCTTGAGTTTACCCTTGATGATGTCGTGGTAATCGCGGTTCTGCGCATAGACCGAAATTGCCGCCCGGTCTTTATGTTCAAGAATGCTGAGCGGATTGCTGTCCGGACCATAATTCATGGCAAGGATCATGATCGAGCGGACTTCCGGCCACAATACACTTGGATTGGCACGGCGGTCTTCCGTTTCCTCCATCCAGAGCATGTCCGCGTGATGGCCATCGGCGATATATTGCCGAAGTCGCTGCGGTGCTTGTGGGATAGTGTCGGGTGTAGTGAAAGCGACCGCGTCGAAACCTACAGCTTTCGCTTCCTCAATGAGAAAGCGCTTGAGCTTGAGATCCTTTTCCGAAACCTGTCCAGAAACCTGTTTTGTCTCAGAAGTCGAGGTCGCCATAATGGGCCACTGGTGCTAGTCCGCGCACACGATCGGAGAGCAGAGGACGGAAGGCTGGGCGCGATTTCATACGTGCATACCAGTCGCGTGCGGCCTTGGTTTCGCTCCACTCGATTTCGCCGAGATAGTCGAGCACGGAGATTGATGCTGCTGCTGCCATGTCAGCATAACTCGGATGACCACCAGCAAGCCAGTCCCGTGTTGCAGCAAGCCAATCGATATATTTCATGTGCTGACGGATATTGGTACGGGCTGCGCGAATAGCCGTTGAGTCAGGTGCACTACCGCCCATTTCGTCGGCCATTTGAAGCTTGAACACACGTTCGCGTGCAATATGTCGCGTGACTTCGTTTTCAAATTTCAGCAGGAACCAGTCGACAAGGCGGCGCACTTCTGCGCGCTCCATCGGACTTTCAGGCAGCAGGCGGCGACTGCGCTTCAATGCGCCACGCGTCTCGTCGAGATATTCTGCAATGACTGTCGCACCGACAACCGGCAGGTCGCGTTCTGCGAGCAGAACGGGCAATGTTGCGGCCGGGTTGAGCGCTAGAAATTCTTTACGCCGCGACCATGGTCGCTCCTCAATCAGTTCGGCTTCCACATCATATTCGCCGAGGATAAGCCGCACATAGCGCGAGCCTGAAGACATGGGATGATGAAAAAGCGTAAGCATAATCGACGCGGTACTCTCGACTGACAAGCTTTAATTGATACCCGTAGAGGCCCAGCGGCTGGCATTTGCGCTGACAGCAGGTTATTTCTGCAGTCAGGCGATTCGAACCACCTCAACGGAATGTTTAGTCTATAAGGGCTATGCCTGCGGGAGACAAGCAATCGCTTAAGTGCCTATTCTTGCATTTTCATGCTTAACAGCTCGTCAAGACACGCCATTTTCATCCTGATCACCTCCCTAAGGTACTGACTTCATGGAAATTTATAATCTTCTGGAAGCCGCTTTTCTTGGTCTCATCGAAGGTTTGACGGAATTCATCCCCGTTTCCTCCACAGGCCATTTATTGCTGGTCGGTCATTTTCTGGGCTTTGAATCGACGGGCAAGACCTTTGAGGTGCTCATTCAGCTCGGCGCGATCCTTGCGATCCTGACGGTCTATTCGGCAAAGCTCATCAAAATTCTCACCGATTTTCCGCGCGATGCGCGGACGCGTCGGTTCGTTCTCGGCATTCTCGTGGCGTTTCTGCCCGCAGCGGTCATCGGCGCGATGGCCCATGGCTTTATCAAGAGCGTGCTTTTTGAAACGCCAATGCTGGTCTGCGCTATGCTGATCCTCGGTGGTTTTATTCTTCTATGGGTCGATCAGCTGGAGCTGAAGCCGCGTTATCGCGATGTAATGGATTATCCGTTGCCGATCTGTCTGGCCATTGGCTTTATCCAGTGTCTTGCCATGATCCCGGGCGTATCGCGCTCTGGTTCAACGATTGTTGGCGCCCTTTTACTTGGTGCAGACAAGCGTTCGGCAGCAGAATTTTCGTTCTTCCTTGCCATGCCAACTATGGCCGGCGCTTTTGCCTATGACCTCTATAAGAGCCACAGCATGTTGTCGATGAATGACGGAGCGCTGATCATCGTGGGCTTTGTGATGGCATTTATTTCAGGCGTGTTCGTCGTGCGCCATCTGCTCGACTATGTTTCCCGCCATGGCTTCAAGCTGTTCGCCTGGTGGCGTTTGATTGTTGGCTCGCTTGGAATGGCTGCTCTGCTAATCTGGGGGTAAGTCGAATTTAAAGCGTTTCCAGCAAAAATGGGAACCGGTTTTGCGTTCGGAAATGCGTAAAACAAATAGTTACAGCGGTTCCAACGATCCAATATTAATCGGAACCGCTGTAAAGCGTAAAAGAAAAGGGGCCTTTCGGCCCCTTGTTTTTGGTCTCACACTATACTCAGGCCAGTCCGGTCTTTGTGTACTGACCTGCAACACGATAACGCCAGAGATAGGCTGGAAGGATTGCATCCACGGCTTCAGGCGTAATGCCCATGCCCTGAAGCGTGCGGCCTTCCTTAGCAGCCTGTTCCGACACGACATTATCGTATTTGAGTAACGTCACCTGATCGTTGGTGAGCAATGGGTTCGGCAAAAGGCCAAGAACCGATGCCTGCAGACGAGCAACCCACCATGGCATGGAAATGATGATGCGCTTGCGGGCGATGACGCCGAGCATATCTTTCATCCAATGCTTGAATGGCTGTGCGTCCGGGCCGCCCAGTTCATAAACGCTGCCTGACTTTAGCTTGCCATCAACCGCGTGGGCAACGGCCTCTGCGACGTCACCGACATAGACCGGCTGGAGCTTTGTTTCGCCACCACCGATGACCGGCAGGAATGGCGAAAAACGTGCCAGATTGGCAAAGCGGTTGAAGAAGCGATCTTCATGGCCAAAAATGATCGATGGACGCAGGATAACGGTGTCCGGCAGAACCGAAAGCACCGCCTTTTCGCCTTCTGCCTTGGTGCGGGCATAGTCAGACTTCGAATTGGCATCGGCTGCGAGCGACGAGAGATGCGTCATCGGAACGCCAGCAGTTTTTGCGGCCTCCGCAATGTTCTTGGCGCCCAGCACCTGAACGCTGTTGAAACGTTGCTTGCCGCTTTCCGAAAGAATGCCGACAAGATTGATGACGTGATCAGCACCCATGACGGCGCGCTCGACCGACCAGCGATGGCGGACATTGGCCTGTACCATCTGGATCTGGCCGACATTGCCAAGGGGGGCCATATAATAAGCAACTTCCGGCTTGCGCACGGCAACGCGCACGCGATAGCCGCGCTTGGTGAGGCTTGCTACAACCGCGCGCCCGACAAAGCCAGAGCCGCCGAAAACGGTGACCAGTTTTGGCCTGTTGTGGACTTCGTTCGGTTCGGTCTTCATCCTAAACTCCTGCATGAAAGCCTGATTATACCGCCAGACGATATGATTGCGGCATGCTTTTATCGCGGTGATTTATCGCCTTTTGGCAACAACGCAAAGGGGACTTGTTGTCACGATGTCGAAACTGACCGCTTTTCCAGCATTAAACGCGCAATACCGCTTTGAGATTTCGCGGCTTACTGGTAAATCGCGCGCATGAGCACACCACTTGACCATATTCGCAATTTTTCGATCGTCGCCCATATCGACCACGGCAAATCGACGCTGGCCGACCGCCTCATTCAATTGACCGGCGGGCTGGACATGCGTGAGATGAAAGACCAGGTCCTCGACTCGATGGATATCGAGCGCGAGCGCGGCATTACTATCAAAGCCCAGACCGTTCGTCTTAACTACAAGGCGAAGAACGGCGAGGACTATGTGCTGAACCTCATCGACACCCCCGGACATGTCGACTTCGCCTACGAAGTCTCGCGTTCGCTGGCTGCGTGCGAAGGTTCGCTCCTGGTGGTGGATGCCTCACAGGGTGTTGAAGCGCAGACGCTGGCCAATGTTTATCAGGCCATCGACAACAATCACGATATCGTTGTGGTGCTGAACAAGGTTGATCTTCCGGCAGCCGAACCAGAGCGGGTTCAAAGCCAGATTGAAGAAGTAATCGGCATTGACGCCAGTAAAGCCGTGATGATCTCTGCCAAAACTGGTCTTGGCATTCCGGACGTGCTTGAAGCTATCGTCGAGCAGCTGCCTCCTCCGAAAGAAGGCGACCGCAATGCGCCGCTGAAAGCCATGCTGGTCGACAGCTGGTATGACAGCTATCTCGGCGTTATCGTTCTGGTGCGCGTCATCGATGGTGTGCTGAAAAAAGGCCAGACCATCCGCATGATGGGAACCGGTGCGAAATATCCGGTTGAACGTACCGGTGTGTTCACACCGAAAATGGCGCAGGTCGAAGATCTTGGTCCGGGCGAACTGGGATTTATTACTGCTTCCATTAAAGAAGTCGCTGATACCCGCGTCGGTGATACCATCACTGAAGATCGCCGCCCGACCGAAAAGCCCCTGACGGGCTTTAAACCTGCGCAGCCGGTCGTGTTCTGTGGACTGTTCCCGGTTGATGCGGCAGACTTTGAAGACTTGCGCGCTGCCATGGGCAAGCTGCGTCTCAACGATGCGTCGTTCTCCTTTGAAATGGAAACCTCTGCGGCACTCGGTTTCGGCTTCCGCTGTGGCTTCCTTGGGCTTCTGCATCTTGAAATCATTCAGGAACGCCTTGAGCGCGAGTTCGATCTCGACCTGATCACGACAGCTCCTTCGGTTGTGTATCGCCTGAACATGCAGGACGGCTCGCAGAAAGAGCTGCATAACCCGGCCGATATGCCGGATGTGGTGAAGATCGAAGCGATTGAAGAGCCGTGGATCCGCGCCACCATCATGACGCCAGATGATTATCTTGGCACGATCATGAAGCTCTGTCAGGAGCGTCGCGGTCTCCAGATCGATTTGACCTATGTCGGCCCGCGCGCCATGATCACCTATGATCTGCCGCTCAATGAAGTTGTGTTCGATTTCTATGATCGTCTGAAGTCGATCTCCAAGGGCTATGCCTCGTTCGACTATAATCTGTCGGATTATCGTGAAGGTGATCTGGTCAAGATGTCGATCCTGGTCAACGAAGAACCGGTGGATGCGTTGTCGATGCTGGTTCACCGTTCGGCTGCAGAGAAGCGCGGTCGTGTGCTTTGCGAAAAGCTCAAGGAGCTGATCCCGCAGCACATGTTCAAGATCCCGATTCAGGCAGCCATTGGCGGGCGCATCGTTGCGCGTGAGACGATCTCGGCTCTGCGTAAGGACGTGACGGCCAAGTGCTACGGCGGCGATATTTCGCGTAAGCGCAAACTTCTGGACAAGCAGAAGGAAGGCAAGAAGCGCATGCGCCAGTTCGGCAAAGTGGAAATCCCGCAAGAGGCCTTCATTCAGGCTCTTAAGATGGGTGATGATTGATCTTTTGGTCTTTCGATTAGCTATGGACGATCAAACGTTTTGCCTATGCACCGGATGAAAGTGTCTTCTTTCGATGCTGTTCCAATCCGATGCTGTTGAAAGATTATTGTATGAAATAGGGGCGCGTTAGCGTCCCTTTTCTTTTGGGATATTTATTTTGATAGCGCTACCGCTTTCCCGCATCCTGAGGAGCCGTTGAAAACGGCGTCTCGAAGGGCGGGGGTGACGAGCAGATAAACGGCACGACTATTTCCGTTGAGAGAGCTCCGGTAAAGCTTCGTAATTGAGGGCGATAAGCGCTTCTTTCTTGGCGCGCGACCATCCTTTGATCTGGCATTCGCGTGCAATTGCATCAAGGATCCGGTCATAAGTCTCTGTGAAAACCAACTCCACCGGCCGTCGCTTCTTGGTATAGCCTTCATAGATGCCTTGGTTATGCTCCCAAATCCGAGCCTCAATATCCTGCTAGGTCAGGCCCGTATAATACGAACCATCCGCATATTTGAGAATGTAAATCGTTGCTTCCATGACTTGCCCCCGCGTATCTTTGGAAGCTAGATATTGCTCGAAGTGCGCCACCCTAACAAGTCGGGCAATTGCTTGAAGGCCTGCCGTGGTTCAAAAGGTTAAGTTCATGTCGATACGTCCCCGCATCTCCATCACCTACTGCACGCAATGCAACTGGATGCTGCGGGCGGCGTGGCTGGCGCAGGAGCTTTTGCAGACTTTCGGGCAGGATCTGGCGGAAGTGGCACTGCGGCCCGGAACAGGTGGCGTGTTTGAAATTCGCGTTCATATGACCGATGGCAATGAAGAGCTTATCTGGGAACGCAAGCTTGACGGTGGTTTTCCAGAAGCCAAGCTTCTGAAGCAACGCCTGCGGGATATCGTCTGGCCAGATCGCGATCTTGGGCATTCAGATAGCAAGCCGAAACCAGAATAGAAAAAGCCCGCAGTTTGCGGGCTTCTTTGTTTGGATGGGCTGTTAGTCTTCGTCCACCACGCGCAGCCGCATTTGGGTGGGGGCGGTTTCTGGCTGGCGGGTGGGGCGCTGGGCCTCCTCAGTCGGCGCTGGTCCAAATTCAAGCGCTTCGATTTTTGCACCGCGCTTTGTCACTTTGTTCGAGGACACCAGAATATCGTCGATATCCTTATTGGCCTGCAGGAAGTGGGTTTGCAGCTTGCGCACACGCTCATCAAGACGACCCACATCTTCCATCAGCCGCACCACTTCACCCTGAATGACATGGGCTTGCTCGCGCATGCGGGCGTCCTTAAGGATCGATTGGATAACCTGAATAGACAGCATGAGCAGCGACGGTGAAACAATAACGATCCGTGCCCGGTGTGCACGATGGATCAGCGCTTCAAAATGCTCGTGAATGTCCGCGAAGATCGATTCCGATGGCACGAACAGGAACGCGGTATCCTGCGTTTCGCCGGTAATGAGATATTTGTCGGACACATCCTTGATATGCACTTCCATGTCGCGGCGGAACTGTGCAACGGCGGCCTTGCGTGCCTCCGGGTTTTCCGTTTCGCGCATGGAATTCCATGCTTCAAGCGGGAATTTTGCGTCGATCACCAGCGATGGTGAATTGTTTGGCATGCGTACCAGACAGTCAGGGCGCGTGCCATTGGTCAGTGTCGCCTGAAACTCATAGGCACCCTGAGGCAGACCATCGGCAATGATCGCTTCCATGCGCGACTGGCCGAATGCGCCGCGTGTCTGTTTGTTGGCGAGGATCGCCTGCAACTGTACCACTTGCCCTGCGAGCGACTGGATATTGTTTTGCGCGGTGTCGATGACGGCCAGGCGCTCCTGCAATTTGGCAAGATTCTCATGGGTTGAGCGTGTCTGTTCGGTCATGGTCTGGCCGATGCGGTGCGTCATGCCGTCAAGACGCTCGCGGATGGATTGATTAAGTTCTGCCTGCCGCGAACCAAACACTTCGGCCATGGTCTGCATGCGGCCTTGCATCTCGGACTGTGCTTTCAGAATCTCGGCCATGCGATATTCCGCATCGCGGGCACGATCTTCTGCCTGCGCTTCGGCCACCGCCCGAAGACGGGCTGAGCGCGCTGCCGCAATGAGGAAAATAGCAAGGCAAACTATGAGCACAACAATGCCCGCCAGAAGAATATCTCCGAGCGAGAACGAAGAAGCACCGAGCTGCAGGAGCGGCTCATTCAATAGATTCTGATTTTCCATGCGTCCAGCTTAGCTGATTCGTCATGCAAAGGTGAGATCAAAACGGGAACATTTTACAAGTTACAATTGACGATTCTTTTGCGAGCGATTACGTGAAACTCATGTCTATAAAACCGCTTATTATTCTTCCTGATCCCGTTCTTCGTGAACTGTCCAAGCCCGTCGAGCGCTTTGATGATCAATTGCGCAAATTTGCCGGCGACATGTTCGACACGATGTATGACGCGCCGGGCATTGGTCTTGCCGCCATTCAGGTGGGCGAACCTTTGCGCATGCTGGTCATCGACCTTGCCAAGGAAGATGAGGCGAAGGCCCCGCACGTCTTTATAAACCCTGAGATTGTTGCTTCGTCTGACGAGCGCAGCGTTTATGAGGAAGGCTGTCTGTCAATTCCGGATTATTATGCGGAAGTTGAACGGCCTGCGACGATCAAGGTCAATTATTTTGATGCCGACGGCAAGCCGCAATCGATGGATGCCGATGGCCTGATGGCAACCTGTTTGCAGCATGAGATCGACCATCTCAATGGTGTGCTGTTCATTGATCATATCTCCAAGCTGAAACGCGATATGGTCATCAAGAAGTTCAAGAAGCTCGCCAGCCAGCGCGCGTCAAACAGGGCGTTGTGATGCGTATCGTATTTATGGGGACGCCGGATTTCTCGGTGCCGATTCTGACTGCTATTATCGGGCATGGCTATGAAGTGGTGGCGGTCTATACACAGCCGCCGCGCCCGGCAGGTCGTCGCGGACTCGAGCTGACCAAGTCGCCAGTTCATGAAAAGGCTGAGGAATTCGGCATTCCGGTTTTCACGCCCAAAAGCCTTAAGGGTGCGGAAGAGCAGGATGTTTTCGCAAGCCTCGAAGCCGATGTTGCGATTGTTGTGGCTTATGGCCTGTTGTTGCCGCAAGCCATTCTCGATGCACCGCGTCTTGGTTGCTACAATGGCCATGCCTCGCTTCTGCCGCGCTGGCGCGGAGCGGCGCCTATTCAGCGCGCGATCATGTCGGGCGACACCGAGACCGGCATGATGATCATGAAGATGGATGTGGGGCTTGATACAGGCCCTGTTGCCATGGCTGAAAAGATCGCGATCACGCCAGATATGTCGGCGGGTGAATTGCATGATCGATTGAGCATGATTGGTGCCGATTTGATGGTGCGTGCTCTGGGAGCGCTTGAACGCGAAAGTCTGACACTTCAGCCGCAGGACGAAGAAGGCGTGACCTATGCCGCCAAGATCGACAAGGCCGAAGCGCGCATCGACTGGTCGAAGCCAGCTGCGCACGTGCACAATACCATTCGCGGTTTGTCGCCGTTTCCGGGTGCGTGGTGCGAAATGGAAATCAATGGCGAGGTTGAGCGTGTAAAATTGCAGCGCTCCACGTTGGGCGAGGGCAATGGTGCGCCGGGCACAGTGCTTGATGATCGGTTGACCATTGCATGTGGAGACGGTGCCGTGCGGCTCGTCACGCTGCAGCGTTCAGGCGGCAAGCCCCTGGCGGCGCAAGAATTTCTGCGCGGTGCGCAAGTCGCGAAGGTTCTCTGAGCGGTGCCTCGTTATAAAATCACTGTCGAATATGACGGCACGCCCTATGTCGGCTGGCAGAGGCAGGAAAACGGCCATGCGGTGCAGAATGCCATTGAGCAGGCGTTCAAGAAGTTCTGCGGTGAAGATCTGACATTGAGCGCGGCTGGACGTACAGATGCGGGCGTCCATGCGAGCGCGCAGATTGTTCACGCCGATCTCACCAAGGATTGGGGCGCTGCGAAAATCCGCGATGCACTCAATGCGTATCTGGTGATGGCTGACGAACGTATCAGCATTCTGAATGTCGAAAAGACGACAGATGCTTTTGATGCCCGGTTTTCAGCACGTGGCCGGCATTATCTATATCGCATTCATAACCGTCGTGCGCCGTTGGCGATTGATTATCATCGTGTTTGGTGGGTGCAGAAGCGCCTTGATCACGAAGCGATGCACGAGGCCGCAAAGCGGCTTTTGGGCGAGCACGACTTTACAACTTTCCGCGCAACGCAATGTCAGGCAAAGAGCCCGGTGAAGACGCTCGACAGGCTCGACATCACGCGCGATGGCGACTATGTGGAAATGCGGGTTTCTGCCCGCTCGTTCCTGCACAATCAGGTGAGATCCTTCGCGGGTAGTCTCATGGAAGTAGGCGTGGGGCGTTGGACGGCAGATGATCTGCAGGCTGCTTTGGAAGCCAAAGACCGTAAAGCTTGCGGTCAGGTTGCCCCGCCTTACGGCCTTTATCTCGTCGGTGTCGACTACCCATTTCCATTCTAAAAAGTTTGCGCGCTAATCCCAATGCCGAAAAGCTGCTGCAGGAACACTGTGATGAACAGTGAGCCGAAGAATACGCAAGCGAAAAACGGGGCGACATAGGCGTGTGGACGTTGCAGCACGATGAATGTCAGTCGGTAGCTCAGGATGACAGAGATACCGAACAGCACGATCGCAAACAGCGTCGCAACATCGAGAAAGCCCGGAAAAAACAGCTGCAGCAGCGTAATCGGAGCGAAAAGCCACGACAGCAACGCGCTGCCCCAGTTTGTTGCTATGACGTAGGCTGCATAGCGTTTTGAAATGCCTATCCGTCGGGCCAATATTCCAATAATGACAAGCGGTATTACCCACGCGGAAAGGTCGACGAATGCCGCGCGGATGACGATTGCAAGGCGCAGGCCTGCTTCATCGCGACCGGCAGTCAGATCGGCCGCATAGGCAACCCATGTTGCCAAAAGCGGAGGCAGGGCGATGACAATCGCATAGAAAGATGCCCAGAAATCTTCTGCAGAGATATCGAGGTATGCAAGGCCGTCCTTACGGCCAAGCATCATCTTCCAGACGCCCGTGAAATATCTGAAAATATCATCCAGACTGGGCATGAAGTTCCTTATCCAAAGAAATCAGCGATGAAACGTTCGTAAATCTGTGTGAGGCCTTCAAGATCAGCAACCGCGACACGTTCGTCAACCATGTGCATGGTCTGTCCGACAAGGCCAAACTCGACCACTGGACAATAGTCCTTGATGAAGCGTGCGTCGGACGTGCCGCCCGACGTAGAGAGATTGGGGCGCTTGCCGGTGACTGCTTCAACGGATGCTGTCAGCGTACCGATGAGCTTCTCGTCACGGGTCAAAAAGACATGGCTCGGATTTTCGCGCCAGACCAGTTCGTAGTTGATTGGCGTTTCACGACCTGGGCGCAGGCGGTTATTGCGTGATGCCTTTTCAAGACGTGAGATGATCTCCGCCTTCAGGCTATCCGCTGTCCATGTGTCGTTGAAGCGAATATTGAAGGAAGCACTAGCCTTATTGGCAATGACATTGGTGGCCTTATTACCGACATCGACGGTCGTCACTTCAAGATTGCTGGCCTGAAAATCCGCCGTACCTTCATCAAAAGCAGGGTAAAGCAGGCTGTCGACGAGCGTCGTGATGCCACGAACCGGGTTTTCAGCCAGATGTGGATAGGCGGCATGGCCTTGCACACCATGGACCGTAACGATGCCCGAAATCGAACCTCGGCGTCCGATCTTGATCATATCGCCAAGTGTGTTCGGGTTTGTCGGTTCACCCACAAGCGACGCGTCCCAGCTTTCGCCGCGCTCTTTAGCCCATTTCAGAAGCTTTTCGGTGCCATTGATCGCCGGGCCTTCTTCGTCACCGGTAATCAGGAAGGACACGCTGCCCTTTAAGCTTCCATGCTTTTCGACGTGACGTGCGACGGCTGCGACAAAGCAGGCAATGCCACCCTTCATGTCGACCGCGCCGCGCCCATACATAATGCCGTCTTCAATGGCTGCCGAGAAGGGCGGATGCTTCCAGTCGGCTTCATCGCCCGGAGGCACAACATCGGTGTGGCCAGCAAACATCAAATGAGCGCCATTGCCCGATTTGCGCGCGTAGAGATTTTCAATGTCAGGCGTGCCTTCATCGGTGAAGACCGGGCGCTGGATGGAAAAGCCCATCGGTGCAAGCATGCCTTCAAGTGCCGTCAGCGCGCCACCCTCAGCGGGCGTAACCGACGGGCAGCGAATGAGAGCGGCAAGGTTTTCGGCAGGATTGGTAGGCAGGCTCATGGTGTTACAGCTTTACTCTGAGAATCGTATGGGCTTGAGATTAGATCGGGAAGCTCCCAGATGAAACAACAATCCCATAACTGGGTAAACACGAGTGGATCGGCCCTAAAATCGGAATCGATGTTAGGAAAGCACGATGCTTGGGTTCAATAGCTTAGAGCGTCCGTGCGCAGAGCCGAAGAGGGCGCAGGGCGCTCTAAGAGCAGACATTTATCGCGGCTTTTCTCATTTGGTTGCAATTCGGGAATGAAATTTCCTTGACCAAGGGGGCTTTGTCATCGTTAGTTAAAAAAAGGTTGATAGCGAGATCCGGAAAACGGACCGGTCACCGGGGAATTGTCACTAGAGAACTTGTTCTAGGGGACATTTTAATAATGGGAATCTGTCATGCGTTCACTGATTTCTGCGGCAGCAGGTATAATGGCCTTATCCGGGGCGACGCTGGTCCCGGCCAAGGCAGCTCAATGGAGTGAAGCGGGCGGAATAACGAGTATTCCCTACGGTCACCTTGATTATTGTAAGCGGACACCACGCGATTGCGGAGCGCACCGCGCGCTTTCGCCGATGAAATTGACGCCTGAGCGCATGCAGATGCTGCAAAGTGTCAATGCATCCGTGAATGCTGCGATCAAGCCTGTTTCCGATCAGGATAATTACGGCAAGCGCGATTACTGGACCATTCCAAGAAATGGTAAGGGTGATTGCGAAGATTATGTGCTTTTGAAGCGCGCCAAGCTGATGGGGCGCGGCATCAGTCCGTCACAGCTTCTTATTACGATGGTGCAGGGTAGTGAGCCGCACATCGTACTGACTGTCCGGACGGATCATGGTGATTACATTCTCGACAATATGCGCGGGGAAGTGCTGCCGGTCGAAAAGACGTCCTATCGTTACATCAAGATGCAATCGCCGGCCAATTCCGGCCAATGGGTTTCGATTGCGGGTCGTTCTATGGCTGTTGCTAATAATTGATGTCGGGCGCGCGGGATCTTTGGCCGAGGTGAGGCGCTTATAACTCAATTGAAAAGGTTCGATAGGGTCGCATTTTGCGACCCTATTTTGTTGTGAGCGTCTTGTTGTGATGGGCTAAGGTTGCTCTGAACGATTGTTTTACGGTTTTCAAATCATGGCGGCGATGAAACGATCAGCCACATAACTGTCGCCAATAGGCCTTATTGTTCGCTATTATTATACAGTGAAAGCAAACAGACTGTTCGAGGATAATGAACAAAAATACCCATATAACAGTTATGTGAATGCTGATATATGAACTAACATACTGTTTTAAATTATTTATTTTCTAATTTTTATCTGATTTTTAAAAAATTGGCTGCACGAATGTGTGATTAAGAAAACATTTTCGTGACTGGAACTTTCTCCCACTGTCACCCATTTGAGATGCATGAGGACGACGCATAGTACGTCGCCCATCTGACTAAATGGAGATAGAAAATGAATAAGTTTGTTCTTGCTGCTGCTGCTCTCGCACTTAGCGCCGGTGCTGCTTTTGCTGAAAACCCACGTGTAGGTGAGCCAGCTGATCTTTATGCAAATGATCGTACCCCAGTTGCTACACAGCGCGTTGATCACACCGCGACTGCCACAATTGGCCAGTCGACCTATATGGATGGTTCGGCAAACCGTTTTGGTGATGCTTCGCCTTCGAGCTTCTCGAACTAAGAGTTCGACTAAAAGCTTTGCTATCCCGGTCTGATCGCAGGCCGGAATAGCAAGACATGAAGGTAGTGAGTGCGGCCTCCCAAGGTTCTCACTACTGGAATTAAAATACTCAACGATTTTAACTGATCTCCCCGGAGGATGGCTTCTTGTCATCCCGGAGTCCCCGAAGGGAAAGGCAAGTTGCCATCCAAAGGGGCGATAGAAGGATTATAAAAATGAAAAAGTTTGCTCTTGCTGCCGTAGCCGTTGCCCTTAGCGCCGGTGCTGCTTTCGCTGAAAACCCACATGTTGGTGAACCAGCTGATCTTTATGCAAACGACCGTACGCCTGTTGCAACACAGGGCGTTGACTATACGGCTCCTGCTTCGATCCAGACCCAGGGCCAGACCTATAGCGACGGTTCTGCACACCGCTTCGGCGATGCATCGCCTTCGAGCTATCAGAACTAATATTTCTGATATTCTATAGAAAAAGGCGAAGCTTTGCGGCTTCGCCTTTTTTGTTTAAAGCATTTCCAGCAAAAATTGCGAAGCAGTTTTGCATTGGATAATGCGCAAAAACAAGTAGTTACAGCGGCTCCAACGATTCAGTCTTAACCGGAACCGCTGGAACGGTGCTGCATGATCAGTCTCGCAGCAGTTCGTTGATCGAAGTCTTGGAGCGGGTCTTCTCATCGACGCGCTTGACGATCACGGCGCAGTAGAGGCTTGGGCCCCAGTTTTCACCCGCAACATTTTTGCCTGGCATGGTGCCAGCGACAACAACAGAGTATGGTGGCACTTCGCCATAGAAGACCTCGCCGGTCGAGCGATCAACAATCTTGGTCGATTTGCCGATGAATACGCCCATGCCAAGTACGGCGCCTTCGCGAACGATACAGCCTTCGACAACTTCCGAACGAGCGCCGATGAAGCAGTTGTCTTCGATGATGGTTGGTCCAGCCTGCATTGGTTCCAGAACGCCGCCGATGCCGACGCCGCCCGAAAGATGCACGTTCTTGCCGATCTGTGCGCAGGAGCCGACGGTCGCCCATGTGTCGACCATCGTGCCTTCATCGACGTAAGCGCCGAGATTGACGAAAGACGGCATCAGGATTGCGTTTGGCGCAATATAGGCTGAATGACGGACGACAGAATTTGGAACAGCGCGGAAACCGGCCTTTTCAAACTCATTTGCCGTCCAGCCGTCGAACTTGGAAGGAACCTTGTCCCACCAGGAAGACTGACCGGGACCGCCTTTGATGACTTCCATCGGGTTGAGACGGAAAGAAAGCAGCACGGCTTTCTTGAGCCACTGATTGACCTGCCAGTTGCCGTCCGCCTGTTTTTCTGCCACACGGGCTTCACCGCGATCGAGCATAAGCAGCGACTGTTCAACAGCATCGCGAACTTCCCCGCGGGTTGCCGTGCTGATGCCATCGCGTTCGTCAAAAGCCTTCTCGATGACCTTTTCAAGGGAGGCGAAATCTGGCTTGGTCATATGGCGGTCTCCATAAAATGGCAGGATAAGCGGCTGCCACCTTTTCGGTCGGCAGTTATCGTAGAAGTGATTAAGCGAAGGCACCATATGGGTCAATCGCGTTATTGTGTGAAATAGCTGGTCGAAATTGCGACAGATTAAGAAATTAGCGCCAGAATAGATGATAGACATCAATACGCATTGTAATTGAAGGAGCAGGCAAGCATGAACCCAATGGAGAAGTCCGGCTGGACGCCTTTCCCGAATTCCGAGGAAGCTGCTAAACAGGCGCGCACTGTGCCGCAAACCCCTCAGACTGAGGCTTCTGCCTATCGTCTTGCCTTTATGGACGACGACTTCATGACACGGCGCGACATGCGTCCGGTGCGGCTTCAGCTTGAACTGCTTAAACCTGAACTGATCCTGGCCGACCGCGGTATCAAATCGACGGTCGTGATGTTCGGTGGCGCGCGTATTCCTGAGCCGGGCGGCGAAGCCTGGGCCGCGAAAAATGAAGTGCAGAAGAAGAATCTTGAAGCCAACTCGCGTTACTATGAGGAAGCGCGTAAGTTTGCCCGCATCTGCTCCGAATATTCAGCGACCACCTATTATCGCGAATTCATCGTTGTTACGGGCGGTGGTCCGGGTGTTATGGAAGCTGGCAATCGTGGGGCGGCTGATGTCGGGGCACCAACGATTGGGCTTAATATCGTTCTGCCACATGAGCAGGCACCGAACGCCTATGTGACGCCGGAGCTCTGCTTCAATTTCCATTATTTTGCGCTGCGCAAGATGCATTTTCTGATGCGTGCAAAAGCCGTCTGCGTATTCCCCGGCGGCTTCGGCACGATGGATGAGCTGTTTGAAGCCATGACCCTGATCCAGACAGACCGTATGGAGCGTATGCCGCTCATCCTGTTCGGTAAAGAATTCTGGAGCAAGGCGATCAATATCGAGTTTCTGGCAGAGCAGGGCACGATCTCGCCGGCAGACATCGAATTGCTGACATTTGTCGACACAGCAGACGAAGCATGGGACGAGATTAAAAACTTCTATAAGCTCTGATTTTTTCTGGTTGAGAATTGCCAAGCGCCCGGTTCATCAGGACCGGGCGTTTTCGGTTTCTGAATACTCGCGCGGCCGGTGCACGAGTGTCACCAGCACGACTGAAATAATCATCAGCAGATACCATGAGCCGAGCTTGCTCATTGAAACCAGCTCCCATCCATTGCGCTGGTTGGGATAGAGCCAGGCCTTCGACCACGTACCAATATTCTCGGCAATCCAGATGAACAGTGATGTGAGCAGGAACGCGACCAGCAACGGCATTTTATGCCGGAAGCGAAACACGCGATAATGCATGCTTGTGCGCCAGTAGAGCGCGAAGGTGGCTGCAAACAGAACCCAGCGCATATCCCAGATGAAGTGATGAGCGAAGAAATTGATATAAATTGCAGTTGCCAGAACAACCGTCATCCAGAGCGGCGGATAGTGATTCAGCCTTATATCGAAGATCCGATTGATACGCGCCATATAGGAGCCGACGGCCGCATACATAAAACCAGAAAAGAGCGGAACACCACCGATCCGGAAGAAGTTTTCTTCGGGATAAATCCATGAACCGGCGTGGGTTTTGAATATTTCCATCGCTGTTCCAACGATATGGAAAATGACGATGACCTTGGCTTCTTCCCAAGCTTCCAGCTTGAAAATAAGCATTCCAAGCTGGATCAGCACAGCGGAAAGAAACAGGAAGTCGTAGCGGGTGATAAATCCTGTGCCACCTTCAATTCCACCTTCTGGCCAGAACCAGCGTGTGAGAATAATCAGGCCCAGCATTGCGCCGCCAAACAGGCAGGCCCATGCCTGTTTCAATCCGAAAACCAGAAATTCAATCAGTGCATCGCTGATGCGGTGACGAGGTAAGCTATCGAGAAGGCGATGGGCCGCCTTATCTATGCGCTTTTCAAGGCCGGTAAACTGCCTATCGGTCTGCAACTATAGTTTCCAGAAATTGGGTCAGATTATCGGTCACATAATCCACCTGATCCGTGAATTCCGGGTCACTTTCCCAAATCTCCGAGAATGTCGGCTCAAAATTGTTCGGAACCACCAGCACGGTTTTCATGCCCAGCGTCTTTGGCACGACAAGATTGCGCGCGAGGTCCTCAAACATGACAGCCTTTTGCGCATCCACGCCGAAAGCCCCGAGAAAACGGTCGTAAGTGACACGCTCTGGTTTTGGCGTCAGACCTGCTGCAACAATGTCGAAAATATCATCGAAATCATCGAGAATGCCGAGCTGACGTGCGGCGCGTTCGGCGTGTCCGCGATCGCCGTTGGTGAAGATGAAGCGGCGACCGGGCAGGGCACGGATTGCTTCTCCAAGTGCCGGATCAGGTTGCAGCCAGGAATAGTCGATGTCGTGTACCTTCTTTAGAAAGTCGTCCGGATCGATTTCATGGCATTCCATCAGACCTTTCAGCGTGGTGCCATATTCCAGATAAAACTGCTTCTGAATCTTGCGCGCTTCGTCACGCGGCAGCTTCAGGAGGTTCTCGACATAGCTCGTCATACGCACATCGATCTGCGAGAACAGATCAGCTGCGTGCGGATAGAGCGTGTTGTCGAGGTCGAATACCCAGTCAGTGACGTGAGCGAAGGCCGGAGCATCAGGTTGATTGGTCATAAGTCTTTATGTCACGAAGGCGGGCCAAGAAAAAGCCGCCCCAAGGCGGCTAACTGATTATGGCACGATAAGCGTGCCGGCACCGTGTTCGGTGAAAAGCTCAAGCAGTACCGAATGCGGTGTCTTGCCATTGAGAATGACCACACCTTCAACGCCGCGACGGATCGCGTCGATACAGGTCTCGACCTTTGGGATCATGCCGCCGGAGATCGTGCCGTCCTTGATCAGCGCCTGTGCATCGGCAACCGACAATTCCTTGATGAGCTTCTTGTCCTTGTCGAGAACGCCTGGAACGTCGGTAAGGAACAGAAGACGCGTTGCAGCCAGTGCCCCTGCGATAGCGCCCGCAAAAGTATCGGCATTGATGTTGTATGTATGACCGTCGCGACCCGGTGCGACAGGCGCAATAACCGGGATCATTTCTGAGCGCGCCAGAAGATCGAGAAGCGTGCGGTCGACTTCAGCTGGTTCACCAACAAAGCCCAGATCAAGCACCTTTTCGATATTGGAATCGGGATCGATGACGGTTTTGTGCGCCTTGCGCGCAAAAACCATATTGCCATCCTTACCGCAAAGACCGATGGCCCATTCGCCTTCAGCATTGATGAGGGCGACGATCTCTTTGTTGATGGAACCGGCGAGAACCATCTCCACCACTTCAACCGTCTTTTCGTCGGTAACGCGAAGGCCGCCTTCAAAGCGCGATTCAATGCCGAGCTTGGTCAGCATCGCCTGAATCTGCGGGCCACCGCCATGGACAACAATTGGATTGATACCTGACTGCTTGAGAAGCGCGATGTCTCGGGCAAAAGCCTTGCCAAGCTCTGGGTTGCCCATGGCGTGACCGCCATATTTCACCACGACATTCTTGTTTTCGTAGCGCTGCATATAGGGCAGGGCTGCCGAAAGGAGTTGCGCTTGCATTTCAGGATTATCAAGAGTGGTCATCGCGGGCTCCATGGCTGGCGACAGGGCAAGAGAGGCAGGCTTTTCTAAGCAATATGCAGTGCTCTGTAAAACGGTTTTCCATTGTTTGTTCGCGAATATTTGAACGCGTCGCCAAAGACCGCCCAATTAAAATCCTATGAGAGCGCTAAAAGATTGCGCATAACACATGCTCTTGGATGGAGTGGTTTAATGCGACGGGCAGTTTTCACGGCTTTGATTTTTCTGGCAGGTATAGGTGCGTCGCAAGCAGCATCGACAACTGAAACCATCATCATGTTGCGCCATGGCGAAAAGCCGGATCAGGGCTTGGGGCAACTCAATTGTCAGGGGCTTAACCGTGCGCTGAAACTACCGGCGGTGATTGCGCAGAAATTCGGCAAACCGGATTATATCTTTGCGCCCAATCCTGCTCAGTTGAAGGAAGATAAGGGCGCGATCTATTCCTATAATCGCCCGCTTGCCACGGTTGAGCCGACGGCTATCAAGTTCGGAATGCCGGTCGATACGCGCTTTGGTTTCAAGGATATCGAGGAACTGCAGGCGGCGCTCGCGCAGCCTGAATATCGCAACGCGACAGTACTGATGGGTTGGGAGCACAAGCAGCTTGTAAAGCTTGCCAGAAACATCGTGAAGGATAGCGGTGACGATAAGGCTCTCGTACCCAAATGGCCAGGCGAAGATTTCGACAGCATGTATGTTCTGCGTGTCACGCGTGATGGTTCAAAGACCACCACGCAGTTTGAGCAGCTCAAGCAGGGACTAAACAATCAGTCGGCAAGCTGCCCGAGCTAAACTAAGCGAAGTCTCCGCTTTTTCCGGAAATGCACTATTCCTTGGCTACCAGCGCAATCGCGGCACGCAGCTCATCCAGACCGAGGCCTTTCTCTGACGAGGTCGTGATGATGCCGGGGAAGCAGGCCGCACGCTTTTTGGTAAGCGCATGGGTTTCTTCCAGCAGACGGGGAATGCCAGCAGCCTTGATCTTGTCGATCTTGGTCAGCACGATCTGATAAGAGACTGCGGCCTTGTCGAGCAGGTCGAGCACTTCAGCGTCGTTCTTCTTGATGCCGTGGCGGGAGTCGATCAGCAGATAGACGCGCTTTAACGTCGTACGGCCGCGAAGATAATCGAAGACGAGACGCGTCCATGCGTCGACATGGGCTTTTGGCGCTTCAGCAAAGCCGTAGCCCGGCATGTCGACAAGCGCCAATGGCGGAAGGTCGCCATTCTCGCCAGAATAGCCATCAGGAACGAAATAGTTCAATTCCTGCGTGCGGCCCGGTGTGTTGGAGGTACGGGCGAGTGCTTTTTTGCCGACAATCGCATTGATAAGCGAAGATTTACCGACATTTGAACGCCCGGCAAAAGCAATTTCAACCGGGCCTTCCAGTGGCAGAAATTTCATCGACGGCACGCCACGGATGAAGATCCACGATTTCTTGAAGAGCAGGCGCCCTTCTTCGACCAAAGCTGCGTGTGCTGCTCGGGTCGCATCTGCTGCTAACTGGGCTGCTGCCTGCTTTTTATCCTGATCGCTCAATGTGGTCTTCCTGATCGTGTACTCTAAAGAATACACGCATCAATGTTAGAGGCTGTAATGTCAACTGTTCTGGATGAACGAGCACAAAAAAAGCCCCGCTAGTGCGGGGCTTTTTGTCTTTTTACTTTTTTACGTCTTTCGGCTTTCGCTTGAAGACGTCTTTCAGATTGTCAAAAAGTTCGATTTTGACACCCTGACGCTTCATGATCACAGCCTGCTGAGTGATGGAAAGCGTGTTGTTCCATGCCCAGTAGATGACGAGACCTGCTGGGAACGATGCCAACATGAAGGTGAAGATGATCGGCATCCAGGTGAAGATCATCGCCTGTGTTGGATCTGGAGGCGTTGGGTTCATGCGCATCTGCAGGAACATGGTGATGCCCATGATAAGCGGCCAAACGCCAATCATCAGGAATGCTGGAACTGCGAAAGGCAGAAGACCGAACAGGTTGAAGATCGATGTTGGATCGGGTGCTGCAAGATCCTGAATCCAGCCAAAGAATGGCGCATGGCGCATTTCGATGGTGACGTACAGAACCTTATAGAGTGCGAAGAACACCGGAATCTGGACCAGCACTGGCCAGCAACCTGCAAGCGGATTGATCTTTTCCTGCTTGTAGAGCTGCATCATCTCCTGCTGCTGCTTCATCTTGTCATCCGCATACTTCTCGCGGATTTCAGTCATCTTCGGCTGCACCAGCTTCATACGCGCCATCGACTTGTATGACTTGTTGGCCAGTGGGAAGAACAGGGCCTTGAGCAGAACAGTGACAACCAGAATGGCGACGCCGAAATTGCCGGAGAATTTGTAGATCCAGTCGATGAGGTAGAACATCGGCTTGGTGATGAAGTAGAACCAGCCCCAGTCGATCAGCAGTTCGAACTGCTTGATGCCGAGCTTTTCCTCGTAATTCTTGATATCCGAAACGACCTTGGCACCAGCGAAAACATGGTTCTTGATGGTGCTGGCTTCACCAGCGGCAACCGTGATCGGTGCGCTGAGGAAATCCGACTGGTAGCGTGGACGGTCATTGGTGAAGTGCGAGAAACGCGCCGTGTATTTTTCGTTCTGTGGTGGAACGAGCGTGGCTGCCCAATACTTGTCGGTGATGCCGACCCAACCGCCTGTGACGTCCTTGAACGAAATGTCCTTGTCGTCTTCAACCTTGGAATACTTGATTTCCTGAAGGCCGTCCTGACCCATGACGCCGATAAGGCCTTCATGAAGAACATAAGTGGCGCTGGCGTGTTCTGGCTGGTTGAAACGCGTTACACGGCCATAAGAAGCAAGCGAGATCGGAGCGCCGGTGTTGTTGGTGACCGTATCGTCGACTTCGAACATGTAAGCATCGTCAACCGAGATGACGCGCTTGAATGTGATGTTCTTGTCGTTGGTGAAGGTCAGGGTGACAGGCGTCGATGCCGTCAGCTTATTGTTGCCTTCAACGGTCCAGACAGTGTTTGGACCAGGAACTTCGCCGGTTGCGTCGTTGCCGGTGAAACCGAGTTCAACGAAATAACCCTGCTTGAGAGCCGATGGGGCGAGCAGTTCGATTTCAGGGGACTTGTCGTCAACGGTCTCGTGGTACTTTTTGAGATAGAGATCATCAAGACGTGCACCCGTCAGGTTGATCGAGCCGCGCAGCGAGGCTGTGTCGATTTCGACGCGCTGCGACTGCGCTGCAGCAGCTTCGCGGGTCAATGCGCCGCCTGCGGCTACGCCATCGCCCTGGCCGGGTATTGCGCCGGACGTACCGGGCATCTGTGGGGTGTCACCGCCCTGCGCGCCGCCCTGAGCCCCACTTTGTGTGGCTTGCTGGGTCTGGCGCTGCTGCTCCTCAATGCGTGTCTGCTCCCGCTGGGCTTCCGTTTTCGGTCCCAGATAGAATACTTGCCACAGCGTTAATACGAGGATGGACAGGGCAATGGTGATGAAGAAATTACGATTATTTTCCATTGACGGGTCCTGATTCCGGTCTTTCCGTTCGGCGTTTCTTTTCGTCCCGCCGCCCATCCGTAGCTTTTAAGCGTTTGGAGAGTTCTGCGGTCAATTGCGAAAAGGGCGCAGTGAGTGCCTGCTCGCGTGCTACGATCACATAGTCTGTCGAAGCCGCCATGTCACGCCCCACGTGACAACGAACCGCTTCTCGCAACCTGCGACGGATACGATTTCGTATCACTGCATTGCCGTTTTTCTTGGTGACAGTGAAGCCTGCGCGGGGTTTTTCACCGATTTTGGCTGCTTCAGACTCTTCTTCAGAACGTTTCCGAACTTCGAGAAGAAACAGTGGACCACGCCGTTTTTCACCATTCCTTACAGACAAAAACTCCGCTCTCTTGCGAAGGCGGAGTATTTGTTTCTGCTTTTTCATATCTTTATTCACCGCGCTGGACGCGCGGAAAAAGATTAAGCGGAAAGCCGCTTGCGGCCGCGCGAACGGCGAGCGGCAAGAACCTTGCGACCGCCGGCAGTTGCCATGCGTGCACGGAAACCGTGACGACGCTTACGGACGAGATTTGATGGCTGAAAAGTGCGCTTCATTTATTTAATACCGCGGTGTGCGGCCCTTCTTGGTTCTGTCTTTGAACAGGAGCTAGTTCATTCCCTCGCGGAGCGGACAGCACAAACTATCCGTTAACCCGTGCGGGCGAACGTGGTGCGGCTTATAAGAGCACGGGCATCAAGAGTCAATTCCCACGAAGGCGTTCAACGCAAACATGTGATCAGAGCTGAAACACGCTCTAATCGTCTATTTCTGCGCATAACTTTCCGAAAGCGGCTTCGTACTTTTGCTGGAAATGACTAATACCAAAGTTCATTGAGTAAGACTCATCGGACTTTGGTTAAGCCCGTGTGGCGATTGAACATTTTCAAGGCGTGATGCGTCAGCATCTTGAGCCGCCTTGGTATTAACGACGGGGCGGCTTCGCCTTGTTGAGCATGATGGCCGCGCGGACGAGCGCTTTCAACGCATCTTCATTGATGGCTTCGCCTTCGCGAATATCGATTGCCCGTCTCATATTGCCTTCCAGACTTGAGTTAAAGAGAGTTGACGGGTCCGCGAGGGATGCGCCTTTGGCGAAGGTCAGCTTCACGACGCTTTTATAAGTCTCGCCCGTACAGATTATGCCTGTATGCGACCAGACCGGTACGCCTCGCCATTTCCACTCTTCAATGATCTCTGGATCAGACTGTCTGATGATAGCTCGGACCTTTGCAAGCGTTTCGCCACGCCAGTCTGCAAGATCCTTGATCCGGGCGTCGATCAATTGCGACGGGTTTTGGTCTTCATCTGCTTTTACTGAGCTGTTTTTGGTCATGATAGCTTCATCCCATTCGGGGCAACCATAGCACTGCACTTTATTGCGGGCGAGTGTGACGCGTTCTGGGAGCACTTTCGACGGAATTGTCCGCATCAAGCAGTAATCAGCCATTGCCAAAGCGGGCAGGGGCTTTAATAAGGATGCGCAACATTTTTAAATGCGGGACGATTTCCGCAGCAGTCATGAGAGGAGTTCACCATGAGCATCCGTCGTATCGAAGTCGGACCACGTATGAGCCAGGCCGTAGTTCACGGCAATACCGTTTATCTCGCCGGTCAGGTTGGCGAGCCTGGCGCAAGCGTGACTGATCAGACCAAGGCCGTTCTGTCTGAAGTTGATCGCCTTCTCGCAGCCGCTGGTTCGGACAAATCAAAGATCTTGCAGGCTATCATCTGGCTCGCAGACATGAAGGACTTCGCTGAAATGAACGCAGTCTGGGACAGCTGGGTCGACAAGGCCAACACGCCTGCACGCGCGACCGGCGAAGCAGCACTCGCGACCCCGGATTACAAAGTCGAGATCATCATTACTGCGGCAATCTAATTCTTCGTAGTTACCGATTGGAAACCCCGCGCAAGCGGGGTTTTTTATTGGCGTATCCGCTCCGAATAGCCATCGCGACCGCCTGCTTGTGCCTTTTCGTCGATGGATGCACGCTTCTCTATCTCTTCAAGCGTGCCATTGTTTTCGAGCCAGCCATGGTCATAAAGATAACCTGGCAGATAGCCGGACAAGAGAATGCGGTAATCAAATGGGAATGTCGGATCAAGCACACGCGCCATTGTGAAAATGATCGTCGTGCAATTGGCGCTCAGCGTATTATAGAATTTGGCCTTAGCCGCCAGTTCGTTCCCCAGCTCCACATAGGAGAGAAACAATTCGCGCGCACCCGCTGGAGGCAAATTCACGCGGTATCGATAGACATCTTCTTTACGCACATTGGTGCGTAGAAAAACGATGTCGCTTTCTTCGGCTGCAATCATAGCCAGTTCGAATTCACGGAAGAAGCCGCCGACGGCGGAATAGACCTCGTGATGTTCCTTGCGAATTTCGCCGGAAAATACGACATGTCGCCCATCTTCAAAGCCGAAGGACAGTAGTGTGTGGGCAATCGCCGGTCCCGCCCAATAGGACAGATAGACATCGACTGAGTTTATCTTGTTGAGGTCGTAAGTTTCTTCTTTCCAGACCGGCGTGAAGTCCTCTGGCGTTCGCCAGTCGAAATCCCGAACATTGAAAAGAGTGACCTGATCGCCCTCCACCTTGCCTGTGACTGTGCGTGCGACCTCGGGAGCCCAGATGCGATCAAGCGAAGGGCGGATGGTTGCCCACCAGCCCAGGAAGACAAGAGCAAGCAGGCAGAAGAACAGCCTCTTGCGCAGACAAAAGAACTGTCGCTCGCCTGCTATCACCCAAATAGCGATAAAGAGCCAGGCTGCAATTATAGAGCCGCGCACAGCATTGCCGAAGGGAAGCTGGAACCACATCCCGAAACTGGCCCAAATTGCAAAGATGATAACGAATAAGACGAAGACCAGTTTGCCTATGATACGGACGGTTTTTGATTTCAAGATAGAAGACATGGACATCCCGTATTCGCCTGGCGCGTCATTTGCCGAAGTTGTAGCGATACTGACATGATTTGCATTGGAATGTCATCGCCTATCCTCCAGGAAAGGCGATTTATCTGATAGATTAGACTTAATCAAAAGAAGGAAATTGTATTTTATTTCTTTAATATTACAGCGGCTTCACGCGGACGTTTTACTTGCTTGCTTCCTTTGGTAAACGGGCGTGCAACGCGCCACAACAGAAGTGTTGTTACAATCGCTGCGTAGATTATCGGCTCAGCGGGCCAGCTTTTAACAGACATCAGAAAATGTATCGCACCGCCAGCAATGGCGACATAGACAAGCTTGTGCAGCGTGACCCATCGCCGACCGAGCTTGCGAATAGACCAGTTGTTGGAGGTAAGCGCCAACGGCACAAGAAGCGCCAGACTGATCATGCCTATGGTGATGAAGGGTCTTTTCACAATATCGGCTATGACTGCCGAAATGCTGAGCGCCTGATCCAGCACCATATAAACTGTAAAATGCATCAGCACATAATAGAATGCGAGAAGGCCAAGTGCGCGTCGATAACGCAGCAGACTGATGCCAGTGACATCGCGGATGGGTGTTACGAGTAGTGTCAGAATGAGAAAGCGCAGTGCCCAGAGGCCGAGCGTATGCTCAAAGCTTTTGACGGGGTCTGCGCCGAGCTGATCGGTTGCACCGAGATAGAACGCCCACAACGCTGGCAGCAAGCCCAGGATATAAAGTCCCCAGACCTTCAATTCATGGACCCGTGCAGATTTGGTCTTGGCACTGGCCATGTCAGTAATTCTTCTGCAGGTCCATGCCAGCATAGAGCGATGCCACTTCTTCGGCATAGCCGTTGAAAGGCAGGGTAGGGCGGCGACTCGAACCGAAGAAGCTGCCTTCACCGATCCTGCGTTCAGTAGCCTGGCTCCAGCGCGGATGGTCGACTGCCGGGTTCACATTTGCATAGAAGCCATATTCATTGGCAGCTTGCTGTTGCCATGATGTGGGCGGCTGTTTCTCGACGAAGCTGATTTTGGTGATCGATTTGATGCCCTTGAAGCCATATTTCCATGGAACAACCAGTCGGACGGGGGCTCCATTGGCGTTAGGGAGTGTTTCGCCATAAAGACCGACGGACAGAATTGTGAGCGGATGCATCGCCTCGTCTAAACGGAGGCCTTCGACATAGGGCCAGTTCAGGACCTGGAATAGCCCTTTTTGGCCAGGCATTTCTTCGGGGCGAACAACGCCGGTAAAGGCAATGTATTTTGCAGAGCCAAGTGGCTCGACCTGGGCCAGCAGGCTTGCCAGTGGGAAGCCTATCCAAGGGATGACCATCGACCATGCCTCCACGCAACGCATGCGATAGATGCGTTCTTCTAGCGGCATTTTGGCGATGAGATCCTGGATGTCGAATTCCTTCGGCTGTTTGACAAGACCATCGACTGTCAGGCGCCATGGCAAGGGTTTGAAATCGCCCGAATTGGCTGCCGGGTCGCTCTTGTCGGTCCCGAATTCGTAGAAATTATTGTAGGTTGTGACGGCCTCTTTTGGCGTCAGCTTTTCATCGACTTTATAAGACGAAGCTTTGGCCTTGAGCGGATCTGCAAACGCACCAGAGGCAAGCCCTGTTGCTGCCAGCGCACCAAGTCCGACCATGAATTCACGCCGCCGAAGATAGAATGTGCGCGGCGTGACCTGATCATCCGTCAGTCGGGCAGGCGAGAAGCGGCTAAATTTAACGTTGGTCATCGTTTTGAAATCCGTTCGTCGCAATTATAACCTATTTCTCCGCCTAAAGGCGTCAAAATCATGAAAAATTTGCCGCTCCATTGTGGCTCACGCTTTGTTGATGGATTTGAGGTGCTGTAACAGAATTGTAACATTGCGTAACTTTTCGTGTATTCCGCCACATTCTCGCTAAAACTCTGCTGTTAAGAGCACTACATTCATCGAGCCGGCAGGGGTCATAGAGAACCCGGGTGGAGCTGCCTTAAAACCTTCGTTAACATATCAGTGGCAAGTTGAGCTTATGGTAAAGAAGACGTTTATAGCCGCCATTATGATGGCGCTCGCAGCAACAACAAGCACCGCATTTGCGGAAGGCCAGCCTACGCCTGTGAAGGTCGTGAGCAAGGCTCAGGGCATGGCATTGAACGGCATTTCTGCCTCAATGAAAGATGAAACAGGCACTCCCCAGCTGGGTGAGGGCGTAACAATGCGCGAAAAAAAGATGGACGTAGAAACAACCCCTGAACAGAATTTTTCGCGCAGCAAGCGGTTCATTTATCGCTTCTATAAGCCTGAAAACGCTTCCAACGAGCTGATTGTTCTCCTGCATGGTTCGGGCGGCAATGAAGCGAGCCTCGTGCCACTGGCGTCTAAAATTTGGCCGCGTGCAACGCTGCTGGGTATTCGTGGCCGTGTGATGCAGGATGGCGGTACGCGCTGGTACAAGCGCATTACACCTGTCAAGTTCGACCAGAAGGATGTGAAGCTTGAAGCCAATGCATTCGTGACGTCTTTGACGCGCTTGGCTGAAGAAAAAGAACTCGACCTCTCACACGCAACTTTTGTTGGTTATTCCAACGGTGCCAATTTGCTGGCCGCAACCATGATGTTGCACCCCGATCTGGTGAAGCGCGCGGTGCTGATGCGCTCCATGCCGGTGCTGGACAATGTGTCGGTTGCCAATCTTGGCAAAGCCCGCGTGTTGACGATTACAGGTCAGGAAGACAAGCTTTATTCGCCTTTCGCCCCAGCCTTGTCGGCCTTGTTGCGCTCTGGCGGTGCAAAGGTAGATGCCCGTACAATTGAGGCTGATCATATGCTGGGTGAAAAAGACGCGGCTGCAATTAGCCAGTGGGTTGCATCGCTTGGACCAGATGGCGGACCAACCGTCACGATGAAAGCGAAATAATCACAAATACAAAAAAGCCCCGGATTGCCCGGGGCTTTTTTTGATTACAGCGATTCCAGTTAAGATTGAATCCTTGCAGCCACTGTAACTTTTTTGCGCATTACCCCTACGCAAAACCGCTTCCCACTTTTTGGCTCAAACGTTTTAACTTATCAGACTGATGTCATGTCGATGACGCCGCAGTCACCTGTTTCTGAGCCAAAGGCCAAACGACTGCCTTGGTCGTCCCAGCCCATGCTGGAAATTGCACCCTTGCCCGGACGACGCAGAAGAACTTCCTTCTGGTCCGAGAAGCGCACAAGAAGAACCATGCCGTCATTATAACCAATAGCGGTGATATCTTCGACTGGATGGCAGGCAACGGATGTTACCATGCTGTCGGCACGCAACCCCAATTCGAGCGGCGCTTTGCCCATCGGGCCATCTTTGCCAGCAAATGGCCAGACGATTGCGGCCGGTGCACCGGAGGTCGCCAGCCACTTGGCCTTAACGCTCCAGGACCAATCCTTGACCTTTGCGGGATAGCCCGTCATGCGCATGTGCTTGGTGTCTTCCAGACGCCAGCCGTGCAGCGCATTTTCTTGCATCGAGGTAATTAGAAAGCGACCGTCAGGCGAGAAAATGACGCCAATGTGCGCGCCTTTCCACTCCAGCTCCACAGGCTTTGCTTCGGTGCCGGTCCATATCAGGGTTGCGCCGTTGTAGCGCGCGATTGCGAGACGCTGCCCCTTGGGCGCAAAGGCTACGCCTTCGACACTGCGTTCCTGTGGAAATTCCTGCACTTTACCGTTGGACGTACGAACCCACGCGGTGCGCCCGGAGGCAAACCCAACGGTTCCGCCAGGGCCGCTTGCGACCGCAGTCATCCACTTGCGAGGAACTTTGGCCAATTCGGTGACGGTTCCGTCCGAAGCAGTGTGGCAAACGCGACCATCTTCGCCGCCGGTTACCAACGCCTTGCCGTCTACAGTCAATGTTGCGCTTAGAAGGCCGTCATGAGCTGTGCTGGTTTGGTGGCCATTGTCCAGCCGATGGATGGTTCCATCGGCCAGAGCAAAGAAGGGAACGCCGCTTATAAAGCGGGCATAGAGGCAATGACCATCAAGGTCGAGCGGGGCAACTGTAGGCATCAGCGTCCAATTTTACTTTGGCAATTTTACTTTGCCAATTTTACTGGGATTGGCAGTTTTCAAAACCGACTTTGAGTTCGGCCGCATTAAGCTCGCGTCCGATGAAGACAAGGCGGCTTTCATGCTTTTCTTCCGGCTTCCATGCGCGTTGATGATCGCCTTCGATGATCATGTGAACACCCTGAACCACGTAGCGGTCCGGATCGTCCTTGAACGCGATGATACCCTTGAGACGCAGAATGTTCGGACCCTGTGTCTGGGTGATATTCTGTATCCATGGAAAGAACTTTGCCGGATCGATTTCACCAGCACGAAGCGAAACGGATGTCACCGTCACGTCATGGATCGGCGACGCATGATGATGATCATGTCCGTGGTCGTGTTTGTGATCGTGCCGATGGTCATGCCCGTGATCATGATTGCAGTCGGGGCCGCAGGTATGATCATGATCATGGTGGTGGTCGTGTCCATGATGATGGTGATGATCATGTCCGTGATCGTGGTCGCAATCAGGGCCGCAAACATGGTCCGGGTGATCGTGATCAAGGAAGTGAGGATCGGTCTCAAGCGCGCGCTTCAAGTCGAAAGCACCGCGATCGAGGACGCGCTCAAGCGGGATCGAAGCGCGTTCGGTGCGGTGAATGATGGCATGCGGATTGATGGCGCGCACAGTCGCTTCGATCACGGCCAGTTCTTCAGGTGTCACGAGGTCGGTTTTGTTGATCAGAACCACATCGGCAAATGCGATCTGGTCTTCAGCTTCGCGGCTATCTTTGAGGCGCAGCGGAAGGTGCTTTGCATCAACGAGTGCGACGACCGCATCAAGGCCGGTCTTGGCGCGCACATCATCATCCATGAAGAACGTCTGCGCGACGGGAACCGGATCGGCAAGGCCCGTGGTTTCGACGATGATGGCGTCGAAGCGACCGGGACGGCGCATCAGGCCCTGCACCACGCGGATCAAGTCTCCGCGCACGGTGCAGCAGATGCAGCCATTGTTCATTTCGTAGATTTCTTCGTCCGATTCGACGATCAGATCGTTATCGATGCCGATCTCGCCAAATTCGTTGACGATGACAGCATAACGCTTGCCGTGATTTTCGGTGAGGATGCGGTTGAGAAGCGTCGTTTTACCCGAGCCCAGATATCCGGTCAGAACGGTAACGGGAATGCGGCCAGCTTCTGTGCCAGCGTCTGCAATAGACTTGTCCTCAGTATGGGCTTCAGCCTGGCTCATTGTTCATGCCTCTTGAAGTTGCTGCCTTTTGGTGCGCGCACAAACATGCGCCATCAAGGCTTCAGATCGGGTTATTCATATAAGGGAAGGCACTCGTGAATGCTATATGCAATGCTATATTATTACATGGGGACCAATCACGTTCTCGCCAATTGCTTGGGTGCAAAGCGTGCCAGATCAAACTGATCTACATCGCGGAGAAGCTCGATAAAGCCTGCCACGGCGTGCGTGAGGATTTTTTCGCCAGCTTCTGCTGTGGCAGCACTTGCATTCCCCGCAACGCCTTCCGCATTCAAATCATGCATTTTCCAGCCGAAAGCATGCGGACCATAGGCACGTAAATGTTTGAATTGTTTCGCGAATTCCGATTGCGCATTGGAAAAGCTTCCGGCTTTTGACATGTCGACGAGATCAGGTCGCAGGGCCAGCATCACCGATGTTTCGACAAAGCCGCCATGAATATCGAGCGATTTTTCTTCCGGTGTAATTAACCCCTCCGGCAGACCGAAACGGGTCCAGCTTGTGGCCACGGCCAGCATGTCGAGGCGTGTGCGCAGTTCGGTTGCGACAATGGTCATCAGCGGCGCGTTGCCGCCGTGGGCATTGAGCATCACCAGTTTGCGGATGCCGCCGGCATGAAGGTTTTCACCCATGCCGATCCATTGATTGACGGCTTCTGAAAATGCGAGGCTCTGGGTGCCTTCTGTATCCATGTGCTCAATGGAATAGCCAATGGGTTGGGCAGGCAGAAAGTTGACATTCATACTAGCTGGCAGGGCTTCGTTTACACGCGCGACGATGCCTTCTGCGATGATTGTATCTGTTTCAAATGGCAGGTGGGGGCCATGTTGTTCGTGAGCGCCAAGTGGCAGGACGACGATCATGTCACTGTTCTGGTCGCGCAGGTTTGTCATGTTTCCCTCATCCTATTTCAATTAGTGCACGGTTCGATCTGATTGAATCAGATGGGTGCTCTAAAATATTGTCTTGATGCGCATTTGACCGAAAGCCGGTCCCCACTTTTCGGGATGCGCTCTAAATGCAAAGCCTAACGCCAGAGGACTACGACCGCAACCTAGAGCATTTCTTGTTTAAGACGAATCGTTAGAAATGCTCTATCTATTTGTTTTTACGTATGTCTTCATTCCAAAATCGGTTCCCACTTTGGGGAGACATGCTCTAAGTCCTTACTTTGTTAGACCAAGAAGAGTTTCATCGAGGTGGAATAGTCAAAATCGCACATAGCAAAAGAGTGTGTAGCCATTGCTAGAGCGCCGTGCGCGCTCTTGGGCGCACAAAGGTCGCTCTAACACTTTATATTTACAGCATAATTCCTTAAACTGATTCAAGTTTAAGGAATTATGCTGTAGCGTCATACGATTTTCACCAAATTGATAATTACAGTCATATTTACTGGATAGATGTTTGTTATTTCATAAGTCGGACAATATTTTACTTTATAAATATGTGTGACAATGTCGATCCAGCGACAAACTAAAGTCGCAACAAGGGCGAGGTGGCGATGAGTAAGGACAATAAGGCGGTCATGCTGTACCGGCTGCAATCTGTAGCGCGTCTGACGCGTACAGTGTTGGCAACACGTCTTCTGGAGCTTGGGCTCTATGCTGGCCAGGATGCGGTTATGCTGCAGCTCGCCTCAGAAGATGGCCTGCCTCCGGGTGTGCTGGCTCAGCGGTTGGGGGTGCGCCCTCCGACTATCACCAAAACCATCACGCGCCTGCAAAGTCAGGGTTTTGTCGTCAAGCGCGCTTCGGAAACGGACCAGCGTCAGTCACATGTCTATCTGACACCGCAGGGGCTCGAAGCAATCAAGGTCATTGAGAAGGCCATTCGCAAGACTGAAAAAGACATGCTGAAAGGCCTCGACAAGAAGGAACGCAAGGCTTTTCTGAAGATGCTTGGGCGCATGGAAAGCAACCTGGTCGCGCGCGGTGCAGCACGCCTTACCGACGAGTTGGACAAGGAAGTTGTTGATGACGATGATGTGGAATAAGTGCATGGTCGCTAAGCCGCGCTGAAAAAACTTTCAATTCAATGATTGCAATGGCATAACCATCTGCAAGATGGGATGGCCGCTCCTCTGATTGTCTGGCCGATGCCATCCTGTTTCGACTGTGGCAAGACCATTTCGGGGAGGCGACTTGGCTCAGAAAATCAAGCTTTCGACCATCGCAGACGCGCTTGGTGTTTCGACGGCCACCGTTTCGCTGGCATTGCGCGACAGTCCGCTTGTCGCCGACCAGACGCGTGAAAAAATCAAGGAACATGCCCGGACCATCGGTTATATCTATAACCGGAGGGCGGCGAGCCTGCGGACATCCCGTTCCGGGATCGTAGGCGTTGTTGTGCATGACATCATGAATCCGTTCTTCGCCGAAATTTTGCGGTCGATTGAAACGGAACTTGATCGTTCGCGTCAGACCTTTATTCTTTCCAACCATTACGACCAGCTGGAAAAGCAGCGCACCTTTATGGATACGCTGCTGCAACTTGGTGCGGATGGCGTGATCATGTCACCAGCCATTGGCACGCCGCCGGAAGATATTCAGCTCGCGGAAGATAATGGTCTGCCGGTCGTGTTGATCGCACGTAGTGTCGAAGGTGTTCATGCGCCGGTTTTCCGCGGCGACGATGCCTATGGTATCGGGCTTGCGACCAACCATCTTATCTCGCTGGGCCACACACGCATTGCCATGATCGGCGGTACGGACCAGACCTCGACTGGCCGCGATCGTTATCGTGGTTATGTGCAGGCTATGGATAAGGCCGGATTTGAAGTGAACCCGGAATGGCGCATTTCGGGTCCACGTACTAAGCAGGGCGGCTTTGAAGTTGCGCCGCAATTTCTCGCATTGAAAGATAAGCCGACAGCGGCTGTGTGCTGGAACGATTTGACCGCTATCGGTCTGATGAACGGTATTTCACGTGCAGGCCTCGTGCCGGGTGAAGATATTTCTGTCACGGGTTATGATGATCTCGAAGAAGCGGCGATAGCAACGCCTGCACTCACAACGGTCTGGAATGGCCAGCGTGAAGTCGGCCGCCGTGCTGCGCGTGCGCTTCTTGATCAGCTGAACGGGGTTGAAGTTTCGTCGAACCAGGAACTCATCAAACCGGAATTGCATATCCGGCAGTCCACTTCAAAACCGAAACACGCCTGATTTCCCCATAACCGGGCTAGGTCCTCTGGTCCGATGAATTCTGCTTGAACTTAAGGAAGCTGCCATGACCCAACGTGAAGCGACCATTCTGGTGCTCGGTAATTTCAACGATTATGCCGTGCAGAGGCTCTCGGGGGAGTTCAAGGTCAAACGCATTCCTAAGGGGGATGCAACACTGGTCGATGCAAGCTGGGCGGAAGACGTCAAAGGTGTAGCAAGCATGTCGACGGTCAATGCCTCATTGATCGACGCATTGCCAAACCTCGAGATCATTGGCAATTTCGGCGTCGGTTATGACGCAGTCGATGCAAAGCATGCCGCGACCAAGAATGTCATGGTCACGAATACGCCGGATGTGCTGACCGAAGAAGTTGCCGATACGACGATCGGTCTGTTAATCGACACTGTTCGCGAGTTGTCAAAGTCGCAGGAGTTTCTCCGCGCGGGAAACTGGGTGAAGGAAGGCCGTTACCCGCTTTCCAAACTATCGCTGCGGGGTCGTAAGGTCGGTATTTTTGGGCTTGGACGTATTGGCAAGGCTGTCGCACATCGCGTTGAAGCCTTCGGTCTGCCGATTGCCTATCACAATCGTCGCAAGGCTGATGATGTGGCTTACGATTATTATCCAAGCCTGCTTGAGCTCGCCCAAGCGGTTGATACACTCATTCTGGTCGCGCCGGGTGGCGCTGAGACTGCCAAGGCAGTCAATACAGAAGTGCTGAAGGCGCTCGGTTCAGAAGGTGTTCTGGTCAATATCGGTCGTGGTTCGGTCGTTGATGAAGGTGCGCTTGCAGCGGCTTTGACGAATGGCACGATTGCTGCCGCTGGACTTGATGTCTTCGCCGATGAGCCCAATGTGCCACAGGCGCTGCTTGATGCGCCTAATACGGTATTGCTGCCGCATATTGGTTCTGCATCCGAGAAAACCCGTCAGGGCATGGCCGATCTTGTGATCGACAACCTGATTTCATGGTTCGACAAGGGGGAAGCACTAACGCCCGTGCCTGAAACCATTCACGTCAAGAACAAGTAAGATAAAGCGCCAGTCTCATTCATTGAAACTGGCGCTCTGATTTCAGGCTGTGCGCTGGGCCTTGTGTTGGCGCACCGCTTCGCCAAAGGCTTTGAAGATTTTCTGTGACGGGCCGTCAGTCTTTACCCAATATTCCGGGTGCCACTGTACGCCTACGATGAAACCTTTGGCGTTTTTCACGGAAACAGCTTCGACCGTACCATCCTCTGCCATTGCTTCAATTTCAAGTTCCGGAGCCAGTCTGTCGATTGCCTGACGGTGAACAGAATTGACCTTCACACTATCGGATTTCAAAATTTCAGCCAGACAGGAATTTGGTGCGATTTTCACCGGATGCTGAATTGCGAAGCGTTCGGCCTGACTGTCAGATACTGGCGCACGGTGATCCATCCGTCCTTCGAGTTCCTGAATTTCGGTGGCCAGCGTGCCGCCCAAGGCGACATTTAATTCCTGCAGGCCTCGGCAAATCGCTAAGACCGGGACGCCCTTTTCAATGGCTGCGCGGATCAGTGGCAGCGATGTTGCGTCGCGCGCATTATCATATGGCTCAAAGGCCGCGCTCGGTTCCACGCCGTATAGTTTTGGATTGACGTTCGATTTTGAACCAGTGACGAGCAGACCATCCACGCCATCTAAAATCGTGTCGGTATCCATTTTCTCGCCGAAGCTTGGAACAAGAAGAGGCGTGACCTCTGCGACATCAATTGCAGCTGCGAGATATTGCTCGGGTGCTGCGTGCCAAGTGTAATTTTCAAACGGCTTTACGTCTGTGGGCACAGCAATAAGAGGGCGAATAGATTTGGGCATGGTTGATTGCAATCCAGCAAAGGGATGTTGTTTGTGCATATGTAAAGCGCCGTACCAACCCGTGCAATCGTGAAGCTGATCACAGCTTCGCAACATATCGCTACGTTCTGTGTACTCTATTAACCGAGCGAGTTTTCAGGTGGTTATTGGGTTCACATAAACGTGATGTTGCTCTAAATATATAAAGGAAATTGGCAGTCGGGGGGATAAATGGCTGACGATCAGACTTTCTCTGTCGCAGGCAAAGTGATTGCCGTGACCGGAGGCTCTTCCGGTTTGGGTTTGCATATGGTGCGCGTGTTAGCGCGCCATGGTGCGCGTGTTATCTCGATATCACGCAGTCATGAAGGAGCAATACTCTGCCCCTCAGGTGGAGAAGTGCTGGAACTGATGGCAGATGTGACCAATCCCGATGAAATCAAAACCGCATTCGATGATGCGGAACAGCGTCTGGGACCAATCAACGTGTTGTTTAACAATGCAGGTGTCGCCCACGTGGCACGTGCGCTTGATACAACCCGCGACATGCTTGAGCATATCTTCGACGTGAATGTTGGGGGCTCTTTTTTTACCGCGCAGGAAGTGGCACGCCGGATGATCGAGCGCAGCCAAAGTGGCGCCATCGTAAATACGACAAGTATTCTTGCTGAGCGCCCTCAGAAGGGAACGGCTGCCTATGCGATGTCCAAGGCCTGTGTAACACAAATGACGCGTGCGCTGGCGCTTGAGTGGGCATCGCACGATATCCGGGTCAATGCCATCGCCCCGGGCTGGTTTCCGACGCGAATCAATGAAAGCCAGCTGTCCGGTCCTGCCGGCGGATATTTCAAGGGACGCAATCCAATGCGGCGTCTCGGAGAAATGCAGGATCTAGATGGCGTTGTCCTAATGCTGGCGTCAGATGCGAGCCGTTACATGACCGGGTCTGTGATTACTGTTGATGGTGGCCATCATATTTGACGTCTCGCGACGATCTTCCGGTGGTTTCTCCGCAATTTGATCTATGAACTGAGTTTTTCACTAAAAGAAGTGCCCGGTTTGGCATTGTATTCAGTCTTTGCGTGTCGTTACGGTGGCTTTTAACTTCATAATAGTCGATAGATCCTGCGCAGCGCATGGGTTTCGGCGTGTTGCAAATAAACTGAAAGCTGCGCCATGAGATCTTAGAGTTGTATTATTGCGTCCAGGTTGTACCGATCGTTGTTTGCTTAATAATAATCTGATTACATCTTATGGTAGTTGTAATAACAGCTTGTGGTTTAGTTTTACGAAAGGTATTTTTAAGTGATTGGTGGCATATTACCCCCTATGAAAGGGGTACAATCAACGAGATGTGGCGAAGCCTTCAACCTGAGATACCTGCCGATGTGCGGCTATCGTTTCTGCGTGCGCTTTACGGCAATCGCACAACTTTATGGTTTGGTTTGCTCGCCCACGTTGTGGCGTGTGTCGTCATCTATGTAAAAACGGCTGACTGGCACTTTCTGGGATTTGCCAGCTTTTTTACGGTTGTGGCGCTCGGTCGCCTCTATGACATGCATAAATTTGATCAGGCGAAGTTTGGCAGCCTGTCCCATGCGGATTTGGATAAATGGGAAGCCCGCTATCTGGTCGGTGCCTCCTTGGTTTGCGCAACGCTTGGAATGCTCTGCTTTTTCTCGAGCTACGTGTTACGTGATTCATTCGCTGAACTCGCAAGCCTGACCATTTTGCTAGCATCGGTTGTATCAATTGTTGGGCGCAATTATGCGTCGGCAAAAGCCGTGATCTTGATGTCGGCTTGCACGCTTATTCCGGTTCTGGCTGGCTTGATCCTCGCGGGAACGCCGTTTCATGTCGTCATTGGCTTGCTGCTGATCCCTTATTTTCTGTCCAATATCCAGATGGCCAACGGCCTTCGCGAATTCCTTTTCGCAGCGGTGATGGGCAAGCGGCGATTGTCCATCGTGGCCGGACGTTTCGATGCGGCGTTGAACAATATGCCGCAAGGACTGCTGATGTTCGATGCGCAGCAGCGCATTGCCGTTATCAATCACAAGACCAAGGCGTTGCTAAAGATCGCCGAGCACACCAAATTGCGTGGTCGCAGGTTGGAGGTGTTGTTACGTTATTGCGCCAAGCAGGGCCTGTTTCCGCATAATGATCTGATCAATATTCGTACCCGCATGCAGGACTTATTGTCGGGACGCAAAGCGCGCGACATTCTGCAACTGGCGGATAATCGCTATATTGAATGTATCGGTAATCAGACATCCAATGCGGGTGTGGTGCTGATGTTTGAAGATGTGACGCAGAGGGTCGAATCCGAAGCGCGCATTCAGCATATGGCTCGTTTTGACGGTTTGACCGGGCTGCCGAACCGTACTTACTTCGAAACGATGGTGCGTTCTCTTCGTGCACATCAGGAGCCCGATACACTTGCGGCGCTGATCGTCATCGACATCAACCATTTCAAGCATGTCAACGATACGCTTGGACATCATGTTGGCGACGTATTCCTGCGGCTTTTTGCAGAGCGGCTCAATTCGCTTGACCCGCAACGTTATGTTGCCTCGCGATTTGGTGGTGACGAGTTCGTTATTTTTGTTTTCAATCTTCGCGGCGAAGATGAAGTGGCTTCCGTCATGGACCACGTCATTTCGGTTGCAAGCGGCGTTTATGATCTTAACGGCGATCAGGTTCATATTGAAATCAGTGCTGGTGTCGCTACCGAGACGATTGAGAAAAGCGACGTCGGCAGCATGCATATGAATGCTGATTTGGCGCTGTATGAAGCCAAGGGCGAAGAAGGTAAGCAATGGGCGCTTTTTGTGAGTGCCATGGATACCAAATATCGCGGGCGGCAGAAATTGAAGGCTGATCTGCGTTTGGCTATTGAAAATCGCGAGATCAAGGTTGTTTATCAGCCGATTGTCAGCGCGCAGTCACTACGCGTCGTGGCCTATGAAGCACTGGCACGTTGGGAGCACTCGGAGCTTGGGCATGTGCCTCCGGCGGAATTCATTCCACTTGCAGAAGAAATAGGTATCATTTCGCAGATTACGCGATTTATGCTCGAGCAAGCTTGCTTAGACTGCAGCACATGGGGTGACCGGATTGGGGTTTCTGTCAATCTGTCGGCTATCGATTTGAAGAACAGTGATATCACCCGTGACATTGCCAATGCACTGCAGAAATCAGGACTTCCAGCCAGGCAGCTTGAGGTCGAAGTGACGGAAAGTGCGATCATCGCAGACCGTAACCAGACCTCGCTGGTTCTCCAGCGTCTTAAGAATGCAGGGATCAATATTGCACTGGATGATTTCGGCACCGGCTATTCAAGCCTCAGCTATCTCAACAGTTTGCCGTTGACCAAGGTCAAGGTTGATCGGTCTTTTGTGCATGACATCACCACTGACCGCCGTTCGCTGATGTTGTTACGAGGTGTGACCCAGCTTTCGCATGAGCTTGGGCTTGCCGTTACGGTTGAGGGCGTTGAAACGGAAGAGCAACTGGCACTAATACGTGTGGCAGCGGGTGCTGATCTGGTGCAGGGTTATCTCTTAGGTAAACCTGTTCCTGCGGTAGAAATTAGATCCTCTTCGGCCAAGGCAGTCGTGCCTCATGAAAGTGGGCGCAGTTTCGTCGGATAGAGCGCTGTGCGCCGTCTTGGGTGCACAAAAGTCGCATTACTTTATTTACTAAGCATCGTGCTTTTCAAAAACCTCAACGGGTTTTTGGGCCGATGCAGTAGTGTTTGCATAAGCAAGTGCTCGATCCTGTAAAACGAACTGTGTATCGGCGATGTACCCTATTTCATATTGGCAAATTTTAGCTATTTTCTTTAAAGCAATAAAGATGAAGATATTCATCTATCATTGAATGGCGTATTTAATTCGCTAATTACTTATAAGTAAAATTTAATAAAGGGGAAGGAATGAAGCGGTTTTTACGTTATCTATTATATGTAGTTATATGCATTATAATTGTTCTAGGTATTGGAGCGGCATTCTTTTGGAAAAAAATACATGAGTATTGGGCGGTGTATGAGTACGCTCAGGTGTTTAAGCCCGATGTGATTGATGAGAATTTTCGCAATCTTTACAAGCGCTACTCGTCAATCCGCATCCCACATACGAATGATGTTAGTCCTCTGCCAAAAGCCGAGCGGGCATTGCCCGAGACTTATGTCTACAAAGGCGAAACGCGCAAACTTTCTGATTTTCTCGACCGGACAGATACGACAGGATTTATCGTTCTCAAAGACGGCGTGATCGTCCATGAAGAATATGCGCGCGGTAACACCGAGAAAACGCAATCCATTGCGATGTCTCTTTCAAAATCCTTTGTTTCCTTTCTGATCGGCAATGCTGTTCATGATGGACAGATCAAGCTGGACGAGACGGTCGATCATTATGCGCCGGTGCTCAAAGAGGGTGGCTATAAGGGCGTTACTGTCAAAAACGTTCTGCAAATGTCGTCAGGTATTGGCTTCAACGAGAATTACGGCGATCTGAATTCAGATATTGTGCGTTACATCGTGCAGATGCTGACAGGCTCGGTTGTTGATTTCACCGCTCATTTGAAAAATGCGGTGCCACAGGGAACCGTCAATCAATATGTTTCTGCTGATACGCAGGTTCTGGCTCTGGTTCTCGAAGGGGCGACGGGCGTGCCGATTCAGCAATATTTCGGCGATAGGCTTTGGTCAAAACTCGGAGCAGAAGCTGACGCATACTGGCTGGCTGATTCAAAAGGCGAGGTTGTCGCTGCGGGTGGCTTGAATGCTGTTCTTCGCGATTATGCCCGCTTTGGGCTGCTCTACATGAATGAAGGGCGCAATTATCGCGGTGAGCAGATTGTGCCTGCCCAGTGGGTCCATGATTCCGTAACGCCTGATGAGCCATACTTGATGCCTGGACGGGAAATGCCCTCGGGGAAGACGGCTTATGGCTACGGCTATCAGTGGTGGATTCCCGCAGAGCCTCAAGGCGACTTTTGTGGCGTGGGGATTTACGGGCAATTCATCTACGTTAATCCCGCCAAACGCGTGGTGATCGTTAAAACGTCGGCTTATGCAAATTTCAATGTCGATGGTCAGGCAGTGAAAGAAGAAACAATCAACATGTTTCAATCTTTGGCCAACGCGATCTAGAGCATTTCCTGTTTAAGATGAATCGTTAGAAATGCGTCTCACTATTTGTTTTTACGCATGTCTCCCAAAACCGGTTCCCACTTTTAGGGTAAGCGTCCGGCGAAAGCATTTTTTCTTTGCTGGATATGCTGACTATGTGTTGCGGTTTAGCTCGTCCTCCATGATGCGTTCCATCACTTCAGGATCACATTTTTCCTCAATGAGGAATTGGCGGATTCCGCCATCCCACGTCCGTATGTCTGCAAGAAGCTCCTGGAGTCCCTCTACACCGTCTCCGGTAAGGCCCATGGTACCGTATTCGCTTCCGTCGCGGATATAAACCAATTCGCCCTCGGCAATATTGTCCGAGTTGGCAGTAACTTCGTCGAGCAGCTCGAGGTTTTCGCCGATCATGTCAGAGACCTCTTTAAGCGTATAGATAATCCTCGAACGTGCCATCATGCAGCCTCATGCAGGTCTTTTGCTGACGTCCAATGCCACGGCAGGAGCTCCTCAAGCCGATCCTTGGGGTGATCCTGGATCCTGGTCAGGACGTCTGTCAGATAGGCCTCTGGATTGTGCCCATGAAGTTTGGCTGTTTCGATGATAGTCAGGATACTGGCGATACGCTCGCCGCCCTTGTCTGATCCGGCGAAGAGCCAGTTTTTTCGTCCAATTCCAAGCGGACGCATGGCACGCTCGGCGATGTTGTTGTCGATTTCGACACGGCCATCATCGATGTAAACGCTCAATGCTGTCCATCGCGACAGCGCGTATCGCATCGCTTCGGCAAGCTTCTGTTTTTGCGGCAATGTCTGCTGCGTATCTTCGATCCACGCCTTCAGGTCCGCCAGAATGGGTTTGGCGTGTTGCTGGCGCAGTGTGCGGCGCTCACCGGGCAGCATGCCGCGGATACGATCCTCGATATCATAAAGCGCACCGATGCGTGACAGCGCCTCCTCGGCAATAGGTGATGGCTTGAGCTTGATCACATCATGGAACTTGCGACGCACATGCGCCATGCAGGCCGCCTCAATGATCTGATTGCCGTAAAGCTTCTTATAACCACCATAGCCATCGGCATGCATCACGCCGCTGAAGTTAGCGAGATGGTCAGCCGGATGCGCACCCTTGCGATCAGGACTATAATAGTAGGCGATAGCTGCGGGATTGGTATCCTGATAACCACGGCCATCGAAGACATAGACCCAGACCCTGCCTGTTTTGGTCTTTCCCCTCCCGGGATCGAGAACATCGACCGGGGTATCATCCGTATGTATCCGGTCGACCGCCGCGATATGGCCCCTGATCAGTAAAATGAGCGGCGTAAGCAGAATGGAGACGCGACCGACCCAATCGGCCATGACGGAGCGGGAGATGTCTACTCCCAGTCGGTCGTGCATCTCGGACAGACGGTAGAGCGGAATATGATCATCGAACTTGGCGACCATGATATGAGCGAGCAACCCTGGTCCAGGCTTACCGCGCTCGATTGGCAGAGTCGGTATTTTGCCAGACACTGTTGTATCGCAGTCTTTGCAGATCATTCGCTTTTCGACATGGCGGACAATCTTCACAGATGCCGGCACGTGCTCCATCACCTGAACCACCTTATCGGCGGCCTTCAGAAACGACATGCCCCCACAGGTCGGACAATTGCAGGGAGCCGTATAGACCACCTCCTGGATTGGAAGGTCATCTGGCAATGGTCTGCGCTTTGGCTTCTCGGATGCATCGTCCAGCTCCGGTAAAGGGTTCTTTCCAGAGCGCATATCAGACTCAGTGCGGGATGCTTCGATCTCCTCCAGCATCAATTCGAATTGCTCGATCTTTCGGTCTATCTTCTCAGAAGAAGCGCCGTGCTGTCGATGGCGGAGCAGATCCAACTGGGCGCGTAAAAGGTCGATAATGGTGTCACGCTTGCCGACTTCAGCTTCTTTCTCGCTGAGCTTCGCCGCCTGTTCAGCGACGAGCGCACGCAGTGCTGATAGCTCGTCCTGATTGTTTGGCGGCGTTGTTTTCATGCCCCAAAACATAGCTGATTTGCGCCGGAAGCGCTAGAATTTTTCCACGTTCGCCCTTGTAAAATATAGCTTTTAACCCGTGCGACCAGGAGCGGAAGTCCATGCCGGTCGACGCCAGTCGATACCTTCGACAAGCATGGAAAGCTGAGCCTGAGTCAGATGCGCCGCGCCCTCTTTAGCCGTCGGCCAGGGAAAGTATCCGCGCTCCAAAATCTTGTAGAACAAACAGAACCCCTGGCCATCCCACCATAAAAGCTTAATCCGATCCGCGCGTTTGCCCCGGAACCCGAAGATCGCACCAGACCCCGGTGCCTCCCTGGTGATCGCTTCGACCAATGCTGACAGACCATCAATTCCGCGCCGCATGTCGGTTACTCCGCAGGCCAAATAGACCCGTACATTCCCAGAAGGCCCGATCATGCCACCTCCACACAAGCGACCAAGGACGACAGCATCTCAAGATCTATCTCCCCTACAATTCTGAGTATCCGGCCATTCCTCAGAACAATCTCAACGTCTCCGGACCGCGACCGAAGACTACTCCTCGCGCAACCGTCGGCGGGGCCTCCCAACGACCCGATAACAGAAACCGGCACAAACGAAGAAGCATCCGGAACCTCTGGCTTGGGGAGAGAGAACTTGTTTCGCCAGGCATAGATCTGTTGGGGAAGAATACCATGTCGACGCGCCACAGCCGAAACACTGCCATCCGTGCCGAACGCTTCGTGCAATATCGAAAGCTTCAGCTCGGTGGACCATCGGCGTTGTCGTTCGGCTCCCGTTAGGATCTCATACTTCGACATTCATACCTCGTTACGTCACAAATGAATCATCTGTGACGTAACTTGCTATATAGAAGCCGCTTTCCAAAATCAGATCACCGGACGGGCACCTTTTAGGAGACATGTTCTAGCTTTGATCAAGGACAAGGTGAATGGCTGTGTAGAGCGTCGATCTGATTATCAGGTCGACGCTCTACACATTTTAACGCGCATCTTGGTCCGAAAACCGTTTCACACTTTTCGGGGTGCGCTACAGGCAGCTATTCACCGTCCCCATGTCACAAGTTAGGCCTCACGATAGCGTCACTTTGCTGGGTAAGAAGTTTATCTTTCACCGACGTGTGAGAAAAACTCCAAGTTATACCTTTACACGCTCATAAAGCATCTTATTCTGCGCGCTGATTTGATGGGTGCGGATACAATTTGAATGACCAATGAAGCTGTCTCCGGCGGGCAACCGCCGCTATCCAATTTCGCGCGGCAGCTCTTGCAGTTTCTGGATCGGGTAGAATATCGTCGTGTTGTTCAAGCGGAAGATCTCGAAGAGATCGGTCGGTTGCGCTATCGATCCTATCGTACACGCAATGTGATGCATGAAGCGGAAGTGCCATCAATCGTCGATGACATTGATCGCGATAGCCATGCCTTTGTCTATGGTATCCACATTGATGGGCAGTTGGTCAGTACGTTGCGAGTTCACCACATCACGCCAGATCATCGCCGCGGCACAAGCTACGCACTTTTTCCTGATATTCTTGATCCGTTGCTGAACAGCGGCATGAGCTTTGTCGATCCCACACGATTTGCAGCAGATCCTGAGCTGCTGAGCGAATATCCGGCCATTCCTTATGTCACGCTTCGCATTGCCGCGATGGCTTCCGAATATTTCGAAGCTGATCAATGTCTTGCTTCAGTCAAGCCAGAGCATATGGCGTTCTACAAGCGCATTTTTGGTACAACGGTTATGGCTGAAGCGCGTGAGCATGAAGGTTATGGGATCAGGGTTGGCCTCGGTGCCGCGCCTATCCGCAATATTCGTGACGCGGTTGCTGTTCGATTTCCTTTTTTCAAGTCGCAGCCGCATGAACGTCGCGCCATGTTTGGCAATCTTGTAAATGGCGTGGGACCGCTGACCATCTTGCCGACCGCCAAATATACGGGTCTGGGTGTGTAACATCAATTGATGCGGAAAATGTGCAAACGCACGATCCTTACGACTGATCTTTTAAATCTTTTTGAAAGTTGCTCTAAATATTTAGATGTAGCACTTTTTGAAAATTGCCGCTAGTTAGGTGGAGGAGCCGCACTAAGCGGCCACTTGCGGAATGGAGGGGCGCTGCGACAAACAGCCGGGTAGGAAAGCCAGAGGCTAACTCCGGTAAAGGTTGCATGCGCGTTGAAGATTGCGGATATTCTGGCTAAGAATAGTCAAAATATCTCAATGGGTGGAACTAAACATGGCAGAACATCACAATACAGCCCCAGCTGAACTTGGCGCGTCGATGGATTATCCTGAGCATGAGAAAACTTATGCGGGTTTCACGATCGTATTTAAATGGGGCACAGTAGCACTCGTTGCGCTTCTGGCTGCCATGGCGTTCGGCTTCTTCGCGGGTGGTTTCTTCTCCGCGACCGTTCTTTTCCTTCTTATCTGCGTTGCTGCCTGGTTCCTTCTCTAAGGACTTAAACCAGCAATAATCCGTACGATTTGATCGAATGCCTTGGTATTGGTGCCGCCCGCACCGTGCCGGGGCTTTATGCATGTCGTCTACTTTGAGCGCATCTCGAAAATTGTGAAACGGTTTTCGGAAAAGATGCGCGCGAGAACAAAATGTTGAGACCGCCGATCTCAATCAATGAGGTCGAAACGCCTCGAATGAACTTTGATGGAGCCTCTTCCCTGAGGTTCTGAATTGTGCCCGCCCGCAAGGTCGGATCAAGCCACGAAAGGGAAACCAGTTGGCCCAGACTATATTCATTCCGAAAGAGAGTGATCCCAACGAGACCCGCGTTGCGGCATCCGCCGAGACGGTGAAGAAATTCATTGCTCTTGGCTTTGATGTCGTGGTGGAAAAAGGCGCAGGCGAAAAATCGCGTATCATCGATACCGAATTTTCTGGTGCCGGGGCGCGTATAGGAACTGCGACAGATGCCAAAACGGCAGATGTGATCCTCAAAGTACGCCGTCCAAACGACGCGGAACTCAAAGGATATAAATCGGGCGCGGCTCTCTTTGCGATGCTTGATCCTTATGGTCACGAAGATGCCGTCGCAGCATTGGGCAAGGCTGGAATTTCCGCATTCACCATGGAATTCATGCCACGTATTACGCGTGCGCAGGTGATGGACGTTTTGTCATCACAGGCCAATCTCGCGGGTTATCAGGCGGTCATTGACGCGTCCTCAACCTATGATCGCGCCATGCCGATGATGATGACGGCAGCGGGCACTGTTCCTGCGGCGCGCGTTTTTGTCATGGGTGCGGGTGTTGCAGGCTTGCAGGCTATTGCGACCGCACGTCGTCTTGGTGCTGTCGTAACCGCAACCGACGTGCGTCCGGCTGCCAAAGAGCAGGTGGCTTCCCTTGGTGCGAAATTCATCGCTGTCGAGGATGACGAGTTCAAGGCGGCTGAAACATCAGGCGGTTACGCCAAGGAAATGTCGAAGGAATATCAGGCAAAACAGGCTGCACTCGTTGCCGACCATATTGCCAAGCAGGATATAGTCATTACCACAGCACTCATTCCCGGCCGTCCGGCTCCGCGACTTGTGACCAAGGAAATGGTTGCGGCCATGCGTCCGGGTTCGGTGCTGATCGATCTGGCGGTTGAGCGCGGCGGCAACGTTGAGGGTGCAATTGCTGGTCAGGTTGCCGAGGTGAATGGTGTAAAGATTGTCGGGCATCTCAATGTACCGGGCCGGATCGCAGCGACTGCCTCGCAACTTTATGCGCGTAATCTTTATGCGTTCCTTGAAACACTTGTCGACAAGGAAGCCAAGCTTCTCAAACTCGATCCAGAAGAAGAGCTGGTAAAGGCAACGCTTCTTACCCATCAGGGCAAGGTCGTGCATCCGGCTTTTGCCAAGGTTGACGTGGTCCCCGTGGTTGAGGCCGAAACAGTCGCAAAGCCGAAAGCAGCACCCAAGACAAAGCCAGCGGCTGTGAAAGCAGAAGCGGCACCTGCTGCTGTAAAACCTGCTCGCAAGACAACCAAAAAAGCTCCCGCAAAAGCCGCAAAAACTTCCGCTGATGGAGGAGAGGCATAATGGCCGATACAGCACTTGAAAAAGCTCTCGAGAGCCTCAATCAAGCGGCAGATGCCGTAAGACAGGCAGCCGAAAACACCGCTGGTCTTGGGGATGCAGCGGCGGCTGCAGCACATGCCGCAACGGGTGGTGTGGTCGATCCGTTTGTTTTCCGCTTTGCGATCTTTATCCTGTCGATCTTCGTCGGATATTACGTCGTCTGGCAGGTGACACCTGCGCTCCACACCCCGCTTATGGCCGTCACCAACGCTATTTCATCCGTCATTGTTGTCGGTGCACTGCTTGCGGTTGGCCTGTCGCTTTCGGGCTGGGCCACTGGCTTTGGTTTCATTGCGCTGATTCTTGCGAGCGTGAATATTTTTGGTGGCTTCCTCGTCACCCAGCGCATGCTTGCCATGTACAAGAAAAAAGAAAAGTGAGGCTGAACCATCATGAGCATTAATGTTGCAGCCTTTCTTTATCTCGTCTCGGGCGTGCTGTTTATTCTGGCGCTGCGTGGTTTGTCACATCCCACGACCAGCCGTCAGGGCAACACGTTCGGCATGGTTGGTATGGCCATTGCTATTGTTACGACATTGTTGCTGGCCCGCCCAAGCTTCGGCGGTCTGGTCCTGATCCTTCTTGGTATCGGTATTGGTGGCGGTATTGGCGCGGTGATTGCGCGTCGTATTGCCATGACGGCGATGCCGCAGCTCGTTGCGGCCTTTCACTCGCTGATCGGTCTTGCGGCGGTTCTCGTTGCGGCTGCTGCGATTTACTCGCCGCATTCCTTTGACATTGGTGAAGTGGGCCAGATCCACGCTCAGGCTCTGATTGAGATGTCGCTTGGCGTTGCTATTGGCGCGATTACCTTTACTGGCTCGATCATAGCCTTTCTTAAGCTCGACGGTCGTATGTCGGGCAAGCCGATCATGCTGCCCGGACGCCACCTGATCAATGCAGCACTCGCAATTGCGATTGTTTTGCTGATCGCCGTTCTGGTGAACACCGAAAGCCATTTCGTATTCTGGTTGATCGTTGTCCTATCGCTTGTCTTCGGTGTGTTGATCATCGTGCCAATTGGCGGCGCGGATATGCCGGTTGTCGTCTCCATGCTCAACTCCTATTCGGGCTGGGCTGCGGCAGGTATCGGTTTTACGTTAGGCAATCTGGCGCTGATCATCACTGGTGCGCTGGTTGGTTCGTCCGGTGCGATCCTGTCTTACATCATGTGTAAGGGCATGAACCGTTCGTTCATCTCGGTTATTCTCGGCGGCTTTGGTGGCGACACTTCTGCTGCCGGCGGTAATGGCGAGGTCGAACAACGCCCGGTCAAGCAGGGCTCGGCTGACGATGCGGCTTTCATCATGAAGAATGCATCGAAGGTTATCATCGTGCCGGGTTACGGTATGGCGGTAGCACAGGCACAGCACGCGCTGCGTGAAATGGCCGATAAGCTGAAGGCCGAAGGCGTGGAAGTGAAATACGCAATCCACCCTGTTGCCGGTCGTATGCCTGGCCATATGAACGTGTTGCTGGCTGAAGCCAATGTGCCTTACGATGAAGTGTTCGAACTTGAAGACATCAATTCGGAATTTGCGACGGCTGATGTTGCCTTCGTGATTGGTGCGAATGACGTGACCAATCCGGCAGCGAAGACCGATCCGCAATCGCCGATTTTCGGTATGCCGATCCTTGATGTCGACAAAGCTGGCACGGTTCTGTTCATCAAGCGCGGCATGGGCTCAGGCTATGCGGGCGTGGAAAACGAGCTGTTCTTCCGCGACAACACCATGATGCTCTTTGCTGACGCGAAGAAGATGGTGGAGAGTATTGTGAAGGCTTTGGATCACTAGGCCTTTGATATTCGGGTTCTGGCGGCCTGCAAATGACATGGTTCTGCGCTTCCGGTGCTCATGTACTTTAAGTACACTCCGCTCCGGTTCTCAAACCCCACCATTTTCGGCGCGCCATTTCCCCGAATCTCATAAGGCCGGGGTGTTCTGGCAAGAAACAAAAACGGCGGCTTCGAGCCGCCGTTTTTGTTTGTGCTGGTAATTTTCGATCAACCGTAGATCATCTTGTCCTGCAACGCACGCAGCTCGGCAATCTTGGAGCCGGGCTGTGGTGCTGCGTTGGCATAGGTGATGAGTTCACCCTTTTTGATTGGTGCAGTGACGGTGCCGTTTTGCAGCAAGCCGCAAGGAATGGCCTTGGCACTGCGTGCTTCCGGTGTCGTCATGATCCACGAACGATAGCAATATTGACCGATGGCATCGAGATGATCGCCCGGCTGCAAGTCTTTCTTTGCGACCGCGCAGACTTCCGCTACCGGCTTTGGCAACGGCACCATATCGGATTTGCCGTACAGAACGGCGCGCGCGACTGTCAGTGGCACTTCAAGCGACGTAAGGTGATAAGGGCGGTGGAAGGTGAAGTAGGGGCCTTTACCGATTTTCAGATCTTCCAGCCGCTCATTGAGGCGAGGGTGGTCCATCTTAGCCACAACAAAGACGCCGGGTGAAACGCCTTTGCCGATAGAATAATCGACGACACCGCTTTTTGTCAGCACGCCACCATCGGCTTGTGGGATAAGCGTGCTGCTTAACTGATCGATTGCTGCACGCGGTCCGTGCATCCCGGCAATATCAGGAACAAGGCCAGTTGCATTGGCAATGGCTGCCATCTCGACCATGGTTTTTGAACCATCAATGAATTCGACCAGCAGGCGGACATTCATGTTCCGACGGTCGGCTTCTTCCTGATAGTCGTCAGGGATGGCATCAAAATTGAGCGGGTTGTTCTTGCCCTTGCCTGCGGAAACGACTTCGTAGCCAAGCGCCGAGACGAATTCGATCAGTTCCATGCAGGAGGAAGGTTCGTCACCTGCTCCCAGCGAATAAATCACGCCGTGTTTATCTGCTTGTGCTTTAAGATAAGGGCCGATGGTGACATCGGCTTCGACATTCATCATCACAAGATGCTTGCCGTTTTCAATCGCCTTGATACCGGTTTCAGCACCCACTTCGGGAATGCCGGTTGCATCGATAATGACGTCGATCAGCGGATTGGTGAGAATCAGATCGTTGTCGCCAGTAACTGCAATCTTGCCGCCCTCAATGGCGCGGGTCATGGCACTCTCAGTATTTGCTTCTTGTGCGTTGTCTTCATCGCCATAAGCGGTGCGCACGGCTTTGAAAGTGTTAGGCAGGCGTCGCGCAGATAGCGCGCCGACTTCAATGCCAGGCATGCGGGCAACTTGCGTGACAATATCGGTGCCCATCTCGCCAGCACCGATAAGACCTATGCGGATTGGTTTCCCTGTTTCAGCGCGTGCCTGAAGGTCGCGCGCCAATCCAACCAGTGCCACATTCGTTGTCATGAGAGTCTCCGCAATTTTTTAAAGCGGCTCCAGTTAAGACTGAATCGTTGGAACCGCGTCTCACTTTTTGTCTTTACGCATTATCTGACGCAAAAAGCTCACGTCCTGATGGCTCAAATGCTTTCACTATCTATTCCGCGATAATTTTGTCACGCTTATACTGTTATAGATGCGCAATTGACGAACAGTCTCTATATCAACAGTGGCAAGCGCGCACCTCAAATCGGCGCGACAAAATACGCATTCCACATACCTACTCCATCGGAGCCTTCATGAGTAATCTATCCCCCTTCGACCTCGTTATCTTTGATTGCGACGGCGTGCTCGTCGATAGCGAACCACTATCTTGCCGTGCATTCGAGCAGGTTTATGCCAATCACGGTATGGCACTGCCGCAAGGCACTGTAGCCAAGGGGATTGGCATGAAGCAGGCAGATATTATGGACATGATTGCCGATCTGACGGGTCATCGTTTGCCGGAAGAGGCGACCAGTCAGTTTTGGCCTGAGACGAAAATCCTGTTTGCCGAACACTTGCAGCCTGCCGTGGGCATTGCAGATTTTCTTAAGGTTCTGCCGCATAAGCGTTGCGTTGCCTCGTCTTCGCAGCCGGAGCGGATTGCATTCAGTCTGGAGAAGACGGGGATCAACCAATATTTTGGAGAAGCGGTCTATTCTTCCAGCATGGTCAAGCGCGGCAAGCCTGCGCCGGATCTCTTCCTGTTTGCCGCAGACAAGATGGGCATTGATCCAGCGCGCTGCGTGGTGATTGAAGACTCGCCTTTTGGCATTGAGGGAGCTGTTGCTGCTGGCATGACTGCTTTTGGTTATACGGGCGGTGGCCATACTTATGAAGGTCATACCGAAAAGCTATCATCAAAGGGCGCAAACCGCGTTTTCTCGCACTGGGATGATATTGCACGTGAAATACTGGTCGCTGCCTAATCGGCGACCTTGCCGTCTTGTGATTAGAGCGGTTCCAGTTAAGATCGAGTCGTTGGAGCCCTCTAATTATTTGTTTTTACGCATTATCCCACGCAAAACCGCTTCGCACTTTTGGCTCAAATGCTTTAATGGATAACAAAAGAGTATCAGTTCAGCAGAAAGTTTCATGGCATGAAAGACGCAATTACGCTCGACCAGTTGCGCGAAGCAATCGGTACGGAAATTGGATGCTCCGAGTGGCGTGAAGTCACACAGGCGATGATTAATCAGTTCGCGGATGCGACGGACGATCATCAGTTCATTCATGTTGATCCGGAGCGCGCAATCAAGGAAACGCCTTTCGGCGGCACGATTGCTCATGGCTTTCTGACGTTGTCGCTGCTTTCGACACTGGCATTTGAAGCGCTGCCGATGCTGGAAGGTGCCACGATGGGCATCAATTATGGCTTCGACAAAGTCCGCTTCATGTCGCCAGTGAAAACCGGCGCGCGTGTGCGTGCCCGCTTCAAGCTCGCTAACGCCGATATCCGTCCATCAGGCCGCGTGGTCAATCATTACGATGTGACGCTCGAAGTCGAGAATATGGTGAAGCCAGCACTGACCGCCACGTGGCTCACCATCGCCGTGGTTGAGCCGCCGCAAGCATAACAGCTTTCCGTTTTACGGATTGATAAGCCGTCCCTCTTCATCGAGCGGGGCGGCTTTGTCTTTATAGGTCGTCATCAGTTCGCGGAAAAAGAACGGGCCGTGCAGAAACATGCCGAAGTCAAAGAAATTCTTCTTCTCCGCACCGCGCATATAAAGCAGATGCATGAGGAAGAAGTTGCCCTTTGAGCGCTTGTAGCGGTTTTCGCTATGAACATTCTTAAAGCGGATACGGTGGATCAGGGGCGGATTGGCTGTCTTGATCTTGAGCGTTTTTGCGGGGTCAGAACCGTAGAAGTGGATGATATCCGTCAATACCTGAAACTCTGACCAAAGAACCGGACTTTCTTCCATCACCACACGCACATCTTCGCGCAAGCCACGTGCCTTTGGGTGAAGTGCGATCATCAGGAGGCATGAGCCAATGGCCAGCATCGATACAGGCTGTTTCTTAAGCAGATCAGGGCGCTCACGCTGAACATCCGCCAGTGCTTCGACAGCTGGCACCGTTCCGAGGCTGTGGGCGACGATAATCACTTCGTCAGCGTTGCTTTCTTCGATCTTCGTTTTGAGCGCTTCGGCAAAGGCTCGGCGACGTGCATTGAGCTTGTCGTTACGGCAATAGATGCGGTCATAGGCTGCCGACCAGTCATCCAACAGATAGGACATGAAGAAGCGGTCGCCTGGCCAGCGCACGAGCAATGTCGCGATAACAGCAGCCAGCGGCAGCGACCAGACGAGATTCCACAACGGGAAGCCTGCAAGCGTGGGCGCAGAGGCAATCAGGGCCGCGATTGCTATAATGACGATGGACAATAGAAACGGCCACATGAAGAACATCACGAAGCGCCAGCTTGTCAGCAAGTAGCGAAACAGGGTGCCGGTGAAGAAAATATTCATGAAGGCGTGAAAGCCGGTCAGCATACGCTTCGGTGTGGAACGGGCAGCATAGTCATCGAAGATGTCAGCAGTACCGAACTGGCAGAACTCCGTCTCGGTTTGCCAGCCGTTGCCCTGCGTCGTCGCGATCAGCGTTCCGCAATCATCTGGCTCATCGGTTATGGGTGAAAGCTTGGTCTTGGCTTTCCATAACCGATCAAAATCCTTCAGCGCCTGTGCATGGCGTATGCGCACAGCTTTGGGATGCAGGCCTTCATAGCCTGTAAACTGAATAACGAGTCGTTTGCGTAGGGACATGAAATTTAAGCGAAGGAATCAATCGAAAGGGAAAAAAGGCTGTGAATTGCCTGACTGTTCCTATGGTGGAGCAATGAGGCTGAATTGTGCGAAACTGGGTGGCAGATAGCGTATTCGGGACCAGTCAGTCATTATAAATCGATATAAGTCCATTATTTATCTGCAACGGTGGGCAAAGTTGCATCTGGAGGTGGACAGGGGGTGGGCTATCTGGTAATAGCCACCACCAATTTGCAGCGTTTAAGCTGCGAAGCTTGGGAGCCTTTGGGCGTTTACCGGTTGACTCGATTAGCTGGAACTCGTTAAGAGACGCCCTTAATGCCTCAGGCTCAATCGAAATTCTAACCGATACGGGATTACACGTGCAGGTACTCGTCCGCGATAACAATGTTGATCAGGCTCTCCGCGCTCTCAAGAAAAAGATGCAGCGCGAAGGTATCTTCCGCGAAATGAAGATGCGTGGCCACTATGAAAAGCCATCTGAAAAGCGCGCCCGCGAAAAGGCTGAAGCCGTTCGCCGCGCACGCAAGCTGGCTCGCAAGCGCGCGCAGCGTGAAGGTCTCATCGGCGGCGGTCGTCCTGCTGCTCGTTGATTGATCTGAAATTGGCGCTGCCTATGCGGCGCCTTTTTGCTTTCCGGTGCGGCTTATGGCTTGCGCCGGTTTTTGCATGTCTGGCGGTCGGAGCATAGTTCTGGTGTGCTTCACGGGATAAAACATGCCGATTTTATTAGTCAGCGGACCGCCATATACAGACCTTTATTGTGGCGTTGATCCATCTGGAGCGAAAATCCGATAACATCAGATCGTGCTTTATTGAGTTGAGTTAACGCGTATCTTCTCCGAAGGACGTCTTCAGTTTTCGGATGCGTTTTAGGGCGCAGTTTTTCTGCTGCCTTTTGCTGTGCTATAGAAGCAATTATAGTATTGTGGCTGTTGTATCAGCCGGGGACAAAGTTGACGGACGTTCAGGGTTTTAGATCCTTCGCTCCGGTCAAGCAGAAAGGAACGCTGTCTTTGCCAAAACGCTTTAAGGTGATGCATTCGTCCGGGAAATTTGTTGTGATGGCCGGAAAATCAACAAGCTCTCATTTTGCACGAAACAGCCTATTGGCGGTCACGGCAGTTCTGGCACTTGCTGTTGCTGGATGTCAGAGTTCTTCCACGAGCGCATTGACTTCTGTTGATCGTGCGCAAGGTTCGAGCGAGAATATCGGTTCGCTTACCAGCGTCATCCAGAGTAACCCGCGCGATCCTGAAGCCTACAATGTGCGCGGCTCTGCCTATGGTAAGGCTGGGCGCTACAAGGATGCGCTACGCGATTTTGAGCAGGCTATCGCGCTTAATCCGAATTTCTATCAGGCTTATGCAAATCGCGGACTGGTCTATCGTTACATGGGCGACAGCGGCAAGGCAGCGCAGGATTACAGCCGCGCAATCCAGATAAACCCGCAATATGACGCAGCTTATGTCGGCCGCGGCAATGTCTACCGTCTGGCCGGCCGTCTCGATCAGGCGCTGAGTGATTTCAATCAGGCGATTGCACTGCAGACCACCGATGGGCGCGCTTATCACAATCGTGGTCTGATCTATCAGGCTAAAGGCCAGCATCAACAGGCGATTGAAGATTTCTCAAAAGCGATTTCGCTCAATTCGACGGCGCCTGAGCCTTATAATGGTCGTGGCATTTCCTATGTTGCCCTTGGTGACTACGACAATGCGTTTGACGATTTTAATACGGCTATTACCCTTGATGGAAACATTGCTGAAAGCTGGTCCAATCAGGCGCTGGTTTATGAACAGCGTGGCGATAAGGCGAAGGCTGCCAACTCCTATTCGCGCGCGCTTCAGCTTGATGCAAACTATCAGCCAGCCAAGACAGGCCTTGCGCGTACACGTGGCTGATCTTTGACTTAGAGTGTGTCGCGCTTAATCGCACCCATGGCGCGTTCGCTCTAGATTCTTTTAACTGTCGCATGTTCGCGGGAGCTCAAATGAATCCATTTAACTGCAACATGCTTTAGGAATAATAAGGGCGGCGCTCTCCAAAATTGGGAGCGCCGCTTTCCTTTATTCAAAGCCGACATATAATGAACCCTATGTCGCTCTTCGATCACATTGGCTTTCAAAGCAGAAATCTTCGCCGCAGCCTTTCCTTTTATGAAAGCTGCATGCCCAAGCTTGGGCTGGCCGTTATTGCCCATTCGGACAGCGGTTTCTTCGTCAGTGGCGGGGAGAGGGCGCCGGTACCCTTTCTATGGATACATAGCGGCCCAAAGCCGGGCGCTGACGAGCCTGGCGGCAAGCCGGGCAACCACCTGCATCTCATGTTCAATGCCAGCAGTCGCGACGATGTAGAGGCATTTCACCGTGCGGCCCTTCAGGGCGGCGGCAGTGAAAGCGGGGCGCCGGCTTATCAGGGGCCGGAAGAAATGGGATATTATGCGGCTCTGGTCTTTGATCCAGACGGCAATACGCTGGAAGCCGGTTTCCGCCAGCGGGTAAGATAAAGCATGTAGCAGCTAAATGGGTTCATTTGAGCCCCCGCGAACATGCGACAGTTACAGCGGTTCCAGTTAATATTGAATCGTTGGAACCGCTGTGACTATTTGTTTTTACGCATTTCCGAACGCAAAACCGATTCCCACTTTTGCTGGATGTGCCCTACGCTCTCGAACGCAGATTGCGCTTGTCGAGACGGGTGACCAAACGATCACCGATCCACTGAACACCACAGACCATGATGATCAGAATAATCACAACAGCGATCATGATGGTAGTTTCGAAGCGCTGATAACCATAACGGATTGCAAGATCGCCAAGACCGCCTGCGCCGATTGCACCAGCCATTGCTGACGCACCAACAAGGGTGATGATGGTGACCGTGAAGCCTGCGACGATACCCGGCAGTGCTTCAGGCACCAGCACTTCGCGAACGATTGTCCAGCGGTTTGCCCCCATGGAGCGTGCAGCTTCGACAAGACCGTTGTCCACTTCGCGCAGCGAAACTTCCGCAATACGCGCATAATAGGGAATAGCAGCGATCGACAGCGGCACGATGGAAGCCCAGGTGCCGATAGACGTGCCAACGATAAAGCGTGTGACTGGAATAAGGGCCACCAGCAAGATGATAAATGGCACCGAGCGGAAGCCGTTGATGATCGCGCCCAGAAAGGTGTTGAGCGTCAGGTTCTGCGCCAGTCCACCACGTTCGGTCAGAATCATGATGAGTGCAAGCGGCAGGCCAACCACCAGCGAGATCAGGCTCGAAAAGCCCGTCATAATGATGGTTTCCCAGAAAGAGCGCCAGAGAAGATCAAGCATCGCCTGAGACATAACCAAGTACCTCCATGGCGTCTGCGTGGGTGTTGATGTAGCTGATAGCAGCGTCGAGTTTTGCCTTGTCCAGCGCGGGCAGGGCAACGAAGAGAGTGCCGACGGGCTCACCCTGAATTGTATCCATGCCGCCGTGAATAAGGCGTGTCTCAAGACCTGTTGCGGACGTGATATCGTTGAAGAAGGCGCTTCTTGCCGCCTGGCCAGAAAGTCTGATTTTAACGACTGCCTGATCGCTTGTTTCACTGACGAGCCGCTCACGCCACGAGGCAGGCAATTCTGGCGTCAGTACGTGCAACAGACTTTGCGTGACTGGCGCCTGTGGCCTTGCAAAAACCTTCCAGACCGGACCTTCTTCAGCAATTGCGCCGTGATCAAGCACAATTACGCGATCGGCGATACGACGGATCACATCCATTTCGTGGGTGATCAACAGGATCGTGAGGCCGAGCTTGGTGTTGATGTCTTTAAGAAGCGCCAGAATCGACTGTGTTGTCTCAGGATCGAGTGCTGAGGTTGCTTCGTCAGACAGCAGAACGGCGGGTTCGGCAGCAAGTGCGCGTGCGATGCCGACGCGTTGCTTTTGGCCACCCGAAAGCTGAGCTGGGTAGTGCTTTGCCTTATCGGAAAGTCCGACAAGCTCCAGCAGTTCCGCAACACGCTTCACGCGCTGGGCTTTCGGCTGCCCTGCGATCTTCAGCGGCAGAGCGATGTTCTGCTCAACGGTTTTTGCAGACAACAGATTGAAGTGCTGGAAAACCATGCCGATGCGACGACGCACCGGCTGCAGGCTGTTTTCCGTGAGTGCCGTAATTTCGCGGCCTTCGATCTTGATTGAACCGGCATCGGGTTTTTCAAGGCCATTGATGCAACGGATCAGCGTGGATTTACCTGCGCCGCTGCGGCCAATGATGCCGAGAATTTCGCCGCGCGCAACCGAAAGAGAAACGCCGTTGATGGCCGGCGTTTCACCGAACATTCGGCGCACGTCTTTCATTTCGACGATGGGCGCTAAAGCGGCGGTTTGCGGTTGAGTGGTCACGATCGTATCTTCTGCTTCTTGCACCGCGGAAAACCGCGACTTTCTAATCGGTAAGGCTTCAATGAAAATGATGCCAAAGGGGCTCATATGGGCAATGCCGCATTATATGTGAGCCATCGCGGATGCTTTTGGGCAATTTTTTTGCGTACGTCAATAAAAGCCGCGCCGGAAAAGCTTTTTCCGGCGCGGTCTTTCAATCTCCTACAGGGGATTAGTTCCAGGCTGGAATACCTGTTCCCTTGTAAACGCGGTCGAGTTCGGCCTTCACAGCATCGTTCTGGAACGAGGCTACGAGATTCTTGACCCATTCAGCGTTTTCATCATCGGTGCGGACCGCGATGAAGTTGTTGTATGGGTTGTTTTCCTTCGATTCCCAACCGATTGCTTCTTCCTTCTTGAGGCCAGCCTTGCCAGCCCAGTCGTTATTCACGATGGCGACATCGAGATCATCAATCGAGCGGCCGACAACACCGGCGTCGAGTTCCTTGATTTCGATCTTCTTAGGGTTTTCGACAATGTCGATTGGGGTTGCGAGAATGCCTGCATCTGGCTTCAGCTTGATGAGACCGCTGGCTTCAAGAACGCGGAGCGCACGGCCTTCGTTCGATGGGTCGTTCGGCACACCGACAACTGCGCCTTCTTTCAGTTCATCAAGACTCTTGATCTTGCGCGAATAGATGCCGATTGGCCATACAGCGGTGTAACCTGCAACGCTGATCTTGTAGCCGTGCTGCTTGATCTGTTCGTCAAGGTAAGGCTTGTGCTGGAAAGCGTTGGCATCGATTTCCTTGCGTTCCAGCGCTTCATTTGGCTGGTTGTAATCGTTGAAGGTCACGCGCTCGATGATGAGGCCGTGTTTCTTGCCTTCTTCGGCAACAACTTTCCAGACGTCTTCATCTTCGCCGCCCATGATGCCGACCTTGATGGTCTTGTCTTCTGCATGGCTTGGCGCGCTTGCAAAACCAACGGTGAGAGCTGCAGCGGTGAAGAGGGCAGCTTTCAGACCCGCGCGGCGGGTCAGCGAATAGCGGGAAAGGACTGACGACATTCTTATTTTCCTTGTCTAAAGTTTTTTGGAGAGCCGGTCCCGGAAAGCGATCATGTTAGATGATCTTTCTCCCCCTGCCCACCTTGATGCCGATAATTCCCGTTTGCACGGCAATAAACAAGGAAAATTATTTCAGTTTAACGAGATTCAGCAATCGCAAAATTGCGTTCACAGCTGCGTGAGCGGATTGCCATTTCCGCTCATCGGGCTCACGGGAATCGGGTTCTAACGATTGTCCGAAATGATCATCTGAGCCGCCTTCTCGGCAATCATCAAAGTGGGTGAGTTTGTGTTGCCTGAAGTGATTCCGGGCATGATCGAGGCATCGGCCACGCGCAATCCCTGAATGCCGTTAAGCCTCAAACGCGGATCGACAATCGCTTCTGCATCAGCGCCCATTCGGCAGGTGCCGACCGGATGGAAAATCGTGGTGCCGATATCGCCTGCTGCCTTTTCAAGCTGTTCCTGCGTTTCATAGCTTGGTCCGGGCTTGAATTCTTCCGGACGATATTGCTGCAGAGGTGCCTGCGCCACGATGTGGCGGGTCAGGCGGATGGAGTCGGCTGCAACGCGGCGGTCACTCTCCGTGGCGAGATAGTTTGGCCGAATTGCCGGTTGCATCCGATGATCGGGCGACTTGATATGAATCGAACCGCGGCTGTCGGGACGCAGATTACAGACCGATGCGGTAAAGGCCGGGAAGGGGTGGACGGCTTCGCCGAATTTCTCAAGGCTCAATGGCTGCACATGATATTGCAGATTGGCTGTTTCATAGGATGAGTCCGAGCGGGTGAAAACACCGAGCTGGCTGGGTGCCATCGACATGGGGCCAGAGCGGCGAAGCAGATATTCCAGCCCGATCATTGCTTTGCCTGAAAGTTTACTGGCTTTTTCGTTCAGTGTTGGAATGCCGGTTACTTTATAGGCGCAGCGCAGCTGCAGGTGATCCTGCAAGTTTTCGCCCATCTGCTGGCGTTCGAGTTTCAGCGGAATGCCTGCCTGTTGCAGCACATCACCGCGCCCAACCCCTGACAGCTCCAATATCTGCGGCGAGCCGACGGCACCTGCTGCCAGAATAATCTCGCGTTTTGCTTGTACGGTTCGGGTTGTCCCATTCTGATCGAAAGTGACGCCGGTTGCGCGCAACGCTTCGATTTCGATGCGGCGAACATGGGCGCCGGTTTCAACACGCAGGTTGGGGCGATCAAGGGCAGGACGCAGAAAGGCTTTGGCCGTATTCCAGCGAATGCCGCGCTTCTGGTTGACCTTGAAATAGGACACGCCTTCATTGTCACCGCGATTGAAATCGTCGGTTGCTGGTATTCCGGCTGCAACGGCTGCATCACGGAACGCATCCAGAATATCCCAGTGCAGGCGGGCGCTTTCGACACGCCATTCGCCGCCCGCTCCATGCAGCTCACTTGCGCCTTCAAAATAGTCTTCCGACTTTTTGAAGAAGGGCAACACGTCGTCCCAGCCCCAGCCGTCGCAACCGGCCTGTCGCCACAGATCATAATCGCGCGCCTGTCCGCGCATATAGATCATGCCATTGATAGAGGAGCAGCCACCAAGCACCTTGCCGCGCGGATAGCCGAGCGAGCGTCCATTCAGGCCTGCTTCCGCTTCTGTGGTAAAACACCAGTCGGTGCGCGGATTGCCGATGCAATAAAGATAGCCGACGGGGATATGAATCCACGCGTAATTGTCTTTGCCGCCTGCTTCAAGCAGCAGCACGGAACGGTTCTTATCTGCGGAAAGGCGGTTCGCAAGGGCGCAGCCAGCCGTGCCCGCGCCAACCACGATGTAATCGTAGGTGTCGGTCATGATTTCATATCCAGTAAAAAGGTGGAGCCGCTATCGTATGAACATGCGGCTCCGTCGGTTATCCGAACAATTTCTTTCCAAGCCGCGATGCATAGAACTCGCCTACGATGCCTCTACGGAAGAGCAGAACGCAGGCCATGAAGATGACACCAGTGACGATTGTCACGGGGAAGTCCGAGGTTGCGAGATAGTTCTGAAGAGCGACCACGAAGGCTGCGCCGACGATAGGGCCGATCAGCGTTCCGATGCCGCCAAGCAGCGTCATCAGGATCACTTCGCCCGACATCTGCCAGCCCACATCGGTGAGTGTGGCAAACTGGAAGACAAGTGCCTTCATGCCGCCTGCAAGGCCTGCAAGCGCTGCCGACATGACAAAGGCTGCAAGCTTGTAGTGATTGACGGAATAGCCCAGCGACACGGCGCGGTTCTCGTTTTCGCGCACCGATTTGAGGATCATGCCGAAAGGCGAATTGATGATGCGCCAGATCGCAAAGACCCCGATCACAAACACAGCCAGCACAAAATAATACATATTCATGGGCTGATTAAGGTCGATGAAGCCAAAGAGATAGCCGCGCGGCACACCCTGAAGGCCATCTTCGCCGTGTGTAAAGGCTGCCTGCAGACAGAAGAAGAAGAACATCTGCGCCAGCGCCAGCGTGATCATCGTTGAATAGATGCCCTGACGACGGATGGCGAGATAGCCGATGATGAGGCCGAGACCTGCGGCTGTCAGCATACCAAGCAGAATGCCGATTTCGGGCGTTACACCCCATTCCTTGACCGCATGAGCCGTCACATAGGCAGCACCGCCAAAGAAGGCTGCATGGCCAAATGATAGAATGCCGGTATAGCCGAGCAGCAGATTGAATGCGGAGGCAAAGAGCGCAAAGCACAGCATCTTCATCAGGAAGATCGGATAGACCATGAAGGGTGCTACGATCAATCCAGCAATGGCAATCGCCAGAACGACTGCCGAAAGGCTGTTGAGGGCCGGCGCTTTTGCCTGATGATTTGCCGTCGTTGCTTTGAGAGCAGTATCAGTCATATCAGGCCTCCTTCCCGAACAGTCCGGCGGGTCGCACCAGAAGGACGATAGCCATGATAACGAAGATGACGATGCTGGAGGCTTCAGGATAGAAGACCTTGGTCAGACCTTCGGCCAGCCCCAGCACATAGCCTGTGATGATCGCGCCAAGGATCGAACCCATGCCACCGACCACAACCACGGCAAAGACCACGATGATAATGTTCGACCCCATCAACGGGCTGACCTGATATATTGGAGCGGCCAGAATTCCGGCAAAGCCAGCAAGGGCTGCACCCAGAGCATAGGTGAAGGTGAGAAGCAGCGGCACATTGATGCCGAAGGCTTTGACAAGTGTGGGGTTTTCGGTCGCAGCGCGAAGATAGGCGCCAAGCTTGGTCTTCTCAATCAAGAGCCATGTGCCAATACAGACAATGAGCGAGGCCACCACCACCCATGCGCGATAGTTGGGCAGGAACATGAAGCCCAGATTATTGCCTCCGGCAAGCGATGGCGGGACGGCATAGGGCTGACCGGCAGCACCATAATAATAGCGGAAGGTGCCTTCGATCACGAGCGCCAGACCAAAGGTAAACAGCAGGCCATAAAGCGGATCGAGATTATAGAGCCTTGAAAGGGCAACGCGCTCGATGATAGCGCCGCCCAGACCCACGATCAGTGGAGCGAGAATAAGTGCTGGCCAATAGCCGATGCCTAGGCCGCTCAACAGCAGATAGCCCACAAATGCGCCGAGCATATATTGTGCGCCATGAGCGAAATTGATGATGCGCAAAAGCCCGAAGATGATGGCGAGGCCAAGGCTCAGGATTGCATAGAAGGACCCATTGATAAGGCCCACGAGCAACTGCCCGAGAAGTGCCTGCACAGGGATACCGAAGATCATTGTCATTGTTTCAGACCCCCAAGGCTTGCGTGAGTTCTGCCATGCGGGCAGGCAGCTCAGTGGTGGGGAAGTTTTCCGTCACCACACCATGATCCATCAGATAGAAGCGGTCCGCGACCTTGGCGGCAAAACGGAAGTTCTGCTCGACCAGAAGTACCGTCATGCCTCGCTTCTTCAGCTCCACCAGCACATCGCCGATGCGTTGGATGATGACAGGCGCCAGCCCCTCAGTCGGCTCATCTAGCAACAAAACTTTGACGCCAGTGCGCAATATCCGCGCAATCGCCAGCATCTGCTGTTCACCGCCCGATAGCTTGGTGCCGGGGCTGTTGCGACGCTCGTAGAGATTGGGGAAGAGCTCATAAATTTCATCAAGCGACATTGCCCCGCCGCCCTTGGCGACAACCGGCGGAAGCAGCAGGTTTTCATGCACATTCAGCGTTGCGAAAATACCGCGCTCTTCTGGCACAAAGCCAAGGCCTGTCCGGGCAATGCGATGTAGCGGCACGCGCAAAAGGTCTTTGCCATCAAGCGTGATCGTACCCGTGCGCTTGCGAATGATGCCCATGATCGCGCGCAATGTTGTGGTTTTGCCGACGCCGTTACGACCTAAAAGCGTGATGGTTTCACCACTCCAGATATCAAGATCGACGCCGTGAAGCGCATGGCTTTCGCCATACCAGGCATTAAGCCCGCGCACCGAAAGCAGAGGTTGGCCTCTATTCATGTTCAGTTCCCATGTAAGCGGTGCGGACGCGCTCGTCTTGGGAGACGGTGGCATAATTGCCCGATGCGAGGATCTCGCCGCGTTGCAACACCGTGACGTGATGGGCGATGTCAGCCACCACTTTGAGATTGTGTTCGACCATCAGCACCGCGCGATCCTTCGCTACATCGGTGATGAGGGCGGCAATTATGTGCACGTCTTCGTGCCCCATGCCGGCCATCGGCTCATCCAACAGCAATACTTTCGGATCGAGCGCCAGTGTGGTGGCGATTTCAAGCGCGCGCTTGCGGCCATAAGAAAGATCGGCGGCCAGCGCATGACGGGCATCAGCCAAACCGACGCGCTCAAGAAGATCAATCGCTCTAGCATCGAGCTGATCGAGTACAGATAGTGACCGCCAGAACTGTGTTGCCAGACCACTCGGGCGTTGAAGCGCGACCTTCACGTTTTCAAGTACCGTCAGATGGGGGAAGGTTGCGGAAATTTGAAACGAGCGCACCAGACCCATCCGCGCCACCTTGGCGGGGTTGGTTTTGGTGATGTTTTCGCCCAGAAGTGTAATCTCGCCGCTTGTCGGCTGGAGGAATTTGGTGAGCAGGTTGAAAACGGTCGTCTTGCCTGCGCCATTCGGTCCGATCAGGGCATGAACGCGGGCGTGCTCCACATCAAGATCGACATTCTTCACCGCATGAAAGCCGCCAAACGACTTGCCCAATCCACGCGCCGAGAGAACGGTCTGAGCAGGCGTTTGCACCACATCTGGCCCTGCTTCACGCAGGGCCGTACCGGTTTGAGTGTTAATTGCCATTAAATTACACCCTTACTGCGTGACCAGAGGGCAGCCGCTTTCTTCAGGCTTCAGATAAGCCTGATCGCCGGGGATGGTGGCCAGCACCTTATAGTAGTCCCATGGTGCCTTGCTTTCGTCAGGCTTTTTCACTTCCATGAGATACATGTCGTAGATCATGCGGCCATTGGCGCCGACCTTACCGTTGCGGGCGAAGACGTCATTGACCGGCATTTCATGAAGCTTCTTGGCGACAGCTTCTGTCTCGTCTGTGCCTGCTTCCTTGATGGCTTTCAGATACTGAAGCACAGCCGAGTAAGTGCCTGCCTGGATCATGTTTGGCATACGACCGGTGCGATCGAAAAAGCGCTTGCTGAACTCGCGCGATTCATCGTCACGATCCCAGTAGAAACCTTCGGTGAGGGTTAGTCCCTGGGCAGCTTCAAGACCAAGTCCGTGAACTTCCGCTAATGTGAAGAGCAACGCCGCAAGACGCTGACCGCCTGCAACGATACCAAATTCCGCAGCCTGCTTGATCGCGTTGGATGTATCGAGACCGGCATTGGCTAGGCCAACGACCTTGGCGCCTGACGACTGGGCCTGCAACAGAAACGAGGAATAGTCGGTGGTGCTCAATGGGTGGCGAACGGAGCCGAGAACTTTACCACCCTTGGATTCAACGAACTTCGACGTCTGTTCTTCCAGCGAATAGCCAAATGCATAGTCGGCCGTCAGGAAGTACCAGGTATCGCCGCCCTGCTCGACGAGCGAACCGCCGGTGCCGACCGCCAGCGCGTGCGTGTCATAGGCCCAGTGGAAACCATAAGGCGTGCATTGCTTTCCTGTGAGTTCTGATGTCGCGGCACCCGTATTGATAGTGATTTTCTTCTTGTCTTTGGAGAGCGCCTGAACGGCCAGACCGACTGAGGAACTGGTCAGCTCCATGATGGCATCCACCTGTTCGGTGTCGTACCACTGACGGGCAATATTTGCGGCAACGTCCGGTTTGTTCTGGTGGTCAGCGGTGATGATTTCAATCGGTGCATCGAGCACCTTGCCACCGAAATCTTCTGCAGCCATCTTTGCAGCTTCGAATGACCACTTGCCGCCGAAGTCGGCATAGACGCCGGATTGGTCGTTAAGGATGCCGATCTTGACCTTGCCGTCCGATATTTCTGCTGCGGATGAAATTGCGGTTGCAGCAAAAAGCGCAGCCGTTGCAAGTGCGAAAAGTTTCATTCAGTGCTCCTCCCAATAAGTCCATAAACCACCACGAGAAATCGGGCAGTAACCTCCAGTAAAATGCCTTTCAGATCGGGCTTATGGCCTTCCTCCTGGCCATTTCCTCTCTTTGCCTCCGCCCGATTTGTTCCTCCATTCGGGCAATTAATTAGAACGGTAGCATTGACAAATGCGTACACGAACAACAATTTTTGAACACAGTCTGTACGAAAATGTACAGTCAGAGGCAGGGAGGAAAAGTTGCGTCAATTTACCTGGGACGACCTGCAATATTTTCTGGCTGTCGCGCGGACAGGCCAGCTTTCGACAGCGGCGAGACAATTGCGGACAAGCCATGTCACGGTTCTGCGCCGGATTGATCGGTTGGAGCAGTCGTTAGCAACCAAGCTCTTCGAGAGAAACCCGCGTGGTTATCTTTTGACACCTGTGGGTGAGCGGCTTGTCGAGCCAGCGGAGATCATGGAACGTGAGGCCATGAAATTTCGCACAGAAGCAACGGGCAATCTATCCGCGCTTTCCGGCGTGGTGCGGCTTTCCACGCTTGAAGGTTTCGGCAACTTCTTTTTGGCCGATCGCCTGCCGGTACTCGCGCAGTCCTATCCGAGCCTGTCCGTCGAAGTGGTCACCATCCAGCAGATCATGTCACTCTCGCGCCGTGAAGCGGAATTATCCATCACACTGCATATGCCGCGTACTGGCCCCTATCACAGTGAACGTCTCACGCCTTATCGACTGTTCATCTATGGTCATCGTGATTATCTCAACGCGCATCCGCCGATCAAGTCGCGTGAAGATCTGACGGGGCATCCATTCATTGGCTATATCGACGATATGGTGTTCACACCTGGCCTTGATTACATGCGCGAAATATTGCCCGGGCAGCGCTGCAGCTATCAAAGCTCAAGCATTCACGCACAACTGACAGCGACACTGACCGGCTATGGGCTTTGTGTTCTGCCTTATTACATTGCCAGCCTGCACCCAGAGCTGGTGTCGGTACTACCTAGAGAAATGCATCTTGAACGCGAGTATTGGATGAATTGCCATGTTGATGTCATGGCCGCGCCGCGTATCAGAGTGATCAGCGATTTTATGCTTGGTGCAGTACGCGAAGCCTCAGCAAGCTTTCTGGGTGAGGATCTGCTTCGATCCAGAATGTGAGTTAGATCAGCCCGCCGCCAATGGCGTAAATGCAGGTGATGACAAGTGCGCTGAAGCCAAAGCCAATAATGAATAGATTAAGTGTTCGCAATTTACCCTCCCGTTTGCAACCCGGGCGGGTTATCTGCGACTTGTGCGGGAATGTCTACCCTAAATTGTATTCATCCCAACTAAAGTTGCATTGGCCGGATTTGGGACGGTTCTACGCTCGACATCGCGGTGAGTCCTCCTAATTCTAGGGGGAATCTCCGCGTTTAAATGGATTGAATTGACCTGAACATGGCTTGACCGGGTTTTCATGATCGAAAAAACCCGGCTTGAAGTTGAAAGCAAAGAGAGTCGCTATCTCTGTTTGGCTAACCCCTGTTCGCGCATTTGGCTCAGGGTCATTTTAGGTGAAAGAGCTTCCGGATCGATGCGGATTTCAATCAAAGCGGGTTTGCCAGATTGCTCGCAACGCTTGAACGCTTCCGCAAAGTCTGCGGTCTTTTCCACCGTTTCCCCATGCAGGCCATAGGCTCGGGCAAGCGCTGCAAAGTCAGGATTTGCAAGGCCAGTACCGGAAACGCGACCCGGATAGGTACGTTCCTGATGCATGCGGATGGTGCCATACATGCCGTTATTGACGACGATGAAAATCGCATTGGCACCATATTGCGCAGCCGTTGCGAGTTCCTGACCGTTCATCAGAAAACAGCCGTCACCAGCAAAACAGACGACGGTTCGCTCCGGTGCGGTCAGCTTGGCAGAAACTGCTGCAGGCACGCCATAGCCCATCGAGCCGTTGGTCGGCGCTAACTGGCTGCGATAGGTGCGGTACTGATAGAAGCGGTGCGGCCAAGCCGAATAATTGCCAGCACCATTGGTGATGATGGCATCATCAGGCAGATGCGCGCGCAGCCATTCCATGATCTCGCCCATCTGAACATCACCGGGAATTGTCGGTGTTTTCAGATTGTCGCGATAATCGGCATTGGCGCTTTCAACCCATGCTTTGAAACCGGGATTGGCGATAGGTTCAAGTTTGGAAGCTGCTTTGGTGAAGGCGGCCATGCTGGCATTGATCGGAATATCAGCATGATAGACACGGCCAAGTTCTTCCGCACCGGGATGAATATGGATGAGCTTCTGCTTTGGCACAGGAATATTGACCAGCTCATAGCCTTGCGTGGTCATTTCACCAAGGCGTGCGCCTACGACCAGCAAAAGATCCGAATCTTTGACGCGGGCTGCGAGTTTAGGGCTGATCGATGTTCCCATTTCACCGGCATAAAGCGGGTGGGTATTGTCGAACATATCCTGACAACGGAAGGATGCGGCAACAGGCAGAGACATGTTTTCCGCGAATGTTTGCAGGTCGCGAACCGCTTGCGCATTCCAGCCGCCGCCACCGACGATCATCAGTGGTCGTTCGGCCTTTTCGAGCAGCGATTTCATGTCCTGTAACTGATCGCTTCCCGGATGCATCTCGACATGCTTGTAAGCGGGTGCATCAGCGACGGTTGCATGCGATGTCAGCATATCTTCGGGGAGTGCAATCACAACAGGGCCGGGGCGTCCGTTGACCGCGCGGTGGAAAGCCTGACTGACCAGTTCCGGAATGCGGGCGGCATCATCGATCTGCACCACCCATTTGGCCATCTGACCGAACATACGGCGATAATCAACTTCCTGAAATGCTTCGCGTTCCACCTGATCGCTTGCGACCTGTCCGATGAACAGAAGCATCGGCGTGGAATCCTGAAAAGCTGTATGAACGCCGACGGAAGCATTCGTCGCGCCGGGGCCACGTGTGACAAAGCAGATGCCGGGTTTGCCGGTCAGCTTGCCATAGGCATCGGCCATATAGGCTGCTCCGCCTTCCTGTCGACAGACAATTAAGTCAATCTCGTCACTGACGTCGTGAAAGGCATCGAGTGCTGCAAGATAGCTTTCACCCGGCACGCAGAAAACGCGGTCGACGCCATGAATGCCCAGAGCATCTACCAGTATCTGGCCACCGGTTCGCATGTTGCTGTTGTTTGTGGATTTGTGCATTTCCCTACTCTCAAAATATCTGAACGGCTTTGGCGCGCATGCGCTCTATTTTGGAGGCATACGCAGCGCACCATCGAGTCTGATGGTTTCGCCGTTGAGCATGCTGTTTTCGATAATATGCATCGCGAGGGCTGCATATTCGTCTGGCCGACCCAGACGCGGGGGGAAAGGAACCATCTGACCGAGCGCATCCTGTGCAGGTTGCGGCAGGCCTTTGAGCATGGGGGTTTCAAAAATACCGGGTGCAATGGCGCACACGCGAATGCCGAGTGGTGCAAGTTCACGCGCAGCAGGTAGTGTCAGGCCGACAATGCCGCCTTTAGACGCTGCATAGGCCGTCTGGCCAATCTGACCATCATAAGCTGCAACAGAAGCGGTATTTATGACAACGCCGCGCTCGCCGGTTGGCAAGGCTTCGCTTTTGGATGCGACGTCTGCAAACAGCCGCAGCAGATTGAATGAGCCGATCAGGTTGATTTCAACGGCGCGACGGAAATCATCGAGCGGCATGACGCTGCCATCGCGCGCCAACATTTTCTTTGCTGGCGCTACGCCCGCACAATTGACCAGAATCTGCGGTGATCCGAGCTTTTCACCGATTGTCTTAAAGGCAGCTTCGGCACTTGCCGCATCAGAAACGTCGCATTGAATTGCGATGCCGCCAATCCCGGCTGCCACCACATTTGCACCATCGATGTTGAAATCGAGGATTGCAACTTTCGCGCCTTTGGCCGCCAAGGCCTGTGCCGTTGCGGCGCCAAGACCCGATGCGCCACCACTGACGATGGCGATTTTTCCTTCAATATCCATTTTTCCCCCTCACAACGTTTCAAGTGCAATGGCTGTCGCTTCACCGCCGCCGATACAGACTGAAGCCATGCCACGCTTGAGGTCGTTCTGCTTCATGGCATGAAGCAGCGTGACGATGATGCGTGCGCCAGAGCAGCCAATCGGATGGCCCATAGCGCAGGCACCGCCATGGATATTCACCTTGTCGGCGGGGAGGTCGAGTTCCTGCATTGCAGCCATAACAACAACGGCGAAAGCTTCATTGATTTCAAACAAATCGACGTCGCGTGCATTCCAGCCGGTTTTGTCGAAGAGTTTCCTCATCGCAAAAATCGGGGCCGTGGTGAAAAGGGCTGGCTGTTGTGCCTGACTTGCATGACCACGAATAATGGCAAGCGGTTCTATGCCAAGCTTTTCAGCTTTGGATAGCCGCATCAGGGTGAGGGCAGCCCCGCCATCCGAAATTGAGGAAGAATTAGCAGCAGTGATCGTGCCGCCTTCGCGGAAGGCAGGCTTGAGGTTTGGTATCTTTTCAGGCTTTGCGCGGGTCGGTTGTTCGTCGCGGTCAAGCTCCGCAACATTGACCAGCTCTTTCGCAAAATAGCCCGCTTCAGTAGCCTTGAGTGCGCGCGAGAGTGAGCGCAGAGCAAACTCATCCTGCTGTTGGCGGGTAAACTGATAATGGTCTGCGGTTTCTTCCGCAAAAGTTCCCATGGCACGGCCTTTGTCATAGGCGTCTTCAAGGCCGTCGAGGAACATATGATCGTAGATTTTGCCGTGGCCCATGCGATAGCCACCGCGCGCCTTTTCAAGCAGATATGGTGCATTGGTCATGCTTTCCATGCCGCCCGCAACAACGATTTCCGCGCTTCCTGCCGAAATGAGATCAGCGCCCAGCATGACTGTTTTCATGCCTGATCCGCAAACCTTGTTGATAGTCGAACACGGCACAGCCTGCGGGAGACCGGCATGAATTGAGGCTTGACGTCCGGGGGCCTGTCCCAGCCCTGCCGGCAATACACAGCCCATAAGCACTTCGTCGATCTGATCCGGATTGAGGCTGGCTCGGTGGACAGCTTCCTTGATTGCGATAGCGCCCAGTGCTGTTGCACTCTCCCCCTTGAGCGCTCCCTGAAAACTTCCGATCGGTGTTCGCACCGCACTGGCGATGACGATCGGATCTTTTGTTTCCGACATTTGTTTACTCCTCCAGTAAAGCCTATTGATAACAGCATAGCGAACGATATGAATACAGCTTAAACATCATGAGCAACGCTCATGAACTCATGTCGCGGAGGTATGGATATGATGAGCCAAAAAAACTCAGGCAAAATCCGTGTGGGTATCGGTGGCTGGGCTTTTGAGGAGTGGGACAAGAGTTTCTATCCGGAAAAGCTCTCCAAAAAGCGCCAGCTCGAATATGCTTCGAGCAAGCTGACTTCCATCGAAATCAACAGCACTTATTATGGCCCGCAGAAGCCTACGACTTTTGCCAAGTGGCATGATGAAACGCCTGGTGACTTTGTTTTCTCGCTGAAGGCACCGCGCTTTTCTACCAACCGACGGGTGCTGGCTGAAGCAGGCGAGGGCATCGAGAAGTTTATAAATGGTGGTCTTCTAGAGCTGAAAGACAAGCTTGGTGTCATCAACTGGCAGTTCATGGGAACGAAGAAATTCGATCCTGTCGACTTTGAGGCATTTCTCAAGCTTCTGCCGAAGCGGGCCGATGGGCGCGATCTGCGTCATGCTGTGGAAGTTCGTCACGAGAGTTTCAATTCGCCGGATTTCATCGCACTTCTGCGCGAATATGGTGTGGCGGTTGTGATTGCGGGCGACAGTAAATTTGTCGAAATCGCCGATATGACAGCACCCTTTGCCTATCTGCGCATTATGGGCACAGAGGAAAACAAGCCTCTCGGTTATAGTGAAGCCGAACTTGATCATTGGGCGGAGCGGGCCAAGGCAATTGCGGTTGGACATTTGCCCGACAGTCTTAAAACAATAAAGCCGCCAATGCCCGATAATGTGGCCCGCGATGTCTATCTCTATGTCATCAGCGGCCATAAGGCGCATAATCCACACGCGGCTATGGCCTTGATAGATCGCGTAAAATGATGCGTCTTGTCACGCATTGATTTTTTGTGAGTCTTGAGTCGACCATGTCCAAGTTTGATACGTCCGCCATTGAAGCCTTTGTTCGCAACATTCCCCAAAACTACAAAGGCCCCGGCGGCGTCGTAGCCGTCGTCAAGGACGGCGAGGTTGTTTTGCGGCACGCGTGGGGCTTTGCCGATCTTGCGACGCGGCAAGTGATGACCGCAGAAACGCGGATGCCGATTTGCTCGATCAGCAAGCAGTTCACTTGTGGCGTGTTGCTTGACGCTATTGGTGAACCAGAACTGCTGGATGATGCCTTAGCAGCCTATCTCGACAAGTTCGAAGAAGAGCGCCCGAGCACGCGTGAACTTTGCAATAACCAGTCTGGTTTGCGCGATTATTGGGCGCTGACGGTTTTGTGCGGTGCGGATCCTGAAGCCGTATTCTTGCCTGAACAGGCACAAAGCCTGCTGCGACGGTTGAAAACCACGCATTTTGAACCCGGTTCGCACTATTCCTACTGCAACGGTAATTTCCGTATTCTGGCAGATTTGATTGAAGCCCATACCGGACGCTCGCTGGTCGAGCTTTTGTCCGAACGCATTTTTGAGCCTGCGGGCATGAAGACAGCCGAATTGATCCCGGATACAGCGCTTTTCACTGAATGCACCGGATATGAGGGCGACACGGTTCGCGGCTTTCTGCCCGCAATCAATCGCCTTCACTGGATGGGTGACGCGGGTATCTGCGCATCCCTTGATGACATGATCGCGTGGGAGAAGTTCATTGATGCAACGCGGGACGATGAGAGCAGTATTTATCGCCGCCTGAGCGGACCGCAAACATTCAGCGACGGTACAAATGCACCTTATGGTTTCGGCCTCAAATTTGAGGAAGCGGGCGGCAAAAGGCTAACCGGCCATGGCGGAGCGTTGCGTGGTTGGCGCTGCCAGCGCTGGCATTGCGCTGATGAGCGGTTATCAACGATTGCCATGTTTAACTTCGAGGGCGGTGCCTCGGACGTTGCCTTCAAATTGATGAATATTGCTTTGGGCGCATCGACGTCCAAACCACAGCGCGTCGAAGCGGGTGCGGCCTGGTTCGGTTCATGGTTGTGTCAGGAAACAGGCCTTGTTCTGAGCCTTGAGGATTCTGGACCCGGTCTGATCAAAGCACGTTTTGGCACCGGGCCAGAAATGATGGATGTGGTGGGCGTGAATGAGGCTCGCTCGTCCGTGACGACGATTAAGCGCGATGGCGACGTGATCGAGCTTTCACGCGACGACGAGAATCTGCGTCTGACGATGAACCGCATCAAGGGCGAAGCCAGGCAGGACATCGTTGGCCGCTATCACAGCGATGAGCTTTATGCCGATCTTTTGCTCGTTGCTGAAGGTGGTGCGATCTATGGTGCTTTCGAAGGTTTTCTGGGCAAGAGCGATATGTATCCGCTTTATAGTGTCGGGGCGGATGTCTGGCTGTTACCGGTTCAGCGTTCGCTGGATGCGCCGTCGCCTGGTGAATGGAAACTCGTTTTCCGCCGCGATGCTAAAGGTGGAATACCAGATGTGAGTGTCAGCTGCTGGCTTGCACGCGGTATCGAATACAGGAGAGTTCAGCCATGAGTGAACTGAAGGTCAGGACCCGTGAGACCGGGGCGGTCGCGGAAATGCCGCATGGTAAGCTTCCAACGATCACCACGCCGACAGGCGGCACGGTGGAGATTGTCACCAGCGTCAGTCAGGCGGGGTTTAACCCGCTTGACCTGATTTATGCGTCGGTTGCTGCCTGCATGGCGCTGAGTGCGCGGATTGCTGCTACCAAGCTCGAATTGCGTGAAAAGCTCACCAATGTTCGGGTGGAAGTAAAAGGTGACAAGGCACATGAGGGGCCGTCACGGATCGAACGATTCGATATAACATTCCATTTTGATGGCGAGCTGACCGAAGGCGAGAAGCATCGTCTTGCGGAGATGGCCGAAGAAATCTGCACCGTCAGCAATACGTTGCGCGGCGATCCGAAATTTGATCTGAAGGTATCCTGACCAGTGGTTTAGATCGCGACGCGGATGCGTTCGACGCCAAGTGTGATCACACTCTCCATAGCTGCGCGCGCTTTCTGGCGGTCACGTGACGCAATGGCATGAGCGATACGCAGATGATTGGCGGCGCATTCCGCAATGCCTTCGGGGGAAGCTGCGGGCGAGGATAGCTGGAACGAGATGGCGAGAGCTGCCTCGATCAGCCCACTGACCGAACGCATGAACGGATTGCCAGACATGCGCGCAATAGCGAGATGAAATTCGAGATCGACCTTGGCAATCGATTCTGGTGTGTGTGCGGGATCGTCGAATTTCGCAGCCAGGGCATAGAGTTCGACGAGTTCTTCGCTGGTCGCATTTTGTGCGGCGGCAGCGGCGGCAGCAGGTTCAAGCGCCATGCGCATTTCAGCTAGATGGTCGACGAAGACTTCGTCAAAGCCAGCGTCAAAACGCCATGTCAGCACATCGGGATCGAAGAAGTTCCAGCTTGCTCGACCTAAAACGCGGGTGCCTACCTTTGCCTTGGCTTCAATCAACCGCTTTGCGGCAAGGGTCTTCATCGCTTCACGCAGAACAGTGCGGGAAACTCCAAATCGCAACGAAAGCTCGTTGTCGCCGGGCAGGATTGAGCCTTCGGGGATGGTTCCCGCAACGATGCCGCGACCGAGCTCACCCACGACAACCGAATGGCTGTTATGTCGTTTACGCCCTGTTATAGCCGTTTCCAGCAATCCCAATTCAGGCCTCCTTCATACGTTGGCGTGCTAATCTCATATCAGCAAACCAAACAAGTCCACGCTGTAGTGCTATGAACAGGAACAGCAATATACCGATTGCGATTTTCGTCCACCAGGAAGACAGCGTTCCATCGAAAACAATATAGGTCTGTATCAGGCCTTGGATCAGAATCCCGACGAAAGTACCTGCTACAAGACCTGCGCCACCGGTCAGAAGCGTTCCACCGATTACCACCGAAGCGATAGCATCGAGTTCTACACCGACGGTTGCCAGCGAATAGCCAGAAGACGTGTAGAGCGTATAGACAATGCCAGCGAGACCCGAAAGCACACCGGACATCGTATAGATGCCGATTGTTGTGCGGCCAACGGGAACCCCCATCAGTTCGGCTGATTGCTGATTGCCGCCGAGTGCATAAATATTAGCACCAAAGCGCGTGCGATGCGCGATAATACCGCCGATTATGAAGACGGACAGCATCACCATTGCAATGAATGTCAGTCTGCCTCCGCCCGGAAGCCGGAAATAAAGCCCCTGAAGCGTATCGAGGAAGGGGTGCGAAATCGGCACGGATTGTGTCGAGATGAGGAAGGCTGCGCCACGCGCTAGAAACATACCTGCAAGCGTCGCCACAAAGGGCGGAATACCCAGAAAATGGATCATCATGCCCATCCACGCACCGAAGAGGGCAGCAAGCACCAGCACCAATCCAAAAGCCACTAGAGGGTGCACACCCAACTGGCCGACAAGGACAGCCACAAAAACGCTGGTGAAAGCAATAACTGATCCCACCGACAGATCGATGCCGCCGGAGATGATGACAAATGTCATGCCGACTGCGGCAATGCCAAGAAAGGCATTATCTGTGAGAAGATTTCCGATAACCCGCGTTGAAAGCATGTTCGGAAACTGGATGACGCAGATCGCATAAGCGAGTAGAAAAATGGCCACGGTTGTCAGGAATGGAAGATTGCGAAGCACTCTCATCATTGTGCTCCCTGCTGGTTTTGATGTGTTGTTTTGGCTGCATTGCCTTTGCGCTCAGTACGCAGGAAGGCGATCAGATTGACAATTGCCGGTGACTGGAATGTCAGTACGATAATGATGATGCCCGCCTTGATGATCAGGTTGAATTCCGGTGGGAAGCCCGCCATCAGAATGCCTGTATTGATCGACTGGATAATGAGTGCGCCAAGCAGTGAGGCCATGATCGAGAAACGACCACCATTAAGCGAGGTGCCGCCGATAACGACTGCCAGAATGGCGTCGAGTTCAAGCCAGAGGCCTGCATTGTTGGCATCTGCACCGCGAATATCGGCAGTTGCGATCAGACCTGCGAGCGCCGCACCTGCGCCTGAAACCGCATAGACACTGAATAGAAGAAAGCGCGCTTTAACACCTGCCAGCATGGCTGCGCGGCGATTGATGCCGGTCGCCTCAATGAGGAATCCAAGCGCACTTGAACGCACTGCAAAGCCAACGACGATACCAGCAAGTAGCCAGATCAGCACCGGAATGGGCACACCAAGCAGCGAGCCCGAACCAAGGGCTGCGAAGGCATCATTATTGAAGGTGAGGATCGCGCCTTCGGTGATGAGCTGCGCAATGCCACGCCCCGCGACCATTAAGATGAGCGTCGCGATGATGGGCTGAATATCGAAAACTGCAACCAGAAACCCATTCCACAATCCGCAGAGCAGGCCAACGCCCAATGCGACCGGAATGACAATTGCCAGCGGATAGCCTGAGACGACCAACGACGCAGCACATGCGCCGCTTATCGCCATTACGGCTCCCACGGATAGATCAATGCCACGTGTGGCAATCACCAGCGTCATGCCGATGGCCAGAATGGCCACGGGTGCTGCACGCACCAGAATGTCGATCAAGCTTCCATAGAGACGCCCATTTTGAAATGAAATATCCAGAAATCCCGGCGATATAATCGTGTTTGCAGCAAGAATTGCCACAAGCGCGGCGAGCTGGGGCGCTAGTCTTTTAAGTTTTTTGAGCAGGCGAGCGATCATGCTGCAGCTTCCTTTTCGCTGACATGACCGGTCTCGGCAATTGCGCGAACAATATTGTCAGCGGTGATTTCTTCGCCTTTGAGTTCTGCGACATGGCGACGGTCGGAAAGCACGATGACACGATTGGCGACAGCAGCCAGCTCTTCAAATTCCGAAGAGATGATGACGAGTGACATGCCTTCAGTACAGAGTTCGCCGATCAGTTTCAGAATTTCCGCATGTGCGCCGATGTCGATGCCGCGCGTCGGTTCATCGAGGATCAAAAGGCGCGGATCGGTAGCGAGCCAGCGGGCCAGAATGGCTTTTTGCTGGTTGCCGCCGGACAAAAATTTGATTGGTTTGTTGGGATCAGGCGGGCGAATATCGAGCGCCTTGATATAGCGCTGGGCGAGAGCTGCTTTTTCGCGGGAGGAAATAGGCGTTGACCAGCCCCGTTTTGCTTGCACGGCGAGGGCAATGTTTTCAGCAACCGAAAAGTCGCCGATGATGCCATCCGTTTTACGTTCTTCTGGGCAAAAGGCGAAGCGTTCAGCGATAGCCGCCACAGGTGTAGGCAGTTTTGTCTCTTTGCCGTCTACCGTCAGTGTGCCGCTGTCGGCTTGATCTACACCGAACATGAGAAGTGCGGTTTCGGTGCGTCCTGAACCGAGCAATCCTGCAATACCGATCGCTTCGCCCGGCTTGATAGCAAGATCGAAAGGCACAACGCTGCCTTTTTTGCCAAAATCCGAAAATCGAATGGGTGCGGCGGTGTCGTCGCTCACTTCTTCGGTGAGTTGTCTGCGCACGGTCTCTTGCAGTTGATGGCCGAGCATCATGGAAATGAGGTCGGTGCGTGGTAATTCGGAAAGATTGCGGCTGCCAACCAGCCGTCCATTGCGCAAGACGGTGGCGCAATCGGCGATAGCATAGACTTGATCCAAAAAGTGAGTGATGACGATGATGCCGAGACCTTCAGCTTTCAATTGCCGCAACACGCCGAACAGCATATCGACCTCACGCGCGTCAAGGCTGGCGGTCGGTTCATCCAGTACGAGAACCTTGCCCGAAAGATCGACGGCGCGGGCGATGGCGATGATCTGTCGTATAGCGACGGAATAGGCTGAAAGTGGTGCGCTGACCTCAATCGTCAGTCCATAGCGTGATAGAAGTGCTGCTGCATCGCGTTCCATCTGACGGCGATCAACAAAGCCGAACCGACTTGGCTGCCGGCCAAGAAAAAGGTTTTCGGCGACTGTGAGGTTTTCGAGAAGATTGACTTCCTGATAGACTGTGCCGATGCCAAGTTTTTGCGCGTCGGTGACGGATGCGGGGGCGATCGACTGGCCTTCGAGCAGTATCGCGCCGTCAAAATTGTGATAAGCGCCAGTCAATATCTTGATGAGCGTCGATTTCCCTGCGCCGTTTTCCCCAAGCAAAGCGTGGATTTCACCTGTCGCAAGAGCAAAGTCGACATGATCAAGCGCTGTGACGCCGAAAAATGATTTTGTTATTCCACGAGCTTCAAGCAGCGGGGTCGCCGTTACTGACGCTGCGCCGATATCAGAGCGAGCCATATGATTTTTCCGCCTGCTGATTTGCGAGTTCTATCCGGGCTACTCAACTTGCGCAGCCCGGATAAGATGATGCGATCAGTAGCCCAGGCCCTTCTTGGCCTCATAAACAGCCTTCGGATCGTCAGCCTGTGTATAAAGCTTGGATTCGGTCTGGATCCACTTTGGTGGAACCGTGCCCTTTTCTTTGAAAGCTTCGATGGCATCGAATGCCGGGCCAGCCATATTTGGCGTCAGCTCAACCGTTGCATTGGCTTCACCATTGGCCATTGCCTGGAAAATATCCGGCACGGAATCGATCGACACGATCTTGATGTCGGTGCCTGGCTTTAGACCTGCTTCTTTGATGGCCTGAATTGCGCCGACGGCCATGTCGTCATTATGGGCGTAGACAGCACAAATATCCTTGCCGCCACCTTCAGCCTTGATGAAGCTTTCCATGACTTCCTTGCCCTTGGTGCGGGTGAAGTCGCCGGTCTGAGAGCGGGAAATCTTGATATTGTCGTGGCCGGCAAGAGCTTCTTCGAAGCCCTTTTTACGGTTGATTGCCGGGGACGAACCTGTGGTTCCCTGAAGTTCAACCACGGAACAAGGCTTGTCGCCCACGTCTTTCACCAGCCACTCGCCAGCGACCTTGCCTTCATGGACTTGATCGGAGGTAACAGCAGTGAGATAGAGATCTTCCGGTGCATCGATCTGGCGGTCGAGAAGCACAACAGGAATTTCTGCTTCCTTGGCTTCCTTCAGCACCGCATCCCAGCCTGTCGCAACCACTGGCGCGATCAGGATTGCATCGACGCCCTGCGCAATGAAGCCGCGAACGGCCTTGATCTGGTTTTCCTGCTTCTGCTGTGCGTCGGCGAATTTCAATGTATGGCCGCGCTTTTCAGCTTCCTGCTTGGTGACGCTGGTTTCGGCTGCACGCCAGCCCGATTCCGAACCGATCTGCGAAAAGCCGACCGTCAGTGAGGCTGCAGATACACTCGAAATCAGGGCGAAAGAAAATGCGGCCGTCAGGGCCGTCAAACTGCGTTTCATAATAGTTCCTCCCAATAAAAGGCCCTCCCGGCCTTTGCGATTATGAAGCATATAATATTACTTTATAGCAAGTATATTTCTGAATCCTGGTAAGCGATTGAGGTGCGACAAACGTGCATAATTTAGAATAATTATTTAAAATCAATATGCTAAATCTACTTTCCCAGTAAGGTAGCGACGGGGCGCGTGATCAGTTCTTCGAGCTTGCTTGACAAAGCGGTGTTTGGCAAAATAGTCATATTAATAAGAAGGAGCCGTCAAATGGCACGGATGTGTTTTTGAACGGTCAGGATAATGTTCCGCGATGGTTTTGCGGAAATTGGGAGGTTCAATGTTACGTCTGATACAGTTCCGCGACGCGCGCGGAGAAACACGTGTGGCTGCTTGCGATGACGAGGGCGCGGCACACATCGTTAATGGCGTAACGACAACTTATGAATTGGCCTGGGCAGCAATTTCTGCAGGTATCAGTCTTGCCGAGCAGGTGGCCGAGCAAGTGAAACATAATGGCAAGGGTGAGGCTGTCGATATTCATGCAGCACTTGCAGGTGGTCAGGTTGGCCTGCCGATTACCCATGAAGATCCAGCACATCTGATTGTTGCAGGTACGGGCCTCACACATCTTGGTTCTGCTGACGGTCGCGACAAGATGCACAAGGCAGCACAGGCTGCTGAAAAGCCGACCGACTCCATGCGTATGTTTTTGATGGGTGTTGAAGGCGGCAAGCCAAAGCCCGGCCAAACCGGCGTGCAGCCGGAATGGTTCTATAAAGGTGATGGTTCGGCGCTGGTTGAAACGGGCGGTGAATTGGTCTCGCCATCTTTTGCCGAAGATGGTGGTGAAGAACCGGAACTCGCAGGCGTCTATCTGATTGGGCCAGATGGCACGCCGTTTCGCCTCGGCTTCTGCCTTGCCAATGAGTTTTCTGATCATGTGACGGAAAAGCAGAATTATCTCTGGCTCGCGCATTCCAAGCTGCGTCAGGCGTCGCTGGGGCCGGAGCTTTATGTGGGGGACCTGCCGGATCATGTTGAAGGCGTTTCACGGATTCGTCGCGGCGATCAGGTGATCTTTGAAAAGCCGTTCCTTTCGGGCGAAGCGAACATGTCGCACACGATTGCCAATCTGGAACATCACCATTTCAAGTACGAGCTGTTCCGTCGTCCGGGCGATATTCATGTACATTTCTTTGGCACCGCAACCCTGTCTTTCTCCGAAGGAGTGAAGACGGAAATCGGTGATCAGTTCGAGATTTCGGCAAAGCCTTTCCGTTATCCGCTGGTCAACAGACTGGCACAGGCGAAAGCCGAAGATGTTGCAGTGAAGGCGCTGTAAGATGTCAGCTCAGTCCAATATCTCTCTTGCTATTGTTGGTCTTGGCAAGATTGCGCGCGACCAGCATCTACCGTCCATTGAAGTCGTAAACGGCATTCATCTTGCCGCCGTTGCCAGCCGCAACGCCGGTCTCGATGGTCTGCCATCTTTCCACGATATTGCTGACCTGCTGGCGTCGGACGTTACCATTGATGCCGTTTCGCTCTGCACGCCGCCGCAGGGGCGCTTTAACCAAGCCTATGCGGCACTCAAAGCGCGCAAGCATGTGATGCTGGAAAAGCCTCCGGGGGCTACGATTTCGGAAGTGCAGGCACTGACGCGTTTCGCTGAGAAACAGGGCGTGACGCTTTATGCAACATGGCATTCGCGCGAAGCCGCAGCCGTCGAACGTGCACGCGAATTTCTGAAAGACGCTGCAATCAAGTCTGTTGCGGTTTCGTGGAAAGAAGACGTGCGCCATTGGCATCCCGGCCAGCAGTGGATCTGGGAGCCAGGCGGTCTTGGCGTTTTCGACCCGGGCATCAATGCGCTGTCTATTGTCACGCATATTATGCCGGAAAGGTTTTTCCTGACGAAATCCGACCTGTTTTTCCCCGAAAATAGAGCGGCACCGATTGCTGCTGATCTAAAGTTTGAGACGGAAAGCGGCGTGCCGGTCTCGTTTGAGCTCGACTGGCGACAGACGGGTCCGCAGACATGGGATATTCGTGTCGAGACCGATAAAGGAACGCTGCTGTTGAGCCATGGCGGTAGTCGGTTGACCATCGCAGGCACGGAGAAAATGGCCGAGCCGGATCGTGAATATCAGCGCCTTTACCAGAATTTTGTGAAGCTGGTTGGCGAAGGGCAGAGTGATGTTGACCTGGCACCTCTGACCCATGTTGCCGATGCCTTCCTTCTGGGGCAGCGGCATGTGGTTGAAGCTTTTGAAGATTAAAGCGCATCCCGAAAAGTGTGAAACGGTTTTCGGAACAAGATGCGCGATGAAACAAACATTCAGCACGCCGATCTGACTTTGAGGATCGGTGTCGAAGGAATTGGGACCGCCCGACGGTCTCTTACCCACGCAGGACAGTGAAATGAATAAGCCCGTTACGCCAAAGGCACCAAGATTCCGCTCGCGCGCATGGTTCGATAATCCGGACAATGTCGACATGACTGCGCTCTATCTTGAGCGCTATATGAATTACGGTCTCAGTCAGGAAGAGCTGCAATCCGGTCGACCGATCATCGGCATTGCGCAGACGGGTTCTGACCTTTCACCGTGCAACCGTCATCATCTGGAGCTGGCCAATCGCGTTCGTGAAGGTGTGCGTGAAGCGGGCGGCATCGTGATCGAATTTCCGGTTCATCCTATCCAGGAAACCGGTAAGCGTCCGACGGCGGGTCTGGACCGTAACCTTGCTTATCTCGGCCTCGTGGAAGTGCTTTATGGCTATCCGCTTGACGGCGTTGTGCTGACCATTGGCTGTGACAAGACTACACCTGCCTGCCTGATGGCTGCTGCGACCGTCAATATTCCGGCGATTGCGCTGTCGGTTGGCCCAATGCTCAATGGTTGGTTTCGTGGCGAGCGTACCGGTTCGGGCACAATCGTCTGGAAGGCACGCGAGTTGCTTGCCAAGGGCGAGATCGACTATCAGGGCTTCGTGAAGCTGGTTGCTTCTTCGGCCCCATCGACTGGCTATTGCAATACGATGGGCACGGCCACGACGATGAATTCGCTTGCCGAAGCACTCGGCATGCAGTTACCGGGTTCTGCTGCAATTCCAGCGCCTTATCGTGACCGTCAGGAAGTTTCCTATCTGACCGGCCGCCGCATTGTTGAGATGGTCTATGAAGATCTGAAGCCAACAGACATCATGACCAAGGAAGCCTTCATCAATGCAATTCGCGTCAATTCTGCGATTGGTGGTTCGACCAATGCGCCGATCCATTTGAACGCTTTGGCGCGTCACGTTGGCGTGGAGCTGACTGTCGATGACTGGCAGAAATATGGCGAGGAAATTCCACTTCTGGTCAACCTTCAGCCAGCGGGTGAATATCTCGGTGAAGATTATTACCATGCGGGCGGTGTGCCAGCAGTCGTCAATCAGCTGATGGGGCAGGGCCTCATTCATGAAGATGCGATCACTGTTAATGGCAAGACCATTGGTGAAAACTGCAAGAATGCCACGATTGAAGACAGCAATGTCATCAAGACTTATGATGATCCATTGAAGAAACATGCTGGTTTCCGTGTGCTGCGCGGCAATCTCTTCTCTTCGGCAATCATGAAGCTCAGCGTTATTTCGGAAGAATTCCGCAATCGCTATCTGACGGACGAAAAAGACCCGAATGCCTTTGAAGGCAAGGCTGTCGTGTTTGACGGCCCGGAAGATTATCATCACCGCATTGACGACCCGTCGCTGGAAATCGACGAGCATACCGTGCTGTTCATGCGTGGTGCAGGGCCAATCGGTTATCCGGGTGCCGCAGAAGTCGTGAACATGCGCGCGCCTGACTATCTTTTGAAGAAGGGCATCAGCTCCTTGCCTTGCATCGGTGATGGTCGCCAGTCGGGCACGTCGGGTTCGCCTTCGATCCTCAACGCATCGCCTGAAGCTGCGGCTGGCGGTGGCCTTGCCATCCTCAAGACGGGTGATCGGGTTCGCATTGATATCGGTCGTGGTACGGCGGATATTCTGATTTCCGATGAAGAACTGGCAGAGCGTCGCAAAGCTCTGGAAGCTGCGGGCGGCTACAAATACCCGGAAAGCCAGACTCCGTGGCAGGAAATCCAGCGCGCGGTTGTTGGTCAGATGGAAACGGGTGCCGTTCTCGAAAACGCGGTCAAGTATCAGGATATTGCGCATACGCGTGGCCTGCCGCGGGATAACCACTGATGTCGGAGGTTCAGAAGCCATTTGCGGCAGTTGCGGACTGGGGAACGACCCGGTTTCGCCTCTGGACGCTGGATGTCGATGGCACTGTGCTCAAGGAAAGCCGTGGCGATGACGGGCTGCTGCACGCCAAAGAAGCGGGTTTTGAGACGCTGCTTGAACAGCATCTGGCTCAGGTCAATGCGCCCGATGATCTGCCGGTGGTGATCTGCGGTATGGCCGGTTCGCGGACCGGCTGGATCGAAGCGCCCTATATGAGCTTGCCTGCGGGGCTGACAGGCGTTGTTGCTGCTGCGGTTCGGGTGCCTGCAAAACGCCATGTCATCATGCTGCCAGGTGTTGCGCGGCGCAGCGAGGATGCGCCGGACGTAATGCGCGGCGAGGAAACCAAGCTGCTTGGTCTGGTGCATCGCGGCACGCGTGATGCCGTGGTGGTGATGCCCGGAACGCACGCCAAATGGGTACATATCGCAGACGGCAAGCTCAACGATTACCGCTCTTTCATGACGGGCGAATTGTTTGCACTCCTGAAAGACAAGTCGGTTCTGGCTGGTGCGCTTGAAGGAGCTGAGCCGGTCGATCCGACAAGCGCTGCCTTTGCAGCAGGTGTCAAAGCTTCGCTTGAGACACCTGAGCTTATCGCCAATGCGCTCTTTACGGTGCGTGCTGGCTGGCTGGTGCATGACTATAAGCCGACAGATCAGCTTGCACGTCTGTCGGGACTGCTGATCGGATTGGAAGTTGCCGGTGGCCGCACATTGTTTGGTAAACCAAGCGAGGTTCTGCTGCTTTCCGACGGCATGATGGGCGCGCTTTATGCTTCTGCACTTGAGATTGCTGGTGTGAAAGTGAACCGCATCGAAGCCGATGAGCTGGTGCGCGATGGGCTGTTTATGGCGGCAAAACACGCATTTGCGGGAGGAGCGCGATGAGCGAACGTATCGCATGGCCAAAGCTTCGCTATCCGCTGGTGGCAATCCTGCGCGGCATTCGGCCAGAAGAAACGGAAGGTGTTGTCTCCGCTCTGATCGAGGTGGGTTTTGAGGCGATTGAAATTCCACTCAATTCGCCGGAGCCGTTTGTATCCATTGAAAAGGCTGCGAAACTCGCGCCAGACAATGTGCTGATTGGTGCTGGCACAGTGCTTTCGGTCGAGAATGTGGATCGGCTCAATGATGTTGGTGGCCGACTTCTGGTCAGCCCCAATGTCGAACCCGATGTCATTCGCCGTGCGACCAAGCATGGCATGGTGACGATGCCCGGAGTGTTCACACCGACGGAGGCTTTCAGCGCCATTCATGCAGGCGCATCGGCGCTCAAGTTTTTCCCGGCAAGTGTGCTGGGTGCTGACGGCATCAAGGCCATTTTCGCGGTCTTGCCGAAGGATATTCCGGTGGGTGCCGTGGGTGGCGTCTCGGAAGTTGATTTTGCGACTTATCGGGCAGCGGGAGTGAGCTGTTTCGGGCTTGGTTCCAGTCTTTACAAGGCTGGTTTGACGGTCGCTGACGTGCGTGAACGCGCGCAGCGTGCGGTTGAGGCATGGGACAAGATCGCAGGCTAGAGCATGTCTCCCAAAAGTGGGAACCGGTTTTGGGACAAAGACATGCGTAAAAACGAAGGCTTAGCATCTTGTTTTGGAGGAATTCCGCAGGGCCTAACGGCGGGGGCGGAAATTTTGGGAGAACGGCAGGCTTATAGAGCCTGTCCCAATTTGGGAGTGAGACAATGGCAGGCATAAAATCATTAACACTGGCAGTGGCGATGGCCGCCTTTGCCTTTACCGGCTTTGCACAGGCAGAGGACAAAGGTCTTGTGGGTGTAGCAATGCCAACCAAGTCGTCGGCGCGCTGGATTGCGGACGGCGACAACATGGTAAAGGTACTTCAGGAGCGCGGTTATCAGACCGACCTTCAATATGCTGAAGACGATGTGCCGAACCAGCTTGCACAGATTGAAAACATGGTCACCAAAGGTGCCAAGGTTCTCGTGGTTGCATCCATCGACGGCACCACGCTTTCCGATGTTCTGGCAAAAGCCAATGAAGAAGGCATCAAGGTCATCGCTTATGACCGCCTGATCCGCGACACGCCAAACGTGTCCTATTATGCGACTTTCGACAATTTCCAGGTCGGTGTGCTTCAGGCGCAGTCCATTGAGACCGCTCTTGATCTCAAGAACAAGGAAGGCCCGTTCAATATCGAGCTTTTCGGTGGTTCGCCTGACGATAACAATGCCTACTTCTTTTACAACGGCGCTATGTCCGTTCTGCAGCCATATATCGACAGCGGCAAGGTCGTCGTTGCCAGCGGCCAGACGGGCATGGACAAGGTAGCAACCCTGCGTTGGGATGGTGCGACGGCTCAGGCACGTATGGATTCAATCCTTTCGGCCTTCTATTCCGACAAGAAGCTAGACGCTGTGCTTTCGCCTTACGACGGCATTTCCATCGGTATCCTGTCTTCGCTGAAGGGCGTTGGCTATGGCAGCGGCGACATGCCGATGCCTGCGGTTTCCGGTCAGGATGCTGAAGTACCTTCGGTCAAGTCGATCCTTGCTGGCGAGCAGAATTCTACAATCTTCAAGGACACCCGCGAACTCGCCAAAGTCACCGTCGATATGGTTGATGCGCTGATGACCGGAAAAGAGCCAGAAGTGAACGACACCAAGACCTATGACAATGGCGTCAAGGTTGTGCCGTCCTATCTGCTCAAGCCGGTTATTGTCGACAAGTCGAACTGGAAGCAGGTTCTGGTCGATAGCGGTTATTACAAAGAAGACCAGATCCAGTAAATTTGTGCCCGGACGCGTGCTGAAAAGCGCATCCCGAAAAGTGTGAAACGGTTTTCGGACAAAGATGCGCGTGAAAACAAATGTTTAGAACGCGTCCGGAATGCCTGCTCATTGCCATCATCCCCGCCGCCCAGTTTTCGAACTGGGTTAGGCTAACAGATTGACAGCGTTGTCTATTTGAGAGCTGAGGATTCGCAGAATGATGGCATGGCAGGCCACAGCTTAATTCCTTCAACTTGAGTAAGTTAAGGTAAAATTATGCTGTAAATACAGAATGTTAGAGCGACATTTGTGCGCCCCAGAGGGCGCGCGGCGCTCTAGTAATGGGAGCGAGCGATGAACGTAGCCAATCCTGTCCCGCTTGAGCAGAACAGCGGTCAGCCGGATATTGCCGGTAAACCCCTGCTTGAGATGCGCGGTATCAGCAAATCCTTCGGTGTCGTGAAGGCGTTGAGCGATGTCAATTTTACCGTGATGCCGGGAGAAATTCACGCATTTGTCGGCGAAAATGGCGCGGGCAAATCAACGCTGATGAAAGTGCTGTCGGGTGTTTATCCCTCTGGCAGCTATGGAGGTTCGATCTTCTTCGACGGAGAAGAGCGCCACTTCCGCGATATCAATGATTCCGAAGCGCTCGGCATTGTCATCATCCATCAGGAGCTGGCGTTGGTGCCGCTCATGACGATTGCCGAGAATATTTTTCTCGTCAATCCGCCTGCAAGCTATGGTGTTATTGACCGCAGCGAGGTGCATAGCCGCACAAAGGCGCTTTTGAAGAAGGTTGGCCTGACGGAATCGCCGGATACTCTGGTGACGGATATTGGTGTCGGCAAACAGCAACTTGTTGAAATTGCCAAGGCGCTTTCCAAGCGTGTGCGCCTTCTGATCCTTGATGAGCCGACGGCAAGCCTCAACGAAACTGATAGTGCGGCCTTGCTGGCATTGCTGCGCGAGTTTCGCGCGCAGGGCATCACTTCGATCCTGATTTCGCACAAGCTCAATGAAATTCGTGAAGTAGCTGACAAGATCACGGTGCTGCGCGATGGTCGCGCTGTAGCAACGCTTGATTGCAATGCGGGCGAGGTCGAGGAAGACGATATCATCCGCAAGATGGTCGATCGTGATCTGGAAAGCCGCTATCCTAAGCGCGACCCGAACATTGGCGATGTGATTTTCGAGGTGGATGACTGGTCCGTTTATCATCCGCTGCATCCGGAGCGCCACTCCGTCAAGAACGTTTCGTTTAAGGTGCGAGCCGGTGAGATCGTCGGTATTGCAGGCCTGATGGGCGCTGGTCGTACCGAGTTTGCCATGAGCCTCTTCGGGCGTTCATGGGGTACGAATATTTCCGGTGAAGCTCGTATGAATGGCACTCCGGTTGATATTTCCACGGTCGCCCGCGCCATCAAATCGGGGCTCGCCTATGTGACTGAGGACCGCAAAAAGCTGGGCCTTGTTCTTGGCGAAAATATCTCGCGCAACATATCGCTTGCACATTTGCGCGGCGTCAGCCCCAAGGGTGTGATCGACAGTATTCGCGAAATGAAGGTCGCGAACAGCTATCGCGATCAGATGAGCATCCGCTGCCACAACGTCTATCAGGAAACGGGCACGCTTTCAGGCGGCAACCAGCAGAAGGTGGTGCTGTCGAAATGGCTGTTCACGGGGCCGGATGTGCTGATCCTCGATGAACCGACACGCGGCATCGATGTCGGTGCCAAATATGACATTTACACAATCATCAATTCACTGGCCGACAGCGGCAAGGGCGTGGTCGTCATTTCTTCGGAAATGCCCGAGCTCATCGGAATGTGCGACCGCATCGTCGTTATGCATGAAGGCGCTTTCGTTGGCGAAGTGGCTGGCGAGGGCGCGACGCAGGAAAACATCATGCGCGCCATCATGCGGAATAAGGGAAAACAACAATGAGCGACAATGTCATCCAGAGCGGCCAGAAAGCGCCAAGCGGTGTGGGGCGTTATCTCAAAAACAATCTGCGCGAATCGGGAATGTTGCTTTCGCTCATCGCGATCATGATCTTTTTCCAGATCGTGACCGGCGGCGTGCTGATGAAGCCGCTGAACCTCACCAATCTCGTACTGCAGAACAGCTATATCGTCATTATGGCGCTCGGAATGCTGCTGGTCATTGTGACCGGGCACATCGATTTGTCTGTCGGATCGGTCTGCGGTTTCATCGGCGCACTGGCAGCTGTCATGATGGTGAAATGGGGTATTCCGTTTCCTGTTGCAGCCATTCTGTGCTTGATTGCCGGGGGGATTATCGGTGCGATGCAGGGTTTCTGGGTCGCCTATTTCAACATTCCATCCTTCATCGTAACGCTCGCGGGGATGCTGGTTTTCAAAGGGCTGATGCTTGCTGTTCTTGGTGGGCAGTCGGTCGGGCCATTCCCGCAGGTTTTCCAGAAGCTTTCGTCCGGCTTCATTCAGGAGTTTATTGGCACAACATCAGGCGGTATCTATCTCACATCGCTGATACTTGGTGTGGCAATTGCGGGTTTCATCGTCTGGCAGAACACAAGATCGCGCGCGCGCCATATCGCGCATGAGGTGGAGACAGAACCGTTTGGCCTGTTTGTGGCCAAGAATATTCTGTTCTTCGCTGGTATTGCTTATCTCGCGCTGCTGATTTCCTCGCATCGCGGTATGCCTAACGTATTGATTATCATGGCCGTTTTGATCGCTGCCTATGCGTTCCTGACCAATCGCACAGTAATCGGTCGTCAGATTTATGCTGTTGGTGGCAATCGTCATGCGGCGAAGCTTTCGGGCGTCAAGACCGAGCGGCTGACCTTCCTCGTCTTCGTGAATATGGGCGTGCTGGCAGCGCTTGCCGGTCTGGTTTTCGCGGCTCGTCTCAACACGGCAACACCAAAAGCTGGCCTTGGTTTTGAGCTTGATGTGATTGCCGCCTGCTTCATCGGTGGTGCATCGGCTTATGGTGGTGTGGGGCGTGTGACGGGGGCGGTGATCGGCGCGCTCATCATGGGCGTGATGAATAATGGCATGTCGATCTTGGGTATTGGTATCGATTATCAGCAGGTCATTAAGGGCATCGTTCTGCTGGGTGCTGTCTGCATCGATGTCTACAACCAGCGCCGCTAAACGGGGTTTGGCCATGGAATGGCCATATTCCTGACGCGGGTTTGACACGATTTAACGTGTTTCAGAGGCCGTTTTTGCGGATAAAAGCTCACAATCGGCGCGTTATCGCGCTGGTGCTTCGCCTTTTGGGAGAGGGAGGCAGAAGCCATTCGGGCCGGAACATTGTTCCGGCCCGATTTGTATTTTTAGCTCAGTTTGTATTTTTCAGATCGCCGTACGGCGCGCGTGGTCGAGATAAATCTCGCGCAGCTTCAGCGCAACCGGACCGGGCTTGCCGCCGCCAATAGGCTTGTTGTCGATAAACGAAATCGGCGTTACAAAAGTACCCGCGCTGGTCATGAAAGCTTCTTTCGCAGCATAGGCTTCATCAATCGTGAAAAGACGCTCTTCAAGCTTCATGCCGGTCTCAGCAATCAGTTGCAGCAGCGACAGGCGCGTGCAGCCCGGCAGGACCGCGTTGCTGTTTGGGCGGGTGACGATGACATCATCCTGCGTGACAATATAGCCGGTCGAAGATGCGCCTTCCGTGACATAGCCGTCCTCTAACATCCAGGCTTCATCGCAACCGGAACCCTTGGCGATTTCCTTGGCGAGAGCCTGCGGCAAAAGGCAAACGGTCTTGATGTCGCGGCGTTTCCAGCGCAGGTCTTCAAGGGAGAGTACCCGTGCGCCGGTTTTCAATACAGGTTTCTCGATCAGTGATACCGACTGCGTGAAAAGCACCACAGAAGGCTTCATGTCCTTTGTAGGAACGAAATCACGGTCGCGACCGTCGCCGCGCGTCACCTGAAGATAGACCAGACCTTCGGTCAGATTGTTGCGGCGGATCAGTTCGCGCTCGATCTCGACAATCTCATCTTCGCTCATCGGCATCGGAATGCCGATTTCACCTGTCGAACGACGCAGGCGCTTCATATGCGGATTGCTATCGATCAGCTTGCCGTCAAGCACGGCGGTTACTTCGTAAATTCCGTCACCAAAGAGAAAACCACGATCAAAGATCGAGATTTTGGCATCGCGCGCGGCGACATATTCGCCATTCACGTAAACGATGCGTTCTTCAAGTTCTGCTGAAACGGCCATGATGAATCCCGAAAAGAGCGCATCCCGAAAAGTGTGTAGCGGTTTCGGATCAGATGCGCGCAAACGCTAAAAAGAAAAAGGCTGCGAAGAACATCGCAGCCTTTTCTTATGCCTTCAACGCGTGAAGCGAAACATCTATTTTCAGGCGGCCTGCTTGGCGGCTGTGATTGCTTCGCTGCGGATTTCTTCGGTGAGCTTCAGACGTAGTTCTGAAAATTCCGGGCTGGCCTTCACATGGTAGGAGCGCGGATGCTCGATATCGACTGGGGTGATCGATTTGATCTTGCCGGGACGAGCCGTCATCGTGACCACGCGGGTCGCCATGAAGATGGCTTCTTCAATATCGTGGGTGACGAAGACGACTGTCTTCTGCTCACGCTCCCAGATACCGAGCAGCAGTTCCTGCATCAGCCCGCGGGTCTGGTTGTCGAGCGCGCCGAAAGGCTCGTCGAGCAGCAGAATCTTCGGATCGTTGGCAAGCGCACGGGCAATTGCCGTGCGCTGCTGCATCCCGCCTGAAAGCTGCTTCGGCCAATGGTTTTCAAACCCGCGCAGGCCAACCTTGTCGATATAATTATCGACAATTTCGCGCGCCTGTTTTTCCGGCATACCTTTTTCGCGCAGGCCGAAACCAACATTCTGCCGAATGGTGAGCCATGGAAACAGTGTATAGGACTGGAACACCATGCCGCGATCGGCACCCGGCCCTTTGACGGGCTGACCTTCCAGTGTCACCGTGCCGGTGCTTGGCTTGTCGAGACCGGCAATGATGCGCAGAAGCGTGGACTTGCCGCAGCCCGAAGGGCCGAGAATGGTGACAAAATCATTCTTGGGAATGATCAGGTCTGTTGGCTGCAATGCCAAAGTAGGTCCGCCGCCATGAACACCTGGGAATGTGCGGCTCACACCTTTGATAACAAGTTCCTGCTGGGATGCCGTAACCATTATGCGAACCTCCAGGCAAAGAGCCAGCGGTTGAAATATTTGAAGGCCAGATCGGAAATCAGGCCAATAACGCCGATCACAATGATACCGAAAATGATCTGTCCGGTGGCCATAAGCGCCTGCGAATTGATAATCATGTAGCCGATGCCCGATGATGCGCCGATCAGTTCTGCAACGATCACGTAAGTCCAGGCCCAGCCAAGCACGAGACGCAGCGTTTCTGCGATATCGGGTGCGCTTGCAGGCATCAATACGCGACGAATAACGCCACGGTCTTTCGCGCCAAGCGTATAGGCTGCTTCAACCAGATCGCGGCGCGTGTTGGAAACAATGACAGCGATCATCAGAATGAGCTGGAAGACTGCGCCGATGAAGATGACGAGCAGCTTCTGCGTTTCGCCAATGCCCGACCACAGAATGAGAAGCGGTACGAAAGCCGATGCAGGCAAATAGCGTGCGAAGGAGACGAACGGTTCGAGCAGCGCTTCAATGGGTTTATATGCACCCATGGCTATGCCGAGCGGAATGGCAACGATGCTTGCCATGATGAAGCCACCCAGCACGCGCCAGACAGTCATACCGATATCCGAAAGGAAGCCCTGATTGGCGATGAGATCCCATCCGTCCTGAACCATGGTGATCGGATCGGCGAGGAAGGTGGGGGAAACGAAGCCTCCGAGCGTGGCGACGCCCCAGAAAGCAAAGAAAAGCACGAAGAACAGAATTCCCAGAAGAATTCGGGCTCCGTTTCCAATCGGTTGCATAGGCTGCATAGACATATCCGTTTAGTGAGACGGTCGCTCCTCAGAATGGAGCGGAAATGAAACAGACCCGGAGCGAACTCCGAGCCTGCTTTCTCGATGTGATTACTTGATGAAGCTTGTATCGACAATATCGTCGAGGTTCGGCTTGTTCTTGATCACGCCAGCGTCAAGCAGGAGCTTGGTGGCTTCTTCCGAAAACTCCTTGAACTCGCCTTCAAAGAACTTCTGGTTGGCGGCCTTGTCCTGCCAGCGCAGATAAGCTGCGGATTTACCGAATTCTTCGCCCGACTGCTTCACGTCCTTGCCCATGATTTCGTAGGACTTAGCCTGATCGGCTGCGATCATTTCAAGCGCTTCGAAATAGCTGTTGGCGAGTGCCTTTGCGGCTTCCGGGTTCTTTTCAAGGAAATCCGGGGTGCAGCCAACGGTGTCCATGACAGCCGGATATTCGAGTGTTGTGGCAAGAATTTTGCCTTTGTCGGGTGCTGCACGTACCGTCGACAGATATGGTTCATAGGTCAGGGCAGCGTCGTTCTGCCCTGCAACGAAAGCCTGTGCAGCCGGTCCCGGCTCCATGTTGACGATCTTCACGTCCTTGGTGGTCATGCCATTCTTGGCCAGCATGAAGGCAAGGAAGAAGTACGGTGAAGTGCCGGGAGCCGACGCCGCAACCGTTTTGCCTTTGAGATCAGCAAAGGAATTGACATCACCACGCACGGCGATGCCGTCAGCGCCATAGGATTTGTCCATTTGGAAAATCTGCTTGGACTTCACGCCTGCCGAGTTCCAGATGATCCATGTTTCAACAGTGGTTGCAGCGCACTGAATATCGCCGGAAGCCAGAGCCAGATGGCGGCTTGCCTGTGGGATCTTGTTCAGCGTGACGTTGAGGCCGTTTTTCTTGAAGATGCCTGCTTCCTTGGCGAGCGTCAGCGGACCAAAGCCGGTCCAGCCGGAAAAACCAATCGAAACATTTGTTTCTGCCTGTGCGGCAGAAGCGAAGGTGAGCGCTGCAACCGCAGCGCCAGCCAACCAGGATGTTTTCATATGCGAGTACCCCTTTTATAGTGTTTTAAGCATATACATATCGGTTGCGGACAAATTAGCAGGGCGGAGATTTCTGTCCAGAGAGGCGCGTAAAGAATCCTTTGGCCGCCAAACTGTTCAAATTTCCCGTAGATTGTTGATTATACTTCTATAATCGAAATCCGATAGACGATCCCCTTACCAATAAGTTCTAGAGAAAACTGAGCCTCTCCCGACATGACCAAGCAATCATGCAGGCTCAGATGCGCGATTCTGCTGTCTGTTTTTAGATCGAAATTGCCTTCTGCACAGAAAATAAGCATGGTGCCGCGATTGGATGCAACAATTCTCGAATCATCAATGACGATGCGTTCGACGTGATGCGTGAAGCGTCCGCGTCGCGTCATGACGTTGAGATCGGTGATTGTTCCGTCGATGAGGCGGGCACCAGAGCTGGCATCGGCGGCAAAAGCAAAGGGCGCTGTCTCGCGGGTGAGGGTGGTTTCCACACCTTCAACATCGAGAACAATGCTGTTGCCTTCCAGCACCGACAATGTGCGATCAATGCCAGAGAAAACCGAAAACGGGCCGTCATTGGCAACGGTTGCTGTGGAAATGCGCCAGTCGAAATTATCGACTGACGCATTTTCAGGATTGATCGCAATTTCAACCGTTACACCGCCGCCGTTTTTCCATGGCATGTGTTTGTGGTCGGCGCTGCGTAAGATGTGCATGGATTAATTACCCAGGATGGCCGGCAGACGCAGACCCTGCTGCTTTGCCCAGTCGAGCGCTTCTTCATAGCCCGCATCGGCATGACGCATGACGCCGGTTGCCGGATCGTTCCACAATACGCGTCCGATGCGTTCATCTGCATCTTCCGTGCCGTCACAACAGATGACCATGCCCGAATGCTGAGAGAAGCCCATGCCGACGCCGCCACCATGATGGAGCGATACCCATGTTGCGCCCGATGCCGTGTTGAGCAGCGCATTGAGCAGCGGCCAGTCGGACACTGCATCCGAGCCGTCCTTCATGGATTCGGTTTCGCGGTTTGGCGAAGCAACCGAGCCGCTATCGAGGTGATCACGGCCAATGACGATAGGTGCTTTCAGTTCGCCGTTGCGGACCATTTCGTTGAAGGCGAGGCCGAGGCGGTGACGATCACCGAGACCAACCCAACAGATGCGCGCTGGCAGACCCTGAAACGCGATGCGTTCCTTCGCCATATCAAGCCAGTTGTGCAGATGTTTGTTGTCCGGCAGCAGCTCTTTAACCTTGGCATCAGTCTTTGCAATGTCTTCCGGGTCGCCGGAAAGGGCTGCCCAGCGGAAAGGTCCAATGCCGCGGCAGAACAGCGGACGGATATAGGCAGGTACGAAGCCCGGGAAGGCGAAGGCGTCTTCCAGACCTTCTTCCAGCGCCATCTGACGGATATTGTTGCCATAATCGACGGTTGGAATGCCCGCATTCCAGAAGTCGAGCATAGCCTGAACCTGCATTTTCATCGAAGCGCGGGCAGCTTTCGCAACGCCCTTCGGGTCGCTTTCCTGCTTTGCGCGCCATTCAGCAACGCTCCAGCCGATTGGCAGATAGCCGTGCACAGGATCATGGGCCGAGGTCTGATCTGTGACGATGTCTGGGCGCACGCCGCGCTTGACGAGTTCCGGGAAAACATCAGCGGCATTGCCGATCAGTGCAATAGACTTGGCTTCGCCTGCTTTGGTCCATTCGTCGATCTTGGCGAGGGCTTCATCGAGGCTGTGGGTCTTTTCATCGACATAACGGGTGCGCAGGCGGAAATCAGCGCGAGTTTCGTCGCACTCGACCGCGAGGCAGCAAGCGCCAGCCATAACGGCTGCGAGCGGCTGAGCGCCGCCCATGCCGCCCAAGCCGCCGGTCAGAATCCACTTGCCCTTGAGGTTGCCATCATAATGCTGGCGACCAGCTTCCACGAAGGTTTCATAGGTGCCCTGAACAATGCCCTGTGCGCCGATGTAAATCCACGAACCGGCGGTCATCTGGCCATACATGGCGAGACCCTTCTTATCCAGTTCGTTGAAGTGATCCCAAGTCGCCCAATGCGGCACGAGGTTGGAATTGGCGATCAGAACGCGCGGCGCATCCTTGTGGGTGCGGAACACGCCGACCGGCTTGCCCGACTGCACAAGCAGGGTTTCGTCGTCGTTGAGCGTCTTCAGCGTTGCAACGATACGGTCGAAATCGTCCCATGTGCGGGCAGCGCGACCAATGCCGCCGTAGACAACCAGCTCATGCGGGCGTTCGGCAACATCCGGGTCGAGATTGTTCATGAGCATACGCAGCGGCGCTTCGGTAAGCCAGCTCTTGGCGTTGAGTTCGGTGCCGCGTGGAGCACGAACGTCGCGTTCATTATGACGTGGGTTGGACACAGTGTTCTCCTCGAAATTATAGTTGGACGGCTATTGTTTGCAGCCGTTGCAAAAGGGTTTTGAGATGAATACGCAGCGGTTCAGCCTTGGTGGTATCATAGGCGAAGGGCACCGCTTCCGTTTCGAGATGGGTTGATTGCGCCAGTTCCATCTGGATGGCGTGGACGCCGGTTTCGGGCCTGCCGTAATGGCGCGTCGTCCAGCCGCCCTTGAAACGGCCATTGAGGATGGACGTGTAGCCGGTGGCGTTTTGGGTCACTTCCACGGCTGCGGCTTCGATCTTCGGATCGCAGGTTTTGCCTAAATCTGTGCCGATGTTGAAATCAGGCAGTTTGCCTTCAAACAGAAACGGAATATGCGAGCGGATCGAGTGGCAATCATAAAGGATCGCCACGCCATGGATCGCCTTCACGCGTTCGATTTCGGCTGAAAGCGCATCGTGATAAGGCTTGTGAAAGCGACTGATACGGTCAGCAATATCCGCTTCTTTAGGCGCTTCGCCGTCTTTCCAGATGGCAAGGCCATCGAAGTCGGTGGTCGGGATCAGTGTCGTGGTGTTCTGGCCGGGATAGAGGCTGACGCCTTCGGGATCGCGATTGGCATCGATGCAATAGCGATGAAAGGTGGCGCGGACGGTCGTGACATTGTCCAGCAGCCCGTCATAGAGCTGATGGATATGCCAGTCGGTGTCGGCGAGAATGCGGCCATTGTCATTGAGCCGTGCCCAGATGTCTTCCGGCACATCTGTTCCGGTGTGGGGCAGGCCGAGAATGACGGGTGATGAACCCTGATGGAGTTCAAAGGCGCTCATATCAGGCCTCCAGTGCAGGCAGGATGTTTGCGCTGATGCTGCCGGTAAAAGAGCCATCGGCGATGATGGAGCTTGCGCTTGCCAAATCGTTGGCCATGTAGCGATCAACTTCCAGCGTCGGCACATGCGCGCGCAGAACGGCGATGGCGTTTTTCAGTTCTGGACTGGTTTCGAGTGGGCCGCGCAGTTCGACGCCGAGTGCGCCGGTCAGTGCTTCAATGCCGATGATAGCGTTGAGGTTTTCGGTCATCTGCAACAGGCGGCGCGCACCGTGGCAGGCCATGGAAACGTGGTCTTCCTGATTGGCGGAGGTCGGTGTGGAATCAACCGATGCCGGATGCGCCATCTGCTTGTTTTCGCTCATCAGTGCTGCGGAGGTTACCTCCGCAATCATCAGGCCGGAATTGAGGCCCGGCTTTTTGGCAAGGAAGGCAGGCAGACCAAAGGACAGCGCTGGATCAACCAGAAGTGCAATCCGGCGCTGGGCAATTGCGCCAATTTCACAGACGGCAAGCGCGATCTGGTCGGCTGCGAAAGCAACAGGTTCGGCATGGAAATTACCACCTGAGACAACACTGTTATCGGAGAGAACCAGCGGGTTATCAGTAACGGCATTGGCTTCGATTTCCAGCGTGCGAGCGGCCTGACGCAGAATATCGAGACAGGCACCGTCAACTTGTGGCTGGCAGCGGATGCAATAAGGGTCCTGCACGCGTTGGTCTCCTTCAAGATGGCTCTCGCGAATGACCGAACCGGAAAGGAGATTGCGCAGTGCTGCGGCCGTATCGATCTGGCCCTGATGTCCGCGCAGGGTGTGAATATCCGGATGGAACGGGGCAGTTGAACCCATCGCCGCATCGGTCGAAAGCGCGCCGGTGATGAGGGCTGCCTGCAATGCACGATGTGCGCGAAACAGACCGGCCAATGCCAGTGCAGTCGAGGTCTGTGTGCCGTTGATCAGCGCCAGACCTTCTTTGGCAGCCAGAATAACCGGGTTTAGGCCTGCTTTCTTGAGCGCGTCAGCAGATGGCAGGCGTTCGCCCTGATAGAAGGCTTCACCTTCGCCAATCATGGTCGCTGCCATATGAGCGAGCGGTGCGAGATCGCCAGAAGCACCAACCGAACCCTTGGCCGGGATCATTGGTATCACGCCTTTTTCAAGCATGGCCTCGATGAGTGTAATGAGTTCGAGCCGCACGCCCGATGCACCACGGCCAAGCGAAATGAGTTTCAGCGCCATGATGAGGCGCACGATGTCTTCGCTCAGCGGTTCACCCACGCCACAGCAATGCGACAGGATCAGATTGCGCTGAAGTGTTGCCACGTCTTCGGGAGCAATACGGATAGAGGCAAGCTTACCAAAGCCGGTATTGATGCCATAAACCGGTGCATCGCCCGCGGCGATTTCGGCGATGCGTGCCGCTGCCTTTTCAACGCCCTTATGAAAGGACGGATCAATGCGGGCGGCGAGATTGCCGCGATAGATTTGTTCAAGTATGCCAAGCGAAACGCTGCCGGGACGAAGAACGAGGGACATGGAAAGCTCCATAAGAGCGCATCCCGAAAAGTGTGAAGCGGTTTTCGGACAAGATGCGCGTTGAAATAAACTCTGATTAAATTTGGCCTTTGAAAACCCGCTTCCAGAGCGGGTTGAAGCCAATGCGGTAAACAAGCTCTGCCGGACGCTCGACACTCCAGATGGCAAGATCCGCGTCCTTGCCGACTTCAAGCGTTCCGGTCTTGTCGAGCAAACCAAGGGCACGGGCTGCTTCGCGGGTGACGCCCGCAATGCATTCATCGACCGTCATACGGAACAGGGTTGCGCCCATGTTCATGGTGAGCAGAAGCGAGGTGAGCGGCGAAGTGCCGGGATTGTTGTCGGTTGCAAGCGCCATTTTGGTGCCAGCCGCGCGGAAAAGATCAACTGGCGGCTTTTGCGTTTCGCGGATGAAATAATAAGCGCCGGGAAGCAGAACTGCGACAGTTCCGGCCTTCGCCATGGCGGCTGCACCTTCCGCATCGGTATATTCGAGATGATCGGCGGAAAGCGCATCATATGAAGCGGCAAGAGCTGCGCCATGCAGATTGGAAAGCTGGTCTGCGTGGAGTTTGACCTGAAGGCCATGAGCCTTTGCGGCATCGAAAACGCATGCGATTTCGTCAGGCAGGAAGGCGATGCCTTCGCAGAATCCGTCCACTGCATCGGCGAGATTTTCGCTCGCAATAGCAGGCAGCATTTCGTTGACGATCTTGTCGATGAAAGCCGTTTTGTCGCCATTCATTTCCGGCGGCAGAGCGTGTGCGCCCAAGAAGGTCGTGCGAATAGCGACATCGCGTTCATGCCCAAGACGCCGAGCCGCACGCAATGACTTTGCTTCGCTTTCCGTATCGAGGCCATAACCCGATTTGACTTCAACCGTCGTCACGCCTTCAGCAATCAGCGCATCAAGGCGTGGCAGGGTTTCACGGACCAGATCATCTTCGCTGGCCGCACGCAGGTTTTTAACAGAGGAAACAATGCCGCCGCCCGCGCGCGCAACTTCTTCGTAAGTGGCACCATTCAGGCGCAGCTCAAATTCATGCGCGCGATTGCCTGCGTGGACCAGATGCGTGTGACAGTCGATCAGACCGGGCGTGATCAGGCGGTTTTCGCAGTCAATCTTCTCAAGCGAGGCATATTCAGCAGGAAGATCAATTTCTGCGCCGACATAAGCGATTTTGCCATCTTTGACGGCAGTTGCTGCAGCTTCGATCAAACCAAGTCCATCTGCCTTTTCCGATAGAGTGGCGATGCGTGCCTGCGTTAAAACGAAGTTCGATTTCTGTGTCATGAGCGTTTTCTCGCTTCCCCTGGTTTTCAATAATGTATATACATATTAACGGAACCGCCAAGAGAAAAAATGCATCCAATTGCTATCTGTTAAAAAATGGGTGGGTAAATTGGGCGGAATGAGGAGCTTCGCCGAATGTCAGCCGCAGTCCCAAAAACACAATTTATCCACGCTGGTCAGGCACTTTTGCATACGGGCTGGGCAGAGGATGTGCGGCTTGGCTTAGTTCAGGGAAAAATTGCTTCTGTCGAGATTGGCGTTGAAGCCAAAACGGGAGACGAGCGCTATGAGGTGATCGTAGCGGGGATGCCAAACCTTCACAGCCACGCGTTTCAATATGGCATGGCTGGCCTTGCTGAACGGCGCGGCCCATCGGCTGACAGTTTCTGGAGCTGGCGCGAGATCATGTATAAGTTCGCGCTGACCATGACGCCGGAACAGGCGGAAGCAGTCGCGTTGCGGCTCTATGTCGATATGCTGGAAGCCGGGTTTACCCGCGTTGGTGAGTTTCATTATCTGCATCATGATCGCGACGGCACGCCTTACAGCAATATCTCGGAAATGGCGGATCGCATTGTCTCGGCAGCGCAAACTGCTGGCATCGGTCTGACCTTGTTGCCGGTGCTTTATGCGCATTCAAGTTTTGGCGGTGCCGATCCCAATGAGGGGCAGCGCCGTTTCATCAACGATCAGCAGAGTTTTGCGCGGCTGATCGAGGGCTGCGAGAGGGCTCTTTCTGGCTTCGACGGTGCTGTGCTTGGCGTGGCGCCCCACAGCCTGCGTGCGGTCACCCCGGATGAGCTGACATTTGCAGCGAAGCTTTTGCCCGACGCGCCAGTGCATATTCACATTGCCGAGCAGGTAAAGGAAGTTGAGGACTGCATTGCGTGGTCTGGGCAGCGACCTGTCGAATGGCTGCTTGACCATCAGGAATTGTCGTCGCGCTGGTGCCTCATTCACGCAACGCACATGACCGATGCGGAAACCGTGCGCATGGCCGAGGCTGGTGCGATTGCGGGTCTTTGCCCGGTGACGGAGGCCAATCTCGGCGACGGCACTTTCAATGCAGCAGCGTTTGCTGCCGCGAGCGGCAAGTTTGGCATCGGGTCGGATTCGAACGTGCTGATCGGCATTGGCGATGAGTTGCGGCAGTATGAATATTCGCAGCGTTTGCTGCATCGCGCGCGCAATGTTCTGGCGAAAAATGAAGGCTCAACCGGACGAGCCTTGTTTGATGGTGCATTGGCAGGCGGCAATGTTGCCATGGGTCGCGAAGGCGATGGCTTGAAACAGGGTGCTTCGGCAGATTTTGTATCGCTTGATGTTGAGCGTTTGCCCCATGCGAAAGGGGATGCGGTTCTCGATGGCTGGATTTTTGCCGGTCGTGCGCGTGCCTCTGATGTGTGGGTGCGCGGCGTGAAACAGGTGGAGCGTGGACATCACCGCTTGCGCGATGCGGCAGAGCGTGCTTTCCAGAAAGCAATCGGCGAATTGCTGAACTAATTAAAGGGAACAAAGTGCAGGATATTTCATCCAGACAAAGCGAAGCTACGATATCGCTGCATCAGCGTATTCTGGATGATATTGAAACGCGCATTATTTCTGGCGAATGGCAGCCCGGTCATCGCATCCCGTTTGAGCACGAGCTGACCGAGTATTATAGTTGCTCGCGCATGACCGTGAACAAGGCGCTGACGCAGCTGGCAAAAGCCGGTCTGATTGAGCGAAAGCGCCGTTCGGGCAGCTTTGTTTCCTTCCCGCAGTCGCAAGCCGCGATTCTTGAAATCCATGATATTCGCGACGAGGTTGCAGCGCTTGGCGTGCCTTATCGTTTTGAGCTGCTGAAACGAAACGAGCGGTTGAGCGGCCCTGCCGATGCGCGCCATATCGACATGCCGCGACACACGCCGCTGATCGAACTTGTCTGCCGTCATTATGCAGGGAAGCGGGTCTTTGCGCTGGAAGAACGCTTCATCAGTCTCGATGCTGTGCCAAGTGCAGCCAGTACTAATTTTGCGGAGCAGTCACCCGGTCCATGGCTTGTTTCCTGCGTGCCGTGGAGCAATGCGCAGCATTCCATCCGAGCGGTTGTCTCAACCGAGGAAAACGCTGCGACGCTTGGTGTGCCTGCCGGTTCGCCCTGTCTTGTCGTCGAGCGCCAGACCTGGAACGCCGATCAGCCGGTGACGCATGTGCGCTTCACCTATCCCGGTGATAGTCATGCGCTTGTGGCGAAGTTTACGCCTTCTCAGAGTTAGTTTGAGTGATGTAATGTAACGTTATTACGCTTTTGGTGGCTTCGCACTTAGTGGCCGCTAAAATGATAATGTGCAGAATCCCTTGGACCACTTTCCGCAGAATGTGATTCATAGAGCAGTTTTGGTTCCGTACAAGGCCGCAAATTCTCTATCTAATTGTTTTTGCAAGCTATATTGTGAAATTGCTTCGCAGTTTTGTTAGAAATTCTCATGAAAAAAGCCGCCGCAGAGGAAAGCGGCGGCCAAGTTGCGGCTCGATCTGGGTGGTGATCAGGCCGCGCGTTTAAGCGCATCTCCGATCATGGAAACGATGGTGTCGATCTGTTCCTTTTCCACGATGAGCGGTGGCGAAAGCGCGATCACATCGCCGGTCACACGGATCAGAAGACCCTTCTTGAAGCAATCGACAAAGACATCGTAAGCGCGTGCGCCGATGGCGCCTTCGCGTGACGACAGTTCGATAGCGCCAACGAGGCCGAGGTTGCGGATGTCGATGACATTTGGTGCGTCTTTGAGCGAATGAAGTGCGTTCTGCCAATGCTCGGCCAGTTCTGCACCGCGGGTCAGAAGACCTTCTTCGGCGTAGATTTCAAGCGTGGCAAGACCGGCAGCACAGGCAACCGGATGGCCGGAATAGGTGTAGCCATGGAAGAGCTCGATGGCGTTTTCCGGGCCGGTCATCAGCGCATCATGTACTGTGCGGCTGGCGAAAACTGCACCCATCGGGATGGCGCCGTTGGTGAGGCCCTTGGCGGTGGTGACGAGATCAGGCTTTACGCCGAAATAATCGACAGCAAATGGTGTGCCGAGGCGTCCGAAGCCGGTGATGACTTCGTCATAGATCACCAGAATGCCGTGCTTGTCAGCGGTCGCGCGAATGCGTTCGAGATAGCCCTTTGGCGGAAGCACAACACCGGCAGAGCCGGACATTGGCTCAACGATGACGGCGGCAATCTTTTCTGCGCCGTGCAGCTGAACCAGACGTTCCAGATCGTCGGCAAGTTTAATGCCGTGTTCTGGCAAGCCCTTGGAGAATGCATTGCGGCCAATATCGAGCGTATGGCGCATGTGATCGGCAGGAATCTGCGGGAAGACGCGGCGGTTGTTGACGAGGCCACCGACAGAAATGCCGCCGAAGCCAACGCCGTGATAGCCTTTTTCACGGCCGATGATGAGGGTACGGGTGCCCTGACCAATGGCGCGCTGATAGGCGATGGCGATCTTCAGTGCGGTATCGACCGATTCCGAGCCGGAATTGGTGAAGAACACGCGATCAAGCTTGGCGTCCGGGCCGCCGGGCGCAATGGCTGCGAGCTTTTCGGCAAAGTCGAAAGCGACGTTGTGGCCCATCTGGAAGGTCGGCGCAAAGTCCATGGTCGAGATCTGGCGTTCAACGGCCTGAGTGATCTGCTTGCGGCCATGACCGGCATTGCAGCACCAAAGGCCAGCCGTGCCATCCAGAACCTGATGGCCGTCGACATCGGTGTAATACATGCCCGAAGCGCTTGCGAGCAGGCGTGGGGCGGCCTTGAACTGGCGGTTCGCCGTGAACGGCATCCAGAAGTTATCAAGACTTGGCGCGTTGGTGTTGTTAAGCATTAAGACCTCCTATTTTGAGAACAGGAGGCCATGCATTATCGAAGGCAACAAGTCCTTTTCTCTATAAATTTAACTTATTGAAACTACGTGCTATGAAATAAAAGTTTGTGATATATCGAACATCATAAACAATAAGGGGAACCGTCGATGAGCATCGATATCGGAGGCAGGCTACGCTATGTGCGAATGCGGCAGAATCTGTCTCAGCGAGAACTTGCAAAACGTGCTGGCGTGACCAATTCCACCATATCGCTGATCGAGGCCAATCAGTCCAATCCGTCGGTTGGTGCATTAAAGCGCATTCTGGATGGAATTCCTATCGGAATGGCCGAGTTTTTTGCGCTTGAGCCGGATGCGCCGCACAAGGTCTTCTATCAGGCGGATGAACTGGTGGAGATCGGCAAGGGGCCAATTTCCTATCGGCAGGTGGGGGATCATCTGTTTTCGCGCTCGTTGCAAATCCTCAAAGAGCGCTACGAGCCGGGGTCGGATACCGGCAAGGTTCTGCTCATGCATGAAGGTGAAGAGGGGGGCATCATCATTTCCGGTCGCATCGAAGTGACGGTCGGCAGCGAGCGCCGAATCTTGGGGCCGGGCGATGCCTATTACTTCTCAAGCAAGCTGCCGCATCGGTTCAAATGCGTGGGACCGGTGGCCTGCGAGGTGGTAAGCGCCTGCACACCACCAAGTTTCTAATCCGTTGCCCAAAGTGCCTATAGCGGCACGACCCATGAGCGCTTTATCTGCTGCATCGGGATTTCGGATTTTATATTCCGAACGCCTTTTATCTTGCCGATATATTCCATCTGGAATTTCCTGAAACCTTCCAGATCAGGCGTAATGACGCGCAGCAGAAAATCGCAATCACCCGCCATCAAATGGCATTCGACAATCTGCGGCAGCTTTTCAATCGCCTTCACAAAGCTTGTGACAGTCTCTTCATCTTGGCCTGTCAGCCATATGCGCACATAAACGGTGAAGCCCATTCCGAGCTTCGCAGCATCGACCAGAGCGACATAGCGTTCGATGAAGCCAGCATCTTCCAGCTGCTTCACCCGGCGAAGGCACGGGGAAGGGGAAAGGCCAACACGCTCGGCAAGTTCGGTGTTGTTAATCTTACCTTCCTGTTGGAGTACCCGGAGGATGGCACGATCAATTGCATCAATTGATGTTGGCATTATAATGCGCCTAATGACATATTGTTGATATTTACAGCCAATATTTTGTGTATTAAGAGCGTAAAAGCAACAATAATCTGCACGAATTGACGTATTTTCCCGGTTCGGAATGAGCGCATTGTTGCTCTTCAAAAAGGAAATAGTCGATGCGTAGTATGGATTTTGTCGAGGGGCAAAGCGGCGTCTCCCGGCGATCTGAAGGCCTGCGCGGCCTGCGGGAAGCCATTCCCGTCTGTCTGAGTTTTGTTCCGTTCGCACTGCTCTTGGGCGCACAGGCCACACAAAAGGGTCTGAGCCCGGTTGAAGTGCCGATGATGACCGGCCTGAATTTTGGCGGTGGTTCGGAATTTGCTGCCATTGGACTTTGGACGTCTCCGCCGCATATCCTGCTGATTGTCGCGATCACATTTCTGGTCAATAGTCGGCATTTCCTGATGGGTGCAGCGCTTGCGCCGCTTATCAAGCATCTGCCGAAGCGCAAGGCTTTTCTGACGCTGTTCTTCATGTGTGACGAGAGCTGGGCCATGGGACTTGCTGATGCGCGCAAGTCGGGCAACCGTTTCAGCATTCGCTATTATTTTGGCGCCGCACTTGGCCTTTACGCAACCTGGATTTTCTTCACGACTGTCGGCGCGCTGGTTGGTCCGGTTCTTGGTGACGTGAAGCGCTTCGGCTTCGATATGGCGTTTCCAGCAGTCTTTATCGTTATTCTTGCCAGCATGTGGAAGGGGCCGGTTGCCGCTCTGCCATGGCTCGTGAGCCTTATTGTTGCGGGCATAACCTATCTGAGCATTCCTGGCGCCTGGTATGTGCCAGCGGGTGTCGCTGCTGGCCTGATCGTGGCCTGGAAGCAGGCAAAGCCAGAATGATGATCGATCCTATCCACGCTCTGACCATATTGCTGATGGCGTCGGTCACTTACATGACCCGCATCGGCGGTTACATTTTCCTTCGAAATCGCACTTTGAGCCCGCGAGCGCAGATGCTGCTGGAAAGCGCGCCCGGCTGCGTGCTGATCAGCGTTATTGCGCCAGAGTTTTTCACCGGTAATCCAGCCGATATGATTGCACTTGCGCTGACCATTGCCGCCGCAACACGGTTTCCGATGCTCGTTACGGTCGTTGTGGCAATTGCATCGGCCGGATTGCTGCGCCATATGATTGGCTGAGTGAACAGCTCAATTATATCGCGCAATGCTAAGGTCGTCGGCGCGTATATCCGGTGTGTTGCCGGATATGAGGTCAGCAAGCAGCTTGCCTGAGCCCGGTCCCATGGTCCAGCCAAGTGTGCCATGGCCCGCATTGATGAACACGTTGTCGTAGCGTGTTGCACCGATGATCGGCGTTGAATCCGGGGTCATCGGACGCAGTCCAGACCAGAAGGTTGCAGCCTTGAGATCGCCACCAGGGAACAGGTCGCTCACCGACAGATCGAGCGTTGCGCGACGTGCAGCCGGCAGGTCTTTGGTAAAGCCGGAGACTTCGGCCATGCCACCCACACGGATGCGGTCGCCAAGGCGGGTGATGGCAATCTTGTAGCTTTCATCAAGCACGGTCGAGACCGGAGCCAGTTCTTCATTGATGATCGGAGCCGTGATCGAATAGCCTTTGACCGGATAGATCGGAGCGTTCAGGCCAAGCGACTTGACCAGAGCGGGCGTGTAGCTGCCAATTGCCACGACATAGCGATCAGCCGTCAGAACACCTTCTGAAGTCTCAACGCCGGAAACCTTGCCGCCAGAGATCAGCAGCGATTTGATGTCGACGCCGAAGCGGAATTTGACGCCAAGGCCTTCGGCGATTTTGGCCAGTTCATTGGTGAATTTGAAGCAATCGCCGGTTTCGTCATGGGGCAGGCGCAGACCACCGACGAACTTGTCTCTGGCGCGGGCCAGAGCAGGCTCAACCCGCACGCAATCTTCGCGGTCGAGCACTTCAAACGGCACGCCATCCTGACGCAGAACTTCAATATCCTTGCCGATGCCGTCGAGCTGATACTGCTCGCGGAACAGCTGCAAAGTGCCCTGTGTGCGCTGGTCATATTGAATGCCTGTTTCCTCGCGCAGTGCGACAAGGCAATCGCGGCTATATTCGGCCACACGAACCATGCGGGTTTTATTGATCTTGTAGCGACTCTCGGTGCAGTTCGCGAGCATCTGCAACAGCCAGCTATATTGCTTTGGATCTGTGGTCAGGCGGAGAACCAGCGGTGCATGTTTCTGGAAAAGCCACTTGGCGGCTTTCATAGGAACGCCGGGTGCTGCCCATGGCGATGCATAGCCCGGCGAAACCTGCCCGGCATTGGCGAAGCTGGTTTCCAGTGCAGGACCTTCCTCGCGGTCAACGACAGTGACTTCATGGCCAAGCTTGGCCAGATAGTAGGCGCTGGTGACGCCGATGACGCCGCTGCCGAGAATGGTGATCTGCATTGTTCGCCTCTTATTATTATGCGTGTGTGCCAGTTTCGCTATCGACGTAAACGCGGGTATAGCGGTGGCCTAACGAAGTCAGGATTTCATAAGGAATGGTGTCACAATCCCGCGCTACATCTTCGAGCCGCTGATGTGGTCCGACGAGTTCGACCAGACTGCCGAGCTTGAGCGTGTCTTCTGGAAGTGCTGTTACATCGAGCGTGATCGAATCCATCGAAACACGACCAACAATCGGCAGGCGCGTGTCGCCATAGAAAGCCGAGCCTTTATTGCTCAAAGCGCGGAACCAACCATCGGCATAACCGACCGCAATGGTTGCAATCCGCGTAGGCTTGCTTGCTACGAATGTGCCGCCGTAACCGACTGCCGCACCCTTATCGATGTCACGCACCTGGATAACACGCGCTGATAGCTCAAGGACCGGCTTCATAGGATTCTCGCCCCTTTCAGGACCGACGCCATAGAGGGCTACGCCGGGACGGGCGAGATTGTAGTGATAGGTGTTGTCAAGGAAACAGCCGCCGGAATTTGAAAAGGCCACAGGCAGTTTTGGCAAACGTGCGAGAGCTGTATTCATGGCCGCAAGCTGGCGGGCATTTGCCGGGTTTTCCGGTTCATCGCCGCTTGCAAGATGGCTGATGACGAATTTTACATCGATATGGTCAAGCAGATGCTGGTCATCGACCAGTTGATCAAGTTCTTTGGCTGACAGACCAAGGCGCGACATGCCGGTATCGATTTGCAGCAGAGCGGGCAGTTTTTCGTTCAGGCTTGCGGCAAGTGCCGACCAGTTTTCAATCTGCTCCAGTGAGTTGAGAACAGGCAGGATGTTCTCACGTGCGCAGGCAGCTTCCGTGCCGGGCTGAAGGCCATTCAACACATAAAGCGTCGCATCAGGATTGAGAAAAGGGCGCAGCGTAATTGCTTCGCCAAGATGGGCGACGAAGAAATCGCGGCAGCCTGCGTCATAGAAAGCTGGCGCTACGCGGTCGGCGCCCAAGCCATAAGCGTCAGCTTTGACAACAGCAGCTGCGCGGGTTGGCGCGATGCGCTTTGCAATCGTCGAGTAATTGTGACGCAGGGCTGCCAAGTCGATGGTGAGAACACCGCCTGCGGCGAGGTCTCGTTCCGTTTGAGAAAAATGCATCGACATATCGGTCATTTCCAGTGCGCTCGGTTTGTTAGTGGGATGCCTGGAATTTAATCCGCTTCCTCCCAAAAGCACATTGTTTAGGTGTCGGGCTTTTGCGGCTGACTGGTCGCTATTCCTTGCCCCCAAAGCAATAGAGACCATGATAGTCGAAGACTATTCGAATGTTTTTGCATTTTGTCGTAGATTATGCGAAAATTAGCATGATTTACGCACTTATTAGCTCATTGTTCGAAGAATATTCATGGCGACACTGGACAGCATAGACCGCAATATCATCCGTTCTTTAAGACGCGATGGCCGTATGACAAACAGCCAGCTTGCCAGCGAAGTTGGCCTTTCGCAGTCGGCCTGTCTCAGGCGCGTGCAGATACTTGAGGAAAGCGGTGTTATTCGCGGTTATACCGCGATTGTCGGTTCTTCTGGGGGCGATGAGCGGCTGGTTGCAATCGTTCGCATCACGTTGGATCGCCAAACGGAAGAATATCTCAATCGTTTTGAAGAAGCTGTGCGCCGCCATCCGGAAGTGCAGGAATGCTACCTGATGACGGGGGATGCTGATTACATCCTGCGGGTCGAAGCAGAAAACGCGGCCTCCTATGAAATCATTCACAAGGAAATTCTATCACGTCTGCCCGGCGTTGCGCGCATTCATTCAAGCTTTGCAATCCGCACGGTGCTTCTCTCAAAAGCACCGGCTGCACGAGCATAAAAAAGCCCGGCAAAATGCCGGGCTTTTCGATAGTGACTAAAGCATGTCGCGCTCAAATGGATTCATTTAACGTTCGCGAACATGCGACAGTTAAAAGAATCTAGAGCGAGCGCCATGCGCTCTCTTGGGAGCACAAAGGCCGCTCTAATTATCTGTTTTAACGCGCATCTTTGTCCGAAAACCGTTTCACACTTTTCGGGATGCGCTCTAAATTATGTAGTAGGCCAATTTTAACGAAATTCGTAGCGAAGACCCGCACGGACCGTATGGATATTGAAGCCGTTGTCCTTGGCCTGTGTTCCAGTTGCGCCCGGACCTTCAACGTTGCCAAACGGGTTTGTGCTGCGGTCAGCAGCATCGTAACCATAGGCCTTGCCGCCGTTCACCCTCAGATAACGGTAACCAAGATCAAGCTTGAGCTGATCGGTCAGATCGTAGCTGACACCGGCCATCAGAGCCATGGCAAAGCGCCAGCTGTCGAGGCCGTCCTTGTCGCTGGTATAGGTGCATATGGAGCAGATTTCCTTGGTTTTCCAGGTGTCGTACTTCACATAAGCTGCACCCAGTCCTGCGCCGAGATAAGGTGTTACCATTCCCATTTTAGGCAGGTCGACATAGGCATTGGCCATTGCTGTCCAGACATTGGCTGTCGAAGAGTCTTCATAATGGCAATTGTCTTCAATCGGGTTGAAGCCGAGCGCCGATTTTACGTAGCTTGGGCAATCGGTGCGACCTCTGATGCCTGCACGGAAGAAATCAAGCGTTGCATCGGTACGGAACATTTCATTGAAACGATAGCCGACACCCACACCATAGGAAGCGCCACCTTTGAGTTTGAAATCGTCATAGCGCAAAGTATCATCGATGCCACGATAAGGTGGATCAAACTGATTCCAGAATGCCCAATCGCCATCAGTCTTATTCTTGAAATTATAGCCAATATCGCCGCGAATATACCAGGCAGAGGCAAGAGGGACGGGTGCCACCACGACCGGTTCTTCATAAACAATGTCAGCAGCGTGCGCTCCATTTGCACTGATCAGCATACTGCATGCCATGAGCGCTATCGCGGAAACATATCTCATCTACCCAACTCCAACCGAAATAATCGCGGTTCCCGAACCGTTGGCTAAAGATGGTAAATGAATATGCTTAAACTATCGTTACTTCTTATTAGTGAACACTAAACTAGAGGTAGTATTCGTAGTTGGTAAAGCCATGATACAGGCGTTGAAAAACCCGGTCTAAGCCGGGTTCTACAATTTTTACTTGAAATCGACCGAATGGATGATCGATTGATCGATATCGTTAATGTTGCGCTTGCCGCAAAGCGCCATGGTGATATCGAGTTCTTTGCGAATGATTTCCAGCGCGAGCGTTACGCCTTCTTTGCCCATTGCACCAAGCCCATACAGGAATGGACGGCCGATGAAGACCCCCTGTGCACCAAGGGCACGGGCTTTCAATACATCCTGACCCGAACGGACGCCGCCATCCATATGTACTTCGATCTTGTCACCGACAGCGTCAACAATTGGCTTGAGCATCGAAATTGAGGAGACCGCACCATCAAGCTGACGGCCGCCATGGTTCGACACGATAATCGCATCGGCACCGGTCTTCGCTGCCATCTTTGCATCCTCAACGTCGAGTATGCCTTTGAGAATCAGCTTGCCGCCCCATTGTTCTTTGATCCACGCAACGTCGTTCCAGTTGAGCTGCGGATCGAATTGTTCCGCAGTCCATGAGGACAGCGAAGAGAGATCGGCTACATTCTTGGCGTGGCCTGCAATGTTACGGAACGTACGGCGTTGCGTGCCGAGCATCCCCATGCACCAGCCGGGACGGGTTGCCATCTGCCAGATGTGCTTCGGCGTAAACTTTGGCGGAGCCGAAAGTCCGTTGCGCAGATCCTTGTGGCGTTGGCCCAGAATTTGAAGGTCAAGCGTGAGAACCAACGCAGAGCAGCCAGCAGCTTTGGCGCGGCTGATCAGGTTCTTTACAAACTCTCGATCTTTCATCACGTAAAGCTGGAACCAGAATGGCTTCTTGGTCACGGATGCAACATCTTCAATGGAGCAAATGCTCATCGTCGACAGTGTAAATGGTACGCCGAAGGCCTCTGCGGCTTGCGCTGCGAGCATTTCGCCGTCGGCATGCTGCATGCCGGTGAGACCTGTCGGGGCGAGGGCGACCGGCATGGCCACCTTTTCACCAACCATTGTTGTTTCAAGCGAACGATTGGTCATATCGACCAACACGCGCTGACGCAGTTTGATCTTTGCGAAATCAGCTTCGTTTGCCCGATAAGTAGACTCAGTCCAAGCGCCGGAATCAGCATAATCGAAGAACATCTTCGGGACACGACGTTGTGCAAGCCGTTTCAGATCGGCAATCTCAACGATGTTCGGCATTCTCCCACCCCTTGTGGTCAGTTTTCTTTACCAATCGCATGAAGGATTGTTGACCTGAAATCAAGTGCAAACCGTTTCACACTTTTGGGGAGCACTCTATTTAATGGGCTGTGTAATTCAACTATATTAAAAGTCGGCTTCTATGGTCGGTGCGATATTGGAGTGACCAGTAGTGTCTTTACGACGGCGATTGGCCATTTTGGGCGCATAGTGGATGCCGAAATTGTGAGAAATATTGCATCGTTATGTGATACGCGTTGAGCGCAAAAGCTATGCAATTGAGGATGACGACATGAGCAAAGCTTCGGGACCCAAGTTCATCGGCAAGCGGTCGAGTGCTGCAGGTGGGTGGGGCGCATTGAAAAGCTGTGGCAAGCAATTGCTTGCCAGCGGTGCACCGCTTACCGGTGCGCGTGCTCTTCTCAAGGCCAACCAGCCAGACGGTTTCGATTGTCCTGGTTGCGCATGGGGCGATCCCGAGCACGGCTCGTCGTTCGAGTTCTGCGAGAACGGTGTGAAGGCGGTGGCCTGGGAGGCGACCGAGCGACGCACAACACCGAAGTTCTTCACAGAGCATACGGTTTCGGAACTGCAATCGTGGACCGATTATGCGCTCGAGAACACGGGGCGTCTGACGCATCCGATGCGCTACAATGCAGCAACCGACAAATACGAAGCCGTTGAGTGGGATGAAGCTTTTGGCGCTATTGGCGACACATTGAAGAGCTTCGATACGCCAGACCGTGTGGAATTTTATACCTCGGGCCGTGCATCCAACGAAGCGGCATTTCTCTATCAGCTTTTCGTGCGGGCTTATGGCACGAACAATTTCCCTGACTGCTCCAACATGTGCCATGAGGCCAGCGGTGTGGCGCTCAAACAATCGGTAGGTGTTGGCAAGGGAACTGTTTTGCTTGAGGATTTCGAGCAAGCCGATGCTATTTTTGTAGTCGGACAAAATCCCGGCACCAACCATCCCCGCATGCTTGGCGATCTGCGGCGCGCAGCAGAGCGCGGTGCCAAGATCGTGGTCTTCAATCCGGTCCGCGAACGCGGACTTGAGCGCTTCGCCGATCCGCAAAACAAGCTTGAAATGATGCATGGCGGCAGTGAAGCTATCGCCAGCGATTATTATCAACCGCGTCTTGGTGGCGATCTTGCCGCGTTCCGTGGCATGGCCAAGGCGGTCTTTGCGGCTGATGATGCAGCGCTCGCAGCTGGTGAACCGTCGGTTCTGGATCGTGAATTTCTGGCAGAGCATACGGCGGAATTCGAAGCTTATCGTGCAGCTGTCGATGCAACTTCATGGGACGAAATTGAGGACCAGTCGGGGCTTCTGCGTCAGTCTCTGGAACATGCCGCTCACATTTACATGCAGGCTGGCCGCGTTATCTGCACCTGGGCGATGGGTATCACGCAACATCGTCATTCGGTGATTATGATCCGCGAAATCACCAATTTCATGCTGCTGCGCGGCAATATTGGAAAGCCAGGCGCGGGGCTGTGCCCGGTTCGTGGCCATTCCAATGTGCAGGGTGATCGCACGGTCGGAATCAATGAACGCCCGTCTGCCGACTTTCTGGATGCGCTGGAAAAGGAATTTGGTTTCAAAGCGCCGCGCGAACCGGGGCACAATGTGCTTGGTGCGATCGGAGCCATGCTCGATGGATCGGCGAAAGCCTTTATTGCTCTGGGTGGCAATTTCGCCCGCGCAACGCCTGACAGTCCGATGATTATCAAGGCACTTTCCAGCCAGCGATTGACCGTGCATATCGCAACGAAACTCAACCATTCGCACCTTTTGCCGGGGCAGGATTCGTTCATTTTGCCGTGTCTCGGGCGCACCGAGATTGATCTTAATTCCAAAGGTGTGGCGCAGATTGTTACCGTCGAAGATTCCATGAGCATGGTGCATGGATCAGGCGGCATCAACCACCCGGCTTCGGCGTTGCTCCGCTCGGAAGTTGCAATCATTGCCGGCATGGCAAATGCAACATTGGGTGCAAAGCCTGTCGATTGGTTAGAACTGGCTGATGACTACGACCTTATCCGCGATCATATTTCGCGGGTCTTGCCCGATTTCTATGACTTTAATGTGCGTGTCCGTGTGCCGCGTGGTTTCCATTTACGCAACACGGCGCGCGAACTGGAATGGGTAACGCCTAACGGTAAAGCAACGTTCTGGAGCGGGGCGATGCCAGAGGCCGTCGAGCATCAACAGGCGCGTGGAAAGCCCGGACGCTATGTCTTGCAGACTTTCCGCAGTCACGATCAGTACAACACGACGATTTATGGCATGGACGACCGCTATCGTGGCGTTTATGGCGAGCGGCAGGTGGTTTTCATGAACCCTGCTGATATGTCGGACATTGGTGTTGAAGCGGGTGATCGAGCCGATGTTGTCGGTGATTTTGCAGATGGGGTTGAACGCGTTGCACGTGATTTCCGCTTTGTGCCCTATGATATTCCGCGTGGTTGTATCGCGGGCTATTACCCGGAAATGAATGTGCTGGTGCCGCTTAGTAGTGCCGGTGACGAAAGTTACACGCCAACGTCAAAATCGGTGATCGTTTCTTTCCGCCCAGTTCAGGCGGTGAATGCCTGATGGAAGAAGCCGAGTATATGGCACTGGTGGATGCGCTTGAAGCTGCATCAGGTAGGATTTCGCGGCTTGGCGCCGGTATTATTGCTGCGCTTGCGTTTGATATAGCATCGGACAGTCGCAGTTTTTCACGAATACTTGGAGTAGCTCACGCTCTTGTGTTGCGTGAGGTTGTAGCTCTTGGCGCTGATGGGGGCTATATCCGCATCCGGCAGCGTGATGAACGGACGCAGCGCACACGTTATGAGTTGAATGCAACAGGCAATCGGCTTGTTGAAGAAATACGACTATAAATTATTCTGATTTATTATTTAGATTTCCAGCGTTTTCCCAAAGCTATTTTGAGAGACGCATTTTTATATGCGAACATGATGATTAATGATGTTTTTAAAGCATGCTTTTCTCAGCATTATTTTGGTTGCATTGTGCCCTCCAGGAAAAGAGCGAGAATCGTATAGATGGCCACAAAATTTTATCCTCTTGTGAAAGCGGCACATAGTGCGCTTCGAGCGATTATGGGCGTTCTCGTTGTTACAACAGGGGTCCTCGCTTCAGCGTTTTATGCTCATGCTGAAACCAGCGGCGTCGTTGCTGTTGCCGTGACAGAAAGCAAGTTAATCGACTATCAGCCAAAGCTTACGCTATCAGGCGCGATAGCTGCCCGTTCGCTGGTCAATGTATCGTTCCGCGTTAATGGGCAGGTTGTGGAGCGTATGGTCGAAATCGGCCAGCATGTCGAAAAAGGTGCAATCCTTGCGCGGATCGACAATGCCGAGCAGCAATCCAATATGCGCGTCGCGCAGGCTTCCAAGGACGCCGCACAAGCCCAGCTAGTGCAGGCAGAAGCCAGTTTCAGACGCCAGCAAGCCTTGCTTGCACAAGGGTTTACCACGCGTTCGCAATTCGATCAGTCCGAGCAAGTTTACCGCACGGCGCAAAGCACGCTGATGAATGCTGAAACCCAGCTTGGCAATGCGCGTGATGAGCTTTCCTATACAGAACTTCATGCGCCGGTTTCGGGTGTGTTGACGGCCCGCAATATTGAAACCGGGCAGGTGGTTCAGGCTGCGCAAACGGCGTTTTCGATTGCCGAAGATGGTCCGCGTGATGCGATCTTCGATGTTCAGGAAACGCTGGTCAATTATGCCAAGATTGGCATGGACGTTACCCTCGCTTTGCTGTCGGATGATAGCGTTCAGGCGGAAGGAAAAATTCGCGAAATCTCGCCAGTGGTTGATGCACAGACTGGCACCGTGCGCGTGAAAGTTGGCATTGCCAATACGCCTGAACAGATGGCGCTTGGTGCCACTATAACGGGCACCGTCCATATGGAAAATCAGCAAGTGGTGATCCTGCCATGGAGCGCCATGACGTCCGATTCGGGCCGTACAGCTGTCTGGCGCGTAGCGAAGGACACACAAGTTGCGACCCTCGTGCCGGTTAAGGTGCTGGCCTATGAAAAAGAACGAGTGATCGTTGCTTCCGGTTTGGGTGTTGGCGAACTCATTGTTACCAAAGGCGCACAAATGCTTCGTTCGGGCGCTCAGACCGAGATTATGCAGGGTCTTGAAGGAGCCGGTGCACAATGAAGCCGACCATGAAGCTCTTGAGCTGCCTCGCTATTGTTGGTTCGCTCATAACACTTGCGGCCTGTGGCAAGGATGATGACAAATCATCGGGAGCCGAAGCAATTCGCCCGGTGCTTTACACGATTGCAACACCCAAGCCTGCGATCCAGACCAGTTTTGCCGGCACCATCGAACCACGATATTCGACCGACCTTGCGTTTAGGGTTCTTGGTCGCATCATTGCGCGCCCGGTTATAGTGGGCGATCTCGTCAAGAAAGACGAAATGGTTGCGATGCTCGACCCTTCCACGCTCGATCTTTCGGTGCAGTCGGCAAAAGCTGATCTTTCCAGTGCTGAAGCACAATATGCCAATGCTGCGGCCAGTGAAGAACGTCTGCGTATTCTGCTCAAAGGCAACAATATTTCACAGGCCGATTATGATGCTGCAAAGCAGGCGCGTGACAGCGCTCAGGCCGGGCTTGAAAAAGCGCAGGCTGGATTGCGCAAGGCGGAAGATCAGCGCGGATATGCTGTTTTAAGTCCGGATTTTGATGGCGTCATTTCAGCCACCAATGCCGAAGTTGGTCAGGTGGTGGCCGCAGGGCAGGCAGTGATGACGGTTGCAAGGCCCGACATTCGTGAAGCGGTTCTCGATATCCCCGACAGCATGACAGAATATTTCGTGGCGGGAACGCCGTTTAATGTGCAGCTGCAAGCTGATCCGACGGTGACTGGAAATGGCACTGTGCGCGAGGTCGCCCCCCAGGCCGATGCTCAGACCCGTACACGTCGGGTTCGGATCGCGCTTGAGAATCCGCCGGAAGGTTTCCGCCTTGGCGCGACCATCAGGGCGGGGCTTGCAAGAGCGGAAAAAGACCACGTGATTTTGCCGATACAGGCTTTGCTTGAGAAAGACGGCAAAACCGAAATCTGGGTCATTGATCCTAAAACACAGACCGTAAGCCTCCAAGACATTCAGGTTGTCGAACGTCGCAGCGAGAGTTTTGTTGCCGATAATGTTGAAGTTGGCAGCTATGTGGCGATTGCCGGAGTGAACGAACTCAAGCAAGGGCAAAAAGTCCGTCTGGATGCGAAGGGAAGCAGCCTATGAAAAAAGGTTTCAATCTTTCTGATTGGGCTTTGAACCACCGGTCGCTGGTCTGGTATTTCATGCTCGTCTTTCTGGTCGCGGGGCTCATCTCCTATCTTGATCTAGGGCGCGCGGAAGATCCGGAATTTACCGTGAAGACGATGGTGGTGCAGGCCAACTGGCCGGGCGCATCCATCGATGAAACGATGAATCAGGTTACGGATCGTATCGAGAAGAAGCTCGAAGAACTCGACACACTCGATTATACACGCAGCGTCACCACGGCAGGCAAGTCGGTCGTATTTGTCTTTTTGAAGGATACGGTTCGCAAGGAACAGGTCACAAAAGCCTGGTCCGAAGTGCGTCATATGCTCGACGACATAAAGCCAAACATGCCGGAAGGCGTCTATGGTCCCTATTACAACGACAAGTTCGGCGATGTTTTTGGCAATATCTTTGCCTTCACTGCGGATGGGCTGTCGATGCGGCAGCTGCGTGATTATGCGGAAGATGTACGCACGAAAATTCTGACTATACCCAATGCCGGTAAAGTTGAACTCATTGGCGCGCAGGATGAGGCAATCTATCTCGAGTTCTCGACCCGACAAGTGGCAGCCCTTGGCCTTGATCAGCAGGCCATTCTGAAAGCGCTTCAGGATCAAAATGCCATTACGCCATCCGGTGTGGTGCAGGCCGGGCCTGAGCGGATCAGCGTTCGCGTCAGCGGGCAGTTCAATTCGGAAGCTGATCTTCGTGCGGTCAACCTCCGTGTGAATGATCGTTTCTTCCGCTTGTCGGACGTGGCGACCATCACGCGCGGTTATGTCGATCCACCATCATCGATTTTCCGGGTCAACGGCCAAGATGCGATTGGTCTGGGCATTGGCATGAAGCCAAATGGCAATCTGCTTGAGTTCGGTGAGAAGCTGGACGCATTGATGCAAGAAGTGAAGGCGGAACTGCCGGTTGGTATCAATGTATTGAAAGTGGCCGATCAGCCCGAAGTTGTTCAAGATGCTGTTTCGGGTTTCACGCAGGCACTGTTTGAGGCGGTTGTGATCGTTCTGGCCGTGAGCTTCATCAGCCTTGGCTTGCGAGCAGGCTTCGTGGTGTCGCTGTCCATCCCGCTGGTGCTGGCAATTACCTTCCTTGCCATGTCTTTGATGGATATTTCATTGCAACGCGTGTCACTTGGTGCGCTGATTATCGCGCTGGGGCTTCTGGTCGATGACGCGATGATTGCGGTGGAAATGATGGTTGCCCGGCTGGAGCAGGGCGACCCCATCAACAAGGCCGCGACCTATGTTTATTCGCACACGGCTTTTCCGATGTTGACGGGTACGCTCGTGACCATCGCGGGATTCATTCCGATTGGCCTCAACACCAGTCAGGCGGGCGAATATACGTTCACGCTTTTTGTGGTGATTGCGGTTTCGCTGATCGTTTCATGGATTGTGGCCGTGTTGTTTGCGCCGCTTCTCGGTGTGACGCTTCTTCCTAAGAAAATGAAGCATCATGAGGAAAAGCGCAGTCGCTTTTTCAAAGCCTTTTCGACGACACTGCTTCTGGCCATGCGCCATAAGTGGATCACCATTATCACGACAATCGCTCTGTTCGTTGTTTCTGTGTTCGGTATGGGCTTTATCGAACGTCAGTTCTTCCCACAGTCCGACCGTCCGGAACTGGTGATCGACTGGACCCTGCCGCAGAACAGTTCCATTGCCGATACCAAGGCACAGATGGAGCGTTTTGAACAGACAATGCTCAAGGACAATCCAGATATCGAGCATTGGAGTACCTATGTCGGACAAAGCGCGATCCGTTTCATTCTCTCTTTCGATGTGCAGCCAGCCAATCCGTATTTCGGACAGATGGTGGTGGTCGCCAAGGATGTGGAAGCGCGTGATCGCCTGAAAGCGAAATTCGATGACGTTCTGCGCAAGGATTATGTGGGTACAGATACGTTTGTGAAATTCCTTGAACTTGGACCGCCGGTCGGGCGTCCGGTGCAGTATCGCATTTCCGGCCCTGATGTTCAGAAGCTGCGCGGCATTGCTCAGGATTTTGCTGGCATTATGAGTGCTGATAAGCGGCTCGGTGTTGTCAACTACAACTGGAATGAACCGGGGCGTGTTATCCGTGTCGACGTGATGCAGGATAAAGCGCGGAAGCTTGGCATTTCATCCAAGGATATTGCCACGACATTGAATGGCGTTGTTGGCGGCATCAGCATCACGCAGGTTCGCGATTCAATTTATCTCATCGATGTCATTGTTCGCGCGCAGAAGCATGAACGCGATTCCATCGACACATTGCAAAGCCTGCAGATTGCGACTGGCAACGGCAGTTCGGTACCGCTGGCAGCTATTGCCAATTTCCGCTACGAGCTTGAGCAGCCGGTGATTTATCGCCGTTCGCGCATTCCAACGATAACGGTTGCTGCTGGTATCGTTGATAAAACGATGCCGGATACTATCGTCAAAGAACTTGAACCTTCGGTGAAGGCGTTCGTCGATAAGCTCCCCGCTGGCTATTCCGTTGTAACGGCTGGCACAGTTGAGGAAAGTGGCAAGAGTCAGGGGCCGATTGCGGCTGTGGTGCCACTGATGCTGTTCGTCATGGCAACAGTGCTGATGCTGCAATTGCAGAGCTTCCAGCGGTTGTTCCTCGTGGTGGCAGTGGCTCCGCTGGGTCTGATTGGCGTGGTTGCAGCACTGCTTCCAAGTGGCAAGCCACTTGGCTTCGTGGCGATCCTTGGGGTGTTGGCACTCATCGGTATTCTCATCCGAAATTCGGTCATTCTGATCGTGCAGGTAGAGGAGCATATAACCGATGGCATTCATCCTTGGGATGCTGTCGTGATGGCCAGTCAGCACCGTATGCGGCCGATTGCGCTGACAGCAGCAGCTGCAAGTCTGGCACTGATCCCCATTGCGCGTGAGGTGTTCTGGGGGCCGATGGCCTATGCCATGATGGGCGGCATCATTGCCGGTACGGCCATTACGCTGCTGTTCCTTCCCGCGCTCTATGTGGCATGGTTCCGTATCAAGGAACCTGACGCAAAAAACACACAAACGGCGGTGGAGCCAAAGCCGCAACATTGATATGAAGAAAGTCTGCCTCGTGCAGACTTTTCTTTTTCGGAGAATGATCATGCAGACTGCCCCATCATTGATGCTACAGGAAACCGAACAGTCGCCATCTGTGGTGGCGAAACTTCTTGCAGCAGAGGCGGCAACATTTGCGGAGATCGGGCGGCTGTTTGAAAATTCGCCTTGGGTGATCACGACCGCTGCACGTGGCTCTTCCGATCATGCGGCTACATTCTTCAAATATCTGATGGAGATCGCCACCGGCATTCCCGTTGCCTCGATTGGTCCATCAGTGGCCTCCGTTTATGGCGCGAAGCTGAAACTGGAGGGTGGTCTGCATTTTACCGTGTCGCAATCGGGCGCAAGTCCCGACATTATTGCCGTGCAGGAGGCAGCAAAACGTGGTGGTGCAACGACCGTCGCGGTGGTGAATGTCACTGATAGCCCACTGGCAAAATCTGCCGATATTGTCCTGGCACTTCACGCGGGTGAAGAAAAAAGCGTTGCCGCAACCAAGTCTTTCATCGCGTCTGTGGCCGCACTGTCTGGGGTTGTCGCTGCGGCAAGCGAGGACAAAGGATTGCAAGTCGGATTGGGACGCTTGCCGGAAGCGCTCGCTGCGACGAAGCCCGAAGGCCGTGAGACAGTCGAAGATCTGCTTTTCAATGCCCGGTCGCTGTTCACAGGTGGACGCGGCACAGCCTATGCCATTTCGCTTGAAGCGGCGCTGAAAGCCAAGGAAACGGCGAACATCCATGCAGAAGCTTTCTCGCTCGCAGAATTGATGCACGGCCCGATGCGTCTGGTGGAAGATGGCTTTCCAATTATCTCTTTCATCCCGCGGGACGAGGCATTGAAAACAAGCATTGAAGCACTCAACCGTCTCGGCTCGTTTGGTGCCAACCTTGTATCATTTGGAAATGCTGAAGTGCCAGGTTATCGCATACCATCGGCCAGCACCGGCAATGGACATCTCGACCCGCTTGTGTCGCTAATCAACTATTATCGTATTATTGAAGCAGTGACGCGCCGCAAGGGCTTTGATCCAGACAAGCCGCGTAATCTCGCCAAGGTCACGTCCACCGTATAACGAGCAGGCCAAATTCACGACATCTGCCGCGTAAAGCACTTGATAGCGCAATCCGGTCAGTGCATTACGCATTCTGGCATGGCTGGCACTGCGTCGTGCAGTAGAAATCACGATGTGGTTGTGCCTGCACGATAGAACAGTTCTGGTTAAACTGAATAATACGAACCGCTCTATCATTTAGTTTTTACGCAATGTACGGCGTAAACCGCTCTGTACTTTTGCTGGGAATGCTTTTGAGGAAGTCCGATGCATAACTTTGTCCTGACCGTCACCTGTAAATCCACGCGTGGCATCGTTGCCGCTATTTCCGGTTATTTGTCGGGCAAGGGTTGCAACATCGTCGACAGTGCGCAGTTTGACGATTTGGATACTGGCCGCTTCTTCATGCGGGTTAGCTTCATTTCTGAGGAAGGCGTGCCGCTTGATGCTTTGCGCGACGGCTTTACACCGATCGCTGCACCTTTCGAGATGAATTTTGATTTCCACGACAATGCACATCGCACCAAGACATTGCTGATGGTGTCGCGTTTTGGTCATTGCCTCAACGATCTCCTCTATCGCTGGAAGATCGGGGCACTGCCAATCGATATCGTCGGTGTCGTGTCGAACCATTTTGACTACCAGAAGGTCGTCGTGAACCACGACATTCCCTTCCATCACGTCGCTGTAACCAAGGCTAACAAGCCAGAGGCCGAGCAGCGCCTTCTTGATATCGTCAACGATACCGGCACTGAACTGGTGGTTCTTGCGCGTTATATGCAGGTTTTGTCAGACCCGCTCTGCCAGAAAATGTCGGGCCGCATCATCAATATCCATCACTCCTTCCTGCCGTCTTTCAAGGGTGCGAACCCGTATAAGCAGGCCTATGAGCGCGGTGTGAAGCTGATTGGTGCTACCGCACATTATGTCACCGCTGATCTTGATGAAGGTCCGATCATTGAGCAGGATGTGGCGCGTGTAACCCATGCGCAGAGTGCTGCGGATTACGTATCCATCGGACGTGATGTCGAAGCGCAGGTTTTGGCGCGTGCCGTTCACGCGCATATCCATCACCGTTCATTCCTCAACGGCAATCGCACCGTCGTATTCCCGGCCTCTCCCGGTTCATTCGCCTCCGAACGCATGGGCTGATCGACCAGTCGATATTTACGCACTGACGGTCTGCAAATGGCGCTTCTCTGTGCTTCCGGTGCTCATGTACCTTAAAGTACACTCCGCTCCGGTTCTCGAGAAAGCACCATTCTCGCCGCGTCATTGCAAAAATCTCAACCGGTTGATGCGTTGTGCCAATTCAAAGATTAAGCCAATAAAAAACCCCGCCAAAAGCGGGGTTTTCTTTTGATCCGAAATCAGACCGATTAGTCGATGTCGAAGGAAACGCCCTGTGCGAGCGGCAGAGCCTTCGAATAGTTTACGGTGTTGGTCGCACGGCGCATATAGCCTTTCCACGCATCCGAACCCGATTCACGACCGCCGCCAGTTTCCTTTTCGCCGCCGAATGCGCCGCCGATTTCAGCACCCGAAGTGCCGATGTTGACGTTGGCAATGCCGCAATCCGAACCTTCAACCGAGAGGAAACGTTCTGCTTCCTGCAGGTTGAGCGTGAAGATCGACGAGGACAGACCTGCGCCAACTTCGTTGTGGCTCGCCAGCACGTCGTCGAAGTCAGAATACTTCATGACGTAAAGGATCGGAGCGAAGGTTTCTTCGAGAACTGGACCCTGCTGCTTTGGCATTTCGACGATAGCCGGACGCACATAGTAAGCGTTTTCATGGCCAGCATCGACGCGTTCGCCGCCCTGTACCTTGCCGCCGTGAGCGGCTGCTTCCTTGAGTGCCTTCTGCATGTTGTCGAAAGCAACCTTGTCGATCAATGGACCAACGAGAGCAGTAGTTTCGAGCGGCGAGCCGACGGAAACGCTTGCATAAGCCTTCTGAAGACGTGGAACGAGCGCATCATAAACGCTTTCGTGCACGAACAGACGACGGAGCGTCGTGCAACGCTGACCAGCGGTGCCCATTGCGCCGAAAGCGATTGCGCGCAGTGCCATGTCGAGATCTGCCGATGGGCAGACGATACCGGCATTGTTGCCGCCGAGTTCGAGGATTGCACGAGCAAAACGCTTTGCAAGGCGTGGACCAACTTCGCGGCCCATGCGGGTCGAACCGGTTGCCGAAAGAACAGGAACCTTTGGGCTGTCAACGAGAACTTCACCAACAGTACGGTCACCGAGTACGACTTCAGCCAGACCTTCTGGAGCATCGCCAAAACGCTTGATGGCGCGCTTCAGGATTGCGTCACATGCAATAGCGGTGAGCAGGGTCTTTTCCGATGGCTTCCAGACAACTGCGTTACCGCAAACGATAGCGAGAGCGGAGTTCCATGCCCAGACAGCAACTGGGAAGTTGAAGGCCGAGATAACGCCGACAACGCCGAGCGGATGCCAGGTTTCCATCATGCGATGGCCAGCGCGTTCGGTTGCGATGGTGAGACCGTAGAGCTGACGCGACAGACCGACTGCGAAATCGCAGATGTCGATCATTTCCTGTACTTCGCCGAGGCCTTCCGAAGGAATCTTGCCAGCTTCGAGCGAAACGAGACGGCCGAGATCTTCCTTGGAAGCGCGGAGTTCTTCACCCAAGAGACGGATCAGTTCGCCACGCTTTGGAGCTGGAACAGTGCGCCATGCGCGGAAAGCTTCGTCAGCCTTGTCGATGATCTTGACTGCATCTTCTTTGCTGTGGGTCTTGATCGAAGCGATCTGTTCACCGGAGACCGGGCTGAAGCCAGCGAGGTCGCCCGACGTGTAGATTGAGGCGTCAACGCCAAGCTTGGAAAGCAGATCAGCGGCTTCTTTTTTCACGTCGAGTTTTTTAACAGCGGTGTTCATGTTTATCCTCTTAAACTGCTTTATTATTATTCTGCTGCTTCAAGACCGCTCAGGCGGGCCTGTACAGCTTCGATGGATTCGCGTTCGATACGAGCATAATGCTCGAATTCATTAAGAACTTTGGCGCCAAGGTCTTCCTCGAAACGCTTCTGGTTCGGGCTTTCCACAAAATCCTGCGCGTCGTCGTCGCCCAGATTGGACTGGAAGATACCAGCAGCACTGACCGGCAGGAAGTCTTCATAGATGATCGGATCGAACTGGACTGCGCCGCCTTCGATCAGGGTCTCAATATCGGTATCTGGTCTGAAGGCTGCAAGACGTGCGGCATCCTTGACCGAATAGGCGAAATAACCAAGGCCTTCTTCGCGAATGCCAGCCCATGTGTCAGGGAAAGCCGCAAAGGTGTCGCTCAGCGCCTTCACATATTCAGCCGAGTTTGAACCATCAGGGGCAGGGCGTGCAACTGCGCGGGTGTCGTTGAGCAGCTTGTCGTAAAGCGCACGGCCCTTTGGTGTGAGAGCGACGCCACGCTGTTCGATTTCGCCGAAACGAGCGGTATGCGAGCCAGGTGTCCACTTGCCATCTTCACCGATGAACGAGACTTCTTCTTCCAGTGCCTTGAACGAGGTCTGACGCAGAAGAATCGCACATTTGCGGGTTGGCGGGCCTTCAACAACGGCTTTCGGGTTAATGCCGCGTTCTGGCATTTGATCCTGAACGGCATCGATATCGAGGGTGCGCGGGGTCAGGTGGTTGATGTGTGGGCCTTTGAACGACACGACGTCAGCAATCAAGCGATGTGCATCGTGGAGGCGATGATACAGATCGGCGCTGACATTGGCATGGTCGTGCCAACGGAAAGTTTCGAGAACTTCCGTAACCAATGCCTTGGCGTCTGCATCACTCAGACCGCCCTCCGCCTCTGCCTTCTCGACGAGAGCGATAGCGCCCGGCGTGAAGATATTGCGTTTGGAAAGGACCTCTTCCGATTCTTCACGCAGCTTTTCATCTGAAATCAGATCAAGACGCAGCAGAGAGGTGAAAACGCGGAACGGATTATGCTTGAGTGCTGCGTCGTCGATCGGGCGAAAGGCGGTGGAATGCACAGGCACACCAGCAGCACTCAGATCGTAATAACCGACCGGAAACATGCCCATGACAGCGAAAACGCGGCGCATCATGGAAAGTTCAGCAGCCGTTCCGAGGCGGATTGCGCCGTGACGCTCTTCGGAAATGCGCTCGAGCGAGTCGGTTTCCGTCAGGCGCTCGTGCAGATGAGTGTCATCCGCCAGAACCTTGGCGTTAACGTCGGCGACGAGCTCCATCAATGTGCCATAGGCAGGCACTTCTTGCTTATACATGGCCGACATCGCTGCTGAGAACGCAGAGCGAATGGCGTCTGGCGAAATGAATTTATGCTCGTTCATTGCGAAAGCTTCCGTAGAACTTGTGTCATCTTGGGGACGGACATGTTATTTGCGGGAGGAACATGCCGGGATTATGATGAAAATGTATCATATCAGCCGTTTTGCCGTTATGATCGCGACGAACGCAACTATGTTAATGCGAGATTGGAATGAAGCTTAGCAGGAGACTGATCCCCGACATTGCCACGCTACAGGCGTTTGAATGTGCGGCCCGACATGGCAGTTTCACGCAAGCCGCCAATGAACTCAATCTCACCCAGAGTGCTGTCAGCCGTCAGATCAAGGATCTCGAAAGCCAGCTCGGTGTATTGCTGTTTGAGCGCATCCGCCAGCGCATTCTCCTCTCTGACGCAGGGCGAAAGTTCCTGCCGGAAGTGCGGCGTCTGCTCAATCAGACTGAGGATACGATGTTGCGCGCCATGGCGTCTGCGCAATCGACCTCTTCCTTTAGTGTGGCAACGCTGCCGACCTTTGGTACGCGCTGGCTAATGCCGCGCATTCCAGATTTTATTGAAAAGCATCCCGGTATCGCAATCAATGTGGCCTCACGTTCCGGCGTTTTCGACTTTGAAGAACAGCCTTTCGATCTTGCCATCCATTATGGCCAGCCGGTCTGGGCACATGCGACCTGCGCCTTCCTGTGCTCAGAGGTGATTGTGCCTGTTGCAAGTCCGAGTCTTCTCAAAGCGCGCCATCCGGCAACCCCGGAAGAGCTGGAAGATGAGCCGCTGTTGCATCTGGCGACGCGCCCCAAGATGTGGGCGCAATGGTTTGAAAGCTGCGGAGTGGAAGGCAAGTCTGCCTATCGTGGCCATCGCTTTGATCAGTTTTCGATGGTGATCGGTGCCGCTCTCGCAGGTCTTGGCTTTGCGCTGTTGCCGCTTTATCTGATCGAACAGGAATTGCGTAACGGCGAACTGGTTATGCTTTTTGAGCAGCCGATGCGTACCGAGAATGACTATTATCTGGTGGTTCCCGAAGGCAAGCTTGAGAACCCGCTGACACAGGTGTTCTGTCAGTGGATCGCGGGGCAGGTCGGCAACACAGACTATTCAGGCTTAGTTCATTCCGAACGGGAATGAATTGTTGCATAAATATTGCTGTCTTTGAGACTGCCAGCACGTGAAATAGTTTTGGCGATAAATGCCGTCTGTTTTTCATCATATGAAATGGTTGCCGTTCATGCTCAACGATCCGCGCTCTCATGGCCTTTGGGAAAAGACCGCTCCAGCCGCACCGAAGACCACAACGCTTAAAGGCGATTTGACCGCCGATGTGGTGATTGTCGGCGGCGGATTTACCGGCCTTTCTACGGCGCTGCATCTTGCGGAAAAGGGCACGAAAGCAATCGTGCTGGAAGGGATCGAAATCGGCTATGGCGGCTCGGGTCGCAATGTCGGTCTGGTCAATGCAGGCATGTGGGTCATGCCTGATGATCTGCCAGGTGTGCTGGGCCAAAAGCACGGCGATCGTTTGCTCGACGTTCTTGGAAATGCGCCGAAGCTGGTGTTTGAACTGATTGAGAAGCATAAGATCAGCTGTGAAGTTGAAAAGCAGGGAACGCTGCATTGCGCTGTTGGCAAGAACGGTCTCAAGGAACTTGAAGATCGCTATGAGCAATGGGCGCGGCGCGGTGCCAATGTGAAGCTGCTTGATGCGAAGGAAACCGAAGCCAAGGTTGGCACGAAAGCCTATGCCGGATCGCTGCTTGATCTGCGGGCCGGTACGATTCAGCCGCTTGCTTATGTGCGCGGTCTGGCACATGCAGCGGTTGCAGCAGGCGCGCAAATCTATACTGCAAGCCCGGTAACGGGTGCCACCGAGCAGAATGGCAAGTGGGTGGTGAAGACTGCCACAGGTACCGTGACAGCTGACTGGGTTGTGGTCGCAACCAATGCCTATACCAATGTGCCTTGGGCAGAGGTTCGCGCGGAATTGGTGCATCTGCCTTATTTCAACATGGCGACCAAGCCGCTTTCCGACAATTTAAAAAAGAGCATTCTGCCAGAACGTCAGGGCGCTTGGGATACGAAGGAAGTTCTATCGTCTTTCCGTTTCGACAGCCAAGGCCGTCTGGTGTTTGGCAGCGTTGGAGCGTTGCGCAATACGGGCGCGGCCGTTCATACGGCATGGGCTAAAAAATCGTTGAAGCGCCTGTTCCCGCAGATCGGAAATGTCGAGTTTGAAGCCGAATGGTATGGCAAGATCGGTATGACCAATGACAGCCTGCCGAAGTTCCATCGTCTTGACCGGAATGTGGTTGGCTTCTCCGGATATAATGGTCGCGGTATTGCACCGGGCACCGTATTCGGACGTTTGCTGGCAGAACTCGTTTCCGGCGCGATTTCCGAGGATGATCTGCCTTTGCCTGTCACCGATCCCAAGGCACAGAATTTCCGCGGCTTGCGTGAAGCCTATTATGAAGCTGGTGCACAGGTGGCACATGCAGCCGGGATAATCATCTAAAGCTGCCTCACACTGTCATATAATTGAAGCCAAAGCCCGTTATGGCATCCGCATCGCTTCCAAGTCGGAAGAGATGCGGAAGGTGAAATCGATCTATTCAAGTGATAGATGCCCTTCTGCAGAATAGAAATCTGCCGGAGGGCATTTTGCTTTTCAAAATCGGTTCCGATTTTGAGGCATATGTTTTAGAGCTTGTTTGACAGGTGAGTCATGAACAGGAATGATCGCGCTTCTCAATACGACAGTATCTGCGCCCTTTCGGCACGTATGCAGCGCCGTCATGCCGGAGCGGCAGGACACACTGCGGAAAATCACACAGAAATTCGAGGAGCCAACTCCATGAACAAGATGCTGAAGCGGGCCAGTGCCATTCCTGCTCTTCTTGCTCTCTCTATCGCTGTCGCTCAGGCCGATACGCTGACGCTTTATACGTCACAGCCTGAAGCAGACGCGGCAAAGACCGTCGAGGCTTTCCGCAAGGCAAACCCGGATACGGATGTTCAGATTTTCCGTTCGGGCACGAGCGAACTTCTCACCAAGCTTGCGGCTGAATTTTCGGCCGGCGCACCGCAGCCTGACATTCTCCTCATCGCCGATGCAGTGACGATGGAAGGTCTGAAGAAGGATAAGCGCCTGCTCGCTTATACGGACGCCAAGGTTGATGGTTTTGCAGCGGATAGCTATGACGCCGACAAGACCTATTTCGGTTCCAAGCTGATCACCACCGGCATCGCCTATAATACGGGTGCGAGCCAGAAGCCTGAACATTGGGCAGATCTTGCGACCACTGAGTATAAGGGGCAGGTGGTTATGCCAAGCCCGCTTTACTCGGGTGCCGCAGCTTACCTTCTGAGTGGTTTCGCGCTTAACAAAGATCTCGGCTGGGATTATTTCAAGAATCTCAAGACCAATGAACTGGCAAGCGTCAAAGGCAATGGTGCTGTGCTGAAATCGGTTGCCAGTGGTGAAAAGCCTTACGGCATTCTCGTGGACTTTATGGCGCTGAATGCAAAAGCAAAAGGCTCGCCAATCGAGTTCGTCTTCCCATCGGAAGGTGTGCCCGCCGTGACGGAACCGGTTGCAATTATGGCGACTGCGAAGAACGTTGATGGTGCCAAGAAATTCGTGGACTTCATTCTGTCAGATGATGGTCAGAAGCTTGCACTTGAGCAGGGTTATCTGCCTGCCAAGGAAGGCGTTGGTCGTCCTGCCTGGCTACCGGAAGGCACCAAGATCAATATCATGCCTATCGACACTCAGAAGGTGCTGGAGCAGACTGGCGCTGACAAGAAGCAGTTTTCCGAACTCTTCGGCGGATAAGGCAAGACGTTTTTATGCGCATGTTTCGAGATATTCAGGGCCGTGATGCGGCCCTGATCATTGGAATAACCTTGATCGTAGCTGTGCTGTCGCTTTTGCCGATGGCACGCTTGCTTGTTGAGCTCGTTGCGCCGCAGGGCAAGTTTTCGACTTCGGTGCTAGTCGAGACGCTCGGTAATCAATCGACATGGGTAGCGACCTGGCATTCTTTGCAGATCGGCATTGGCGGAACGTTGCTAGCGCTGGTCTTTGGTATTGCTGCTGCATTGCTTGTCGGCCTCACAAACATGCGCGGACGCAACGTCTTCGTTCTTTTTTATGTCACACCGCTTCTCATTGCCCCGCAGGTCACTGCATTGGCATGGCTGCAACTGTTTGGGCCATCGAGCCAGCTTCTTAAAATCATTGGTATGGCTCCGCCGCTCGGTAGTCGCAATCCGCTCTATTCGGTATGGGGCATCATCTTTCTGCTGGGGGTGCAATATGGCCCACTGGTATTTCTGATCGTGCGTGCAGGCCTGCGAAAGCTACCACGTGAGCTGGTCGAAGCGGGCTTAAGTGCCGGTGCCAGTAAATGGACGGTTCTGCGCACGATCATTCTGCCGCTAATGACGCCCTCAATCATTGGTGCTGCTGCACTGGCTTTTGTCTCCTGCGTTGGTAATTTCGGCATTCCGGCATTTCTCGGCATTCCGTCCAACTATCTGGTTTTGCCCACGTTGATTTATCAACGTCTTGCAGGCGGTGGGCCTGCTGTGCTGTCCAGCGTTGCTGTGCTTTCTGTGCTGATCGGATTGATTGCCATGGCGGGGATCGCGGCACAGGATTATGCGACGCGCAGACGTGATTTCCGCATTGTTTCAACCTCGCTACCATCTGCGCCTTTCGCACTTGGCTCATGGCGTTTGTTGGCAGAAATTGCCGCGTGGCTGCTCATCATTATTGTGCTGTTTCTGCCGCTTATCGGGCTCACGCTGTCCGCTCTTGTTCCCGCTTATGGCGTGCCGCTGACATTTGCGACCGCAACGTCAGAAAACTTCCGCTTTGTTATGCTTGAACATGGGGGTGCCGCGCGGGCTTTTGTGAACAGCATAATGCTTTCACTGGCAGCGGCTCTCTTTGCGATTCTGCTTGCCGTCCCGCTTGCCTATATGCTGGCATGGCGCAAACGACGCTGGACGCCGATCCTCAACTTTGCAGCCGAGATGCCTTACGCATTGCCCGGTGTGGTGCTGGCGATTGCGTGCTTGTTATTGTTCCTGAAGCCGTTTCCGGTCGTAGGTGTCAGTCTCTACAATACGATCTGGATCATCCTGTTTGCCTATCTTGCGCGCTTCTTCGTGCTGGCCTTGCGGCCAACGGTGGCTGGCCTTCACCAGATCGACCGAGCACTGGAGGAGGCGGCCCGAATTGCAGGCGCTGGACTTTTCTATCGTCTGCGAACCATTATATTTCCGCTGGTGGCTCCGGCTACGCTTGCAGGTGGTGTGCTCATATTCATGACTGCCTTTTGCGAACTGACCGTTTCCGCGCTTCTCTGGGCGTCAGGATCAGAGACGTTGGGCGTAGTTATGTTCTCTTTTGAGCAAGCCGGGGATTCCGCTTATGCAGCGGCCATTTCCATTTTGGCCGTTGCGGTAACATTCATACTGATGCTTGCAACCAATCTGTTTGCGCGACGTCTTCCAAATGGAGTGCTGCCATGGCGCGACTGAAAATTGATCAGGTTTCCAAGACTTTCAATGAATTTCAGGCTCTGTCTGAAGTGTCATTGGACGTGAAGGACGGCGAGTTTGTTGCCATTCTTGGACCTTCAGGCTGTGGGAAGACCACTCTTTTGCGCATGATTGCAGGTTTTGAAGAGCTTGATGGTGGTGAAATTCATATCGGCGAAAAGCGCGTCTCGCATGTTGACGGTAATGTGCCGCCGGAAAAGCGGCAAGTCGGCATTGTCTTCCAGAATTACGCGCTATGGCCGCATATGACGGTTGCCGAAAATGTCGGTTATAGTCTGCGCGTGGCAAAGGTTACCAAGGCCGAGCGCGAACGCCGTGTGAAGGAAGCCCTGGCGCTGGTCGATCTCGATGGTTTCGGTGATCGTCGCCCGGCTAATTTGTCTGGTGGTCAGCGGCAGCGTGTGGCACTGGCTCGTTGTCTTGTGGCTGCACCATCGCTGGTGCTGTTCGATGAGCCGCTTGCCAATCTCGATGTGCATCTGCGCGCTTCGATGGAAGATGAGTTTGCCTCATTCCACAAGCGTACCGGCACGACGATTATCTACATCACCCACGATCAGGCTGAGGCCATGGCGCTCGCGGATCGTATCGCAGTGCTTGATCATGGCAAGCTTCAACAGTTCGACACACCACGCAAGCTTTATGAAGAACCTGCGAGCGAAATGGTCGCGTCCTTTATCGCTCACGGCATGGTTTTGCCTGCGGAGGTACTTTCCTTCGCGCAGCAGGGGCATTGCGAGGCGCTGGTGCTGGGAAGCCGTGCGCAGGTGCGTTGTTCTGGCATTGAAATGCCACGTGCGAATGCAAAGTTCTGTGTCAGGGCCGAGGATTTGCAGTTGACTGAAACCGGCGGCATTCCGGTGCGCGTGAAACGTTCGATCTATCGCGGTGGTGGTTCACGCATCGAAGCACACTCTATCGCAAAACCAGATATCCAGCTGCATTTTGAGGTGCGCGACCCAGTGAGATTGGAAGAAGGCGATGAGGTTCGCATCGCCATTCGCGGTGGCTGGATCATTCCCACCGATGATATGCCGGTGAGAAAAGTCTCAACCGGTTTTCCAATCGGGAATAAGATATAGCGTTTTTGAAAAGTTTTTTGCCGCCACCACCCTCATCCTGAGGAGCCGTTGAAAACGGCGTCTCGAAGGACGAGGGGAAATGCATCTATTATGTTTTTTGAGCCGCCCCTCGTCCTTCGAGACGGCGCCTTTCGCGAAGCTCAAGTCGCCCCTCAGAATGAGGGGCTGCGCTGTCGCACTTGGCTACTTCTTCTTCATCGCTTCCAGAAGGGCTGCACCAAAACCGCCGGTTGACGGTTGTTCCTGTTTGCGCGGGGCAAAGTTCTGCTTGGCCGCGGGCCTTGCATCGCGTGGGGCATTGTTGCGCGGGGCAGGGGCTTCGCCGCCGTCTTTGCGCATTGTGAGGCCGATGCGCTTGCGTGGCACATCAACTTCCGTCACGCGCACCTTCACCACATCGCCAGCCTTGACCACTTCATGCGGGTCTTTGACGAAGCGGTCGGCAAGCTGCGAAACATGGACAAGTCCGTCCTGATGCACGCCGATATCGACGAAGGCACCAAAGGCCGCAACGTTTGTGACGGTGCCTTCCAGCATCATGCCGGGTTTCAAGTCCTTAATGTCATCGATGCCGTCGGCAAAAGTCGCGGTTTTAAAGCCCGGGCGTGGGTCGCGGCCCGGCTTATCAAGCTCGGCAATGATGTCGCGCACGGTGGGCAGGCCGAAACGCTCATCAACAAAGACACGCGGATCGAGTGCCTTGAGCGCTGCGCTGTCGCCCATCAGGCTGCGCACGTCGCGACCGCAGGCGGAAACGATCTTTTTGGCAACGCCATAGGCTTCCGGGTGAACGGAAGAGGCATCGAGCGGCTCGGTGCCGTTCGCGATACGCAGGAAGCCAGCGCATTGTTCGAAAGCGCGGTTGCCGAGGCGAGCGACTTTCAAAAGTTCCTTGCGGTTTTTGAAAGCTCCGGCTGCATCGCGATGCGCAACGATTGCTTCAGCGAGCGACTTTCCAAGCCCCGATACACGTGCCAGCAGTGGTGCGGATGCCATGTTGAGATCAACACCAACCGCGTTCACAGCGTCTTCAACCACCGCATCGAGCGATCGTGCCAGACGGAATTGATCAACATCATGCTGGTATTGGCCGACGCCAATGGATTTAGGTTCAATTTTCACGAGTTCCGCCAGCGGGTCCTGCAAGCGGCGGGCAATGGAAACAGCACCGCGCAATGACACATCAAGCTGGGGGAATTCTGCCGCTGCTGCTTCTGATGCCGAATAGACCGATGCGCCTGCTTCCGACACGATGACTTTGAGCGGCTTTGGCGCTGGCATGTCGGTGAGCATATCCACGACGAGGCGTTCCGTCTCGCGGCTTCCTGTGCCGTTGCCGATAGCAATCAATTCGATCTTGTGTTTGCGCACAAGGCTTGCAAGTTCTGCTTGCGTGCCGCGCACGTCGTTCTTCGGAGGGAATGGATAGACCGTCGTTGTGTCGAGCAGCTTGCCGGTATCATCGACGATTGCGACCTTGACGCCGGTGCGGATGCCCGGATCAAGACCCATGGTGGCGCGCGACCCTGCAGGGGCGGCTAACAGCAGGTCTTTGAGGTTGCGGGCGAAGACGTTGATGGCTTCTTCCTCGGCGCGTTCACGCAGATCGCGCATGAGATCGAGCGACAAGGAGAGCGAGAGTTTGACGCGCCATGCCCAGCCTGCAACTTCCATCAGCCAGCGGTCACCGGGCAAGGTCGCGCCGATATTATAAGCGGCTGCAATTTTGCGTTCGACCGGCTTTACAGGCGATGTGTCGTCGGCGTCGATTTCAATGTCGAGTGACAGAAAATCCTCGTTGCGACCGCGCAGCATGGCCAGCGCGCGGTGGCCTGCAACATTTGCCCAGCGTTCGGAATGGTCGAAATAATCGGAGAATTTTGCGCCTGCATCTTGTTTGCCATCGACAACGCGCGAGCGCAGAACAGCTCGATCTTTGAGATAGTTGCGCAGATTACCGATGAGTTCGGCATTTTCCGAAAAGCCTTCGGCGACGATGTCGCGCGCGCCATCAAGGGCTGCCTTCACATCGGCAACTTCACCAGTAACATATTGCGCAGCAATCTCTGTGGGGACCAGCCTGCGGTCGGTCAGAATGGCTTCGGCAAGTGGGCCAAGGCCGCGCTCGCGGGCGATTTCCGCTTTGGTTCGGCGCTTGGGCTTATAGGGAAGGTAGAGGTCTTCAAGCTCGGCTTTGGTCTGAACGCCTGCGATTTTCAGTTCGAGTTCCGGCGTCAGTTTTTCCTGGCCGCGGATCGATTCGAGAATTGAGCTGCGACGTGCCTCGAGTTCGCGCAAATAGCCGAGGCGTTCTGAAAGCTGACGCAGCTGCGTATCATCAAGCCCGCCGGTGACTTCCTTGCGGTAGCGCGCAACAAAAGGAACGGTCGAACCTTCGTCAAGAAGACCGATGGCGGCAATAGCCTGCTCCGGTCTTGCATTAATTTCTGCTGCGATAATCCCGGCAATGCGCTTAATGTCGTCGGCCATAATCATTCCAATCTCAAATATTTGCAGCGAACATAGTCGGATGCCCGTTTGACGCAATCAAGGCCAATATGGTGGTCCACAGGAAAGCAGCTATATTTACCGTTCACGCGCATGTGAACGGCTTCCCTCTTTTTAAATCGATCACAAGCGATACATATATCGTGAAATGACGATATGAACAAAGATTAGCGAGGTGAATGAGATGTCGGACATTCAAACCATAGCATTAGCTATGCCTTTGGACGAAATACTCAAGGCACTCGCTCATCCTGTTCGTCTCGACATTTTAAGCTGGCTCAAGGAGCCGGAGAAGCATTTCTCTGCTCAGCACATGCCTTTGGAGATGGGTGTGTGCGCCGGTCAGTTTGAACGGTGTGGTCTCTCCCAATCCACCGTTTCTGCTCATTTGTCCGTGTTGACGAAGGCGGGGCTGATCGCGCCTCACCGTGTCGGCCAATGGACGTTCTACAAACGCGATGAGGAGGCGATAGCCGCCTTGCTTCAATCGCTGTCCGATCTTTAGCCCACTTTATCAATTCGCCCAATCTTTCCAATTTGAAGGAATGCATCCATGGCCACATTGTTTGATCCAGTCACCATTGGTGATTTAAAGCTTGCCAACCGTATTGTTATGGCCCCTTTGACGCGTAATCGCTCGCCAAAGGCAGTGCCGAACGATCTCAACGTCACCTATTATGAACAGCGTGCAAGCGCCGGTCTCATCATCACCGAGGCAACGCCGATCAGCCATCAGGGACAGGGCTATGCCGATGTGCCGGGCCTTTATTCGCCTGAACAGCTTGCTGGCTGGAAACGCGTGACGGATGCTGTGCACAGCGCCGGTGGCAAGATCGTCGTTCAGATGTGGCATGTGGGTCGTATCTCGCACGACACATTGCAGCCAAATGGCGGCAAGCCCGTTGCGCCTTCGGCCATCACCGCAAAATCGAAGACCTATCTCGTGCACGAAGACGGCACCGGCGAATTTGCACCAACGTCCGAACCACGCGCGCTCGAAAAGAGCGAATTGCCGGGTATCGTTGCCACTTACGCCAAGGCTGCCAAGGATGCGGTTGAAGTCGCTGGTTTTGATGGTGTCGAAATCCACGCAGCAAACGGTTATCTGATTGATCAGTTCCTGCGTTCGGGCAGCAATCATCGCACCGATGAATATGGTGGCTCCATTGAAAATCGTGCTCGCTTCCTGTTTGAAGTGGTTGATGCGATCACCAAGTCGGTTTCACCGGGCAAGGTCGGCATTCGTCTTTCGCCTGTGACGCCAGCCAATGATGCTTCGGACCCAGATCCCCAGCCACTCTTTGATTATGTGATCGAAAAGCTTGCCGATTATGGTCTTGCCTATATCCACATCATTGAAGGTGCGACTGGCGGTCCACGCGATTTCCAGCAGGGTTCGCAGCCTTTTGACTATGCGCATCTCAAGCAGGTTTATCGTGATGCTGGTGGCAAGGCTGCCTGGATGGTCAATAATGGCTATGATCGTGAGTTGGCTGAAGAAGAGATCGAAAGTGGTCGTGCTGATGTGGTTGCCTTTGGTAAGCCATTCATCTCAAACCCTGATCTTGTCCGTCGTTTGCAGGACAATTCGCCGCTTAATGAGCTTGACCAGCAGCACATGTATGGCGGTGGCGCCAAGGGATATACGGATTATCCGATCCTTGCCTGATCACGAAAGCAAAAAGAAGCCCGGCAAATTGCCGGGCTTTTTTTATGACAGACGCACATCTTTTCCCAAAACTATTGCACCCTCTCAGGGATGCGCTTTTATTACAGACGCGCCCGTGTTGAGCGCGGGGTGGCAAGCAGAAGATTGGTTTCGCTGGCCTTGATGCCCGGCACCAGTCGAATACGGCGCAAGACAGCATCGAAATCGGTCAGTGTTGCAGCCCCCAGTTCCACCACCAAATCGAAGCGACCATTCGTGGTGTGGATGGCCGATATTTCCGAAAACCCGCCCAATGATTTCACCACGCGATCGGCAACATGGCCTTCAATTTCGATCATCATGATGCCGCGAACCGGCAGATCAACAGCATCTGAACGCAAGATGACGGTATAGCCGATAATGTCGCCCGAGCGCTCCAAGCGTTCCATACGTGCGCGCACCGTTGCGCGGGAAACGCCAAGGTCAATGGCGACATCCGAGATACTGCGACGACCATTATGGCGCAGGACGGTGATCAGCTTTTCATCCAGCTCGTCCATGATTTCTCCAATTTGAAATATAAATCTGCCGTTTTGATAAAGCAAAACGATAAATTTGCCAATCCGTATGGTTCACATCGCCAAGGGTTAATGGTCAACCTTGTCTGATAATTTCTCAGGAGTAGCACTTTATGCATTGCAAGATTTTGGGATTACCTGTTCAGGAAGGCACTGGTCGTCTGGGCTGCAACATGGGCCCCGACGGTTATCGGGCTGCGGGCATTGCAGAAGCCATTCGCGAACTCGGCCACGAGTTTACCGATCTGGGCAATCTGGCACAGGCCGAGCTGCGTCCGCTGACCCATCCCAATCCTGCAATCAAGGCGTTGCCACAGGCCGTTGCCTGGATCGAAGCAATTAGTGAGGCTGCCTATCGCGAAAGCGAAGAAGGGTTTCCGATTTTCCTCGGCGGCGATCACCTGCTCGCCGCAGGCACAGTTCCGGGCATTGCGCGCCGTGCTGCAGAAAAGGGCCGCAAGCAGTTTGTGCTCTGGCTTGATGCCCATACGGATTTCCATACGCTGGAAACCACAGACAGTGGTAATCTGCATGGCACGCCCGTTGCTTATTACACTGGCCAGAAGGGCTTTGAGGGCTATTTCCCGCCATTAGCAGCGCCGATTGATCCTGACAATGTCTGCATGATGGGTATTCGAAGTGTTGATCCGGCAGAACGCGCTGCAATCAAGCAGACTGGCGTGGCTGTTTATGACATGCGCCTAATCGATGAGCATGGCGTGGCCGCTCTTTTACGCCGGTTCCTCCAGCGCGTGAAGGAAGAAAACGGCCTTTTGCATGTCAGCCTTGATGTCGATTTCCTAGAGCCTTCGATTGCGCCTGCTGTTGGAACCACTGTTCCAGGTGGAGCAACCTTCCGCGAAGCCCATCTGATTATGGAAATGCTGCATGACAGTGAGTTGGTGACGAGCCTCGATCTGGTGGAACTTAACCCGTTTCTCGATGAACGTGGACGCACTGCAACTGTGATGGTTGATCTGATGGCGAGCTTGCTTGGCCGCAGCGTCATGGACCGTCCAACCATCAACTATTGAATCAGAAGACCGCCTCTCGTGGCCAGATGCAATCGTCTGGCCATTGGAGGCTCTATTTCTTCGTTTTACGCGCATTTTGTTCCGAAAAACGCTTCGCACTTTTCGGGATGCGCTTTAGGAGTAATGATGACGCAACCTAACCTCAATATTGTTCCATTCGTCAGTGTTGATCATATGATGAAGCTGGTTCTTTCCGTTGGCGTTGAGACCTTTTTGAAGGAACTCGCCGATTATGTGGAAGAAGACTTCCGCCGCTGGGAGAGCTTCGACAAGACACCACGTGTCGCCTCGCACTCCGATGAAGGCGTGATCGAGCTGATGCCGACGAGCGACGGTACGCTTTACGGCTTCAAATATGTGAATGGTCATCCAAAGAATACGCGTGATGGTCTGCAGACGGTAACGGCATTTGGCGTGCTTTCAGATGTGGGCAATGGTTATCCAATGCTTCTGACTGAGATGACAATCCTGACTGCACTGCGCACGGCTGCAACCTCAGCAGTTGCCGCTAAGCATCTCGCTCCAAAGAACGCTCGCACTATGGCGATCATTGGCAATGGAGCACAGAGCGAGTTTCAGGCTCTGGCATTCAAGGCGATACTGGGCGTAGACAAGCTGCGTCTTTATGACATTGATCGTAACGCCTCAGAAAAATGCGCACGCAATCTCGAAGGCGCTGGCTTCGATATTGTGATCTGCAAGGACGTTGAAGAAGTCGTTGAGGGTGCAGAGATCATCACGACAGTTACGGCAGACAAGCTCAGTGCGACGATCCTGACCGATAACATGGTTGGTGCAGGCGTTCATATTAATGCGGTTGGTGGCGACTGCCCCGGTAAGACCGAGTTGCATGGAGATATCCTGCGCCGCTCGGACATCTTCGTTGAATATCCGCCACAGACCCGCATTGAAGGTGAAATCCAGCAGTTGCCGGAAGATTATCCGGTCAACGAATTGTGGGAAGTTATCACGGGTAAAACGGAAGGCCGCAAGGATGCCCGCCAGATCACGTTGTTCGATTCTGTTGGCTTTGCGACTGAGGATTTTTCTGCACTGCGTTATGTACGCGATAAGCTGCAGGATACGGGTTTCTACGAGCAGCTTGATCTGCTCGCTGATCCAGATGAGCCGCGTGACCTTTATGGAATGCTGTTGCGGCATAAGTTGCAGCTTCAGGCAGAAAAAACCAAACCTGCTGCATAATCGGGGCGCGTTCCGAAAAGTGTGAAACAGTTTTCGGATAAGACGCGCGTTGAAAACTATTGGATCGCCTGTCTCTGTTGTCAGAGGCAGGCGTTTTTTTACAAGGGCTTGTTTTTACAAGGGCTTGCGCGAATGGCGTGGTGCCGCGATCTGCCCCGAATGCGTGGCGATTGCCATTTCAAAACTGTCGGCAATGCGGCGGGCGCGATCAATGAAAATGATTGCACCCTCAGGTGGGAAAACGTCGCGCGCTGTCTGTTCAAACAACTGCAGCCAGCGATCAAAGTGTTCGCCTTTTAAGCCCAGGCGCAGATGTGGCGGCATCGGGCGTCCGTCATAGCGCCCCGTTTTCAGAATGACGGATGACCAGAATTCGCTGATGCGCTCGATGTGGTGATCCCAATCATCCACGGCCTTTGAAAAGACCGGGCCAATAAGGTCGTCTTCGCGGGCTCTTCCATAAAAAATACTAACCAACCTGTCGATTGATGCTCTGTCGATGGATGGATGAGGCTGATTGATAAGAACGGTCATTCTCTCTTGCCGAATTGAGTTATGCCGAGGAAGCATTCATAGCCTTGATATAGTCTCGCGGAAACGTTCAATCCAGTGAGGCATTGCCGCATGTTAGCGCCGAAGCGCGTTGAAGTTGTGTCATTTCATAAAGATCGCGTATTTAGCGTTTTCTCAACAGGCAGGAGTTGTTACATTACAGCAGTTCCAATTAATATTGAATCGTTGGAACCGCTGTAACTATTTGTTTTTACGCATTCCCGAACGCAAAACCGGTTCCTACTTTTGCTGGAAATGCTTTAGAGCGCATCCCGAAAAGTGTGAAACGGTTTTCGGACAAAGATGCGCGTTAAAACAGATAATTAGAGCGCTGATCTGATCCAATCAGATCGAAACGCGCTCTAGTCCATAAAACAGCGACTTTTTATATCGTCAGTAATAAATGACCATCCGCCGCACGCGGTAACGCGCGGCGTTTTTATCTATTTTTGCTTTTGATTTACTGAGTTTTTGCTTCTGATCGAACGAATCTGTAAATAGAAAAAAATAACCAAAACTGTAAAATTTATCTAAAATGAATCTTTTAGAGATTTCTAAATAGAGAATTGTATCAATTTTGGGTTCGGAATTAATTTCCAAGCTTATATTATCGTTTAAATTTAAAGATATTCACATAATTGGTGGGGAATGCATTTGATTTTTTTTAGTTTATTATTAGCTTATGATAATCCAAAGTATCCGTAACTATGGAGGATATATGCCAAATACTGAGGGGAATTTGGTTGCATTCCACGACGTAGAAACTGTTGAAGCTATTGATATTATAAGAACAAGTTCTGACCAGGGCTGGAAGAACTTATACGCTTATACGGCGCGCTTGCGGCCGTTCCGATCGATATTCAAGCCGGTGGACTCGTTATTAGTCGCCATGGTCCTTAAGGGGCATTTGCAGGGAACTTGGCAGATTGGAGATGAGATATCCGAACTCTATTTGCAACCAGGATCAATCATTATCATCCCTCCCGACGAATCGGTAAAGGTATCAATAAATAGTAATGCTGAAGTTATAAATATATATATATCTAGAAAGCTGATGGAAGATGTATTTATAGAATTCTCATCGGTCGGTAATAGCTTATTCAAGTTGGATTATAGTCTTTCTATATTTGATGATTTTTTGGGTCAGACAATAAGCTCGGTAAAAGATATATTATATGTCGGCGGACGGTTTTCCTCAATTGAGGTGCAATACATAGCGCGCGTTCTTGTTGCGCGGGTTATCTCAAAATATTCTACGCTCACTTCTGGCGATCTTAATCCTGAAGCAGGGCTTTCTCTGCCAACCATTCAGAAGACATTCGATTATATTGAGCAAAATTTGCACCGTCGCATAGTCATAGACAGGCTTGCGAATACAGCGGGTGTTGGTGCGGCCCAGTTCGCTCGTTTGTTCAAACGGGCGACGAAAGTAACTCTGCATCAATATATCATTCGGCGGCGGGTGGAAAAGGCGCGAGAACTGTTAGTTGAAACGCAAATGCCGATTGCAGAGATCGCTCATGAGTGCGGGTTTGCAGATCAAGTCCACCTCACGCGGTTTTTCGGGCGAATAATCGGGACGAGTCCGGCGTCGTTCAGGAGAAAAGCTCAGAGATAACTTATTCAAAAATATGCACCTTAATTAGTATCTTTTGTATTTATTGTACAAAGGGAGTCAATATCAGCATAGACAAACCTCTCGCGATAACGAAATTTTGAAGCTGGTATTTATCGTCTTCGAGGGGTGGCTTTAGCAACTATTATGAAATGCAGGTTTATGGCATTATTTTTTCGCAACGGTTTTATACTTTGCGGCTAGGTCAATTCGTGTCAAATGTTTAGTTAATATTTTAATTAATATTCCCGCCATATATCAGTGTGTTGATAGTAGTCTGCGTTCTGTTTCACATCGACCCTTGAAGCTCAGTTTCGAATTGAGGAGAGAGTCATGGTTGCAGTTGTAACGAATAAGGCGAGTGGCAGTTCTCGTACCGTTGCTGGGAATGACGTTATTCTGTCGGGGCCGAGCGTTGTAAAACTATCGCTTAATCCTAATGCTATCTCAGAATATCAAAGAATCGGCGACGATCTTCTTATTCGGTTGCACAATGGCGAAACCGTTCGAATCGTAAATTTTTACACACATTATCAGGATGGTCAGGATAATGACCTCGTTCTTCAGGACGAGGATGGCAAGCTTTGGGCTGGTAGCCACAGTGATGGTCTGGCCGATTTCAACTTTTCGGAAATTCAATCTGTTGATCAGCTCGCAGGAGGTGGTGGTGATCTAGGCCCGGTTCTGCTGGGCCTTCTTGGTTTGGGCGCAGTTGGCGCTGCGATCGCTGCATCTTCTGGAAGTGACGACGACAATGATGCTGATACTGAAGCACCGAGTGCTCCGTCGGTAACAGTTGGAGAAGATGGTCGAACCATAACGATCAAAGGTGAGCCGAACTCAACCGCAACGATCTACAACGCTGCAGGGGACGTTATCGGTACCGTCGTGCTTTCGGGCGATGGTACTGCCACGTTTACGCTTCCTTCAAGCAATGGTCAGAACGTCACCGTTACCTTGACCGATGGATCGGGAAATGAGTCTTCTGAGACACCGGTAACTTTGCCAGATACGTTGGCCCCAAATGCGCCGACTGACCTTGTTGTGAGCAATGATGGAAGTCAGCTGAGCGGTAAAGGCGAACCGGGTGCAAAGGTTATAGTAAGAGATCCTAATGGAAATATTATTGGTGAAGGCACCGTTGATCAAAATGGTAATTTCACCATTGATCTCAACCCTCCACAAGATGATGGCCAGCACCTTTCGGTGACTCTCACCGACGCTGCTCAAAATGTTTCTGGTCCCGGCTCAGTAATCGCACCAAATGTTGTTGAAGGTGATGCTGACGCGGACGCCGATGCTGATGCCGACGCTGACGCCGATGCCGATGCCGATGCCGACGCGGATGCTGACGCCGATGCGGATGCTGACGCTGATGCCGATGCTGACGCCGACGCTGATGCCGATGCCGACGCGGATGCGGATGCTGATGCCGACGCTGATGCTGATGCGGATGCCGATGCTGACGCTGACGCCGATGCTGACGCTGACGCTGATGCGGACGCCGATGCTGACGCGGATGCTGATGCTGACGCGGATGCCGATGCGGATGCAGATGCCGACGCGGATGCTGACGCTGACGCTGACGCCGACGCCGACGCCGACGCTGATGCCGACGCTGATGCTGACGCCGATGCCGATGCCGATGCTGACGCTGACGCGGATGCTGACGCTGATGCCGACGCTGACGCGGATGCCGATGCGGACGCTGACGCTGACGCTGACGCAGATGCTGATGCGGATGCTGACGCCGACGCCGACGCTGATGCTGACGCGGACTCGGATGCTCCAGATGCGCCCGGCGTGACAGTTGGTGCAGACGGTCGCACGCTCACCATCACCGGCGAGCCGAACACCACTGCTACGATCTACAATTCTACTGGTGGAGTGATTGGCACCGTCGGTCTATCGGGTGAGGGCACGGCGACCTTCTTGCTCGATCCGAGCAATGGTCAAGACGTCACTGTGACTTTGACCGACGCTGCCAACAACGAATCCCTGGAGACGCCTGCAACCTTGCCGGACACGCTTGCACCAGATGCGCCAATAGTGGCTGTCGGGGCGGACGGACTGACGCTCACGATAACAGGTGAGCCGAATGGCACGGCCACGATCCATAACGCTCTTGGTGAGCCGATTGCCACAGTCGAACTCGGCGCTGGTGGCACTGCGACCTATACGTTGGATCCAAGTAACGGTCAGGATGTGTTGGTCACCCAGAGTGACGCTGCGGGGAATGAGTCGGGAGCAAGCCCGGCCACATTGCCAGACACGCTGGCACCGCCTGCTCCAACGGATATTGTCATCACGCCAGATGGTGTAACCGTAAGTGGTAAGGGCGAGCCGAATTCAAAGGTGGAGATCCGCGATCCGGATAATAACGTGATCGGTGAAGGCGATGTAGACGGGAATGGTGATTTCCAGATCACGCTTACAACTCCGCAGAGAGATGGTCAGCAACTTTCGGTCACATTGGAAGATGCTGCAGGCAATGTGTCAGGCCCAGGCTCGGTAACCGCACCGATTATCGACCCCGGGAGTACTGCTCCGATAGACGATAACGTGACTGCAGAAGTGGTCATTCAGCCTACGACGACTGCCGTCACTTATCCGGGTGCGTCCTATCTCGCGCTTGTTGGCCTTCTCGGTATCGACTTGCGTGTTCTGAGCGTGGACTCCGTCAGTATTACGGTGGCGCAAGGCCATCAGCAGAACCTGCAGCTGACCTATGAGCAGCTGCTTGGTGTCGACCTTGCCGGTGGCACGGCAATTGTGGTTCAGAAGCTGATGCCGGATGGTACGTGGTCATCCGTTGACGGTAATGGCAATGCTACGCTCCTTACCCTGACCTTGCTGGGTAATCGTGCTGAAGCCAATGTCCTTCTCGGCGAGGGCACATATCGCGCCTTTGCTGCCGTACAGAATACCGTTAGCCTTGGCCTGTTAGGTAACCTTGCTGTTTCGGGTCAAGATCTGAACTATCATGAACCTGCCGGTGTTCAGGCCTCGCCTATTCAGGGCAACGTCATGGCCAATGACGGCACTGCGATCGAAGCCGGCCATCTGGTAACCAGCATCACCGTCAATGGTGTTCCACATGATGTGGTTGCCGGCGCACAGGGTTCGACGATCGTCGGGCAGTACGGAACACTGGTCATTCATCAGGATGGTTCCTATACCTACACGCCAAATGCGAATGCGGCGGTCATTGGTCAGGTTGAGCAGTTTACCTACACGGTACATGACCCACTCACCAATGCAGACACGACAGCAAACCTGAATATTCGTATCGGTAGCGATGGTCAGGGTCTTGTCTGGAACGAAGAAAACTTCACAGAACCAGCAACCTATGAGTTCGTTGCCGCTAACGATACCGATACGTCGGGAATTGTCTGGGTCAATGCGGTCAATAATAGCTTCTTTGACCAAACGCAGCCTCTCGCAGCCGTTCTGGGTAGCGGCCAATCGGACAGTAATACGTTCACTATCGGCAGTAATATGGATGCCACTGGAACCATAACCATTTCGGTTACGGTCGCGGCTGTTGCGAGTGGTACGGTTGTCATTCAAAGGTTCGTTGGTGGTACTTGGCAGAATGTAGGTACGCCAGAAACCTACAATATGACGCTCGGTCTCCTAGGCGTCGTGAAGACCCTTGACGTTGGCAGCCTTAATCTGGTTCCAGGCCAGTATCGTGTCCATACCACGATCAGTGGTGTTGCCGGTGCGGTTAATACGATCTCGGATGTCAATGTCACCTTGACCGACCAGCATGTGATCCAGAACAATCCGGGCACAACAGGGAATCTGTTCGATAATGACGGAACCTTGCCACTTGCTGCAAAACTGCAGGTTCAGGGCAGTAGTGGTTTTGTGAATGCAAGTGCTACCGGCACCGTCATTCAGGGGCTGCATGGCGATCTGACAATCTACAGCAACGGTGAGTACAAGTATCAACCGCATACCGATCTTGCTTATGCGGATCGGTTTGCGACGGACACCTTCAACTACAAGATCGTGCTGCCAAACGGTCATGAGACGGCGGCGAATATCACCATCACACTGGAAGAGGGCACTCAGGCATTTAGTGCTCGGATTGCAGAGGACACTGTCCATGATGATGCCGTGGCTGCGGCAAATCACGACACGGCTGCTGCTGCATCCTTGAGTGAGCATAGTGATAGTTCTGATGCACATACGACCCATCAGGCGGATGAGCATCAGGCCGCGGACAATGACGCACCGGATGATGGCAGTGGTGATGTTGCCGCTTCAACTCAGACACCTGTGGATCAGGAGGCCACACAGACGACCGAGCAAAGTGCTTCGGCTGAAGCCGGTGAGGGTGAAACCGTTGCAGATCAACATGAAAGCGATGTTGTTCCGCTTGGCGATCATCTGGCGACATCAGATGCAGACGCTGGAGAAACCCCACTTGAGCACAGTCTGACCGAAGGCATATTGCTCGACGACGGCAGCGGCGAAGTGACATTGCCATCCGGCAACGATCAGCCGTCCAGCGAGGACAGCCCCACTCAGATATCTGAAGCAGGTCTGGGTACGGCCGCAGTTGAAGAAACGGCAGCAGTGGATGATCCGCTCGGACATCTGGTGCCAGATCCGCTCACGCAGGAGGATGATCTTCATACAACACATACTGTCTGATCTTTCAGCTTCCCCCCTTCGCCGCTGAGCCTTTTGGCGGCGGAGGCTCAGATGACAGATCACCGGCGCTATTGCCGGTTATAATGGGAAATAAATGCGAAAAATTCTGATTTTAAGACGTTTCGCGACAATAATGTTTACTTCATGCCTTTTGGCTGCGTGCCAGATGTCTGCAAACAATCTCGCTTTGGGCGAGAAGACACTTACGCAGTCAAAGAACACCGAGGCCTCACGGCCCCTGTCAGCGGCGGGTTCCACCCCCGTACCTGCTGTTGACAGGGAAAACGTGACAAATGCCAGCACTCCCAAGGCGTCGGACCGCGGTTCCCTTACGATGGAAACTGCGGTCCGCCGTGCTGTTGGATGGCATCCCACCATCAATGAAGCTTCAGACCGTATTTATCAGGCCGATGAACGGATCAGGGCTGCGCAAGCTGGCTATTATCCGAAGCTCAATGCAGGTGTGAACTCTGGCTATCAAAGCAGCAATCGGGAAGGTTGGCGTCCTCAACTCAATGTCGCTGCTTCTCAGCTACTTTATGATTTCGGCAAAGTCTCGAGCGTCGTTGATGCTGAACGCGCGGGCAAGGATATTAATCAGGCGCGTTTGCTGCTTGCCGTTGATAATCTGTCGCGAGACACAGCGAACGCGGTTGTCGAGATACAGCGCTATCGCAGTCTTTCCTCTCTTGCACAGCAACAGGTTGACGGTGTCAAACGCATTGCTGGTTTAGTTCATGAGAGGACGGACAAGGGTGCAAGCACCATGTCCGATAAGATTCAGGCCGATGCGCGTGTGGAATCTGCGTTGGCGACGCAATTGCAGTATCAGTCTGAGCTTAATCGCTGGCAGGTAGTGCTTGCAGCCATGATCGGCGGGGGAGCGCCAAATCCGTCCTCGGAAGCTCCTGCGTGGCTTGGCAAGTCTTGTGATGTTGCCGCCCCCGATTGGGATCAGGTTCCGGCTATGTTACAGGCCAAGGCTGAGAAGGAAGAAGCGAAAGCGCAGCTGGCAGCAAGCAAGGCAGAAGCTTATCCAACGGTCTCGCTTGAAGCGACTACGGGTTATGACCTGAACGCTTCGCGCGACAATACGACGAGCAATGATCGTCAGCCTGAATATTCGGTAGGCGTGAACGTCTCATCAAACCTTTACAATGGTGGACAGACCGGCGCACGCAAGCGGGCGGCGACTTATGGTCTTCAGGCAGCGGAGTCTGCGATCAGCACCGCGCGCATCGACATGGAGCGCAATCTCATGGAATCGCGGAGCCAGATCGGCACATTGAGCCGGCTGATGTCTTCACTCGAATTGCGTGCCGACATGATGGTCAAGACGCGCGATCTCTATCGCGAACAATATGTCGAATTGGGTACGAGAACCCTGCTTGATCTGCTCAATGCAGAGCAGGAGTTGCATGAGGCGCGCTTCCAGTCAGCCAACACAGTGCATGATATCAGGCGCCTGAATCTGAACTGTCTCTATAGCTCAGGAAAAATGCGTCAGAGTTTTGGTCTTCAGGCATCAGCATTGCGGGGAGGCGGGAGCAATCAATGAAGCGCGGCGAGAACCCTCCAATTATCGATCCGTCGATTGAATTTGGTCTGATTGGTGAACAACCAGAGCCTGACACGCCATCACGCTTCAATGTCGAAGGCTGGCTAGAAGCGCTCGAACTGGTGGCAAAGCATTATAGTATGCCGATATCCGTTCAAGGCACCAAGCTTGCGGCAGCTGCTGATCTCAACACCGACGATAATGCAAAAATCCGAGCGATGGCCCGTCATATGGGCCTTGGCGTCAGGCTTGTTGAACCGTCCAAGATCAGTCTTTCGACATGGCATCTTCCTTTTGTTTTGATGCTCAAGGATAACCAGCTCGCAGTCGTTCATACGCTTTCGAAGGATGGGCGGACCAGCGTCTGGCTGAGCGGTGAAGAAGGGCTTGAACAGCCATTTGCGCTGGCCGATCTTCTGGCCGAGACTGAGCGGGTTGTTCTCGCTCGCCCTTCGAAAACCGTGCCTGATGCGCGTGTCGATGCGTACATCAAACCATATGAAGAGAACTGGCTTCGAAAGATCATCTTCCGCGACATTGGCTCTTATAGCCATGTGCTGGTTGCCTCGCTGATCGCGAATACCTTGGGCTTGGCAGGCATTCTGTTCTCGATGCAGGTCTATGACCGCGTCGTCCCCGCACAGTCTTTCAACACGCTCTATGTGCTGTTCAGCGGTGTTCTGCTGGCGATATTCTTCGATTTCATGATGCGTCGCGCACGCATGGGCATCATCGATATGCTGGGCAAGCAGACGGACCTGCAGATGTCCGATGTGGTGTTCGGCCACGCTTTACGCGTTCGCAATCGCGCCCGACCGACATCGACAGGGTCGTTTATTGCTCAGTTGCGGGACGTCGATCAGGTTCGTGAATTGCTGACCTCAACAACGGTTTCAGCACTCGCGGATCTGCCGTTCTTTTTCCTGTTCCTGGTTATCTACTCAGCGCTGGTTGGCTGGATGGTCTTCATACCACTTGGCGCGCTGGTTCTTCTGATTTTGCCGGGCTTGTTCTTGCAGCGGCGTTTGCGCGCTTATGCCAATGCAGCCATGCGCGAAGCGTCACTTCGCAATGCCATGCTGGTTGAAACAGTGCAGGGCATCGAAGATATTAAGGGCCTGCAGGCCGAAGATCGCTTCCAGCAGCAGTGGAACCACTTCAATGCCGTAACTGGCGAAGCGCAGATTAGGCTCCGTGCCCTGACGAATAGTCTCAGCGTGTGGACGCAAAATGTGCAGGGCGGGGTCTATGCGCTGACGGTTTTCGTGGGCGCACCGCTGATCATTTCAGGCGATATGACCACCGGCGCGCTTGTTGGTGCATCCATCCTCGGATCACGCATGCTTGCGCCGATGGGGCAACTGTCTCAGATCATGGGACGCCTGCAACATGCACGCATTGCCAAAAAGGGCCTCGACCAGCTGATGAAAATGCCGGTCGATCATCCCGATAGCGAAACCCGTATTCATTGCCCGAAGATCGACGGTTCTTATCGGCTTAAAGACGCTCTGTTTCGTTATGGCGATGAAAATTCGCTTCCCGTTCTTCTGATCAAGGATCTGAAGATCAAACATGGTGACCGCATTGCCGTGCTTGGGCGCAATGGCGCAGGTAAATCCACCCTATTGCTCGCTCTTTCCGGGTTGCTTGATGCGGCCGAAGGCGAGGTCCTGCTCGATGATCTCGCATTGCCACAGATAGATCCTGCTGATGTACGCCGGGATGTAGGGCTGCTGACACAGAATTCACGTCTGTTCTTTGGGACACTGCGCGAGAATATCACCATGGGGGCGTCCGACGCTTCGGATGCCGAGATCCAGCGGGTGCTGGCTATGGTTGGCGCGGATGGCTTTGTGCGACGTTTGCCGAAAGGATTGGAACATCTGGTTCAGGAAGGCGGCGGCGGTCTTTCTGGTGGCCAGAAACAGGCCATTCTGCTGGCGCGACTTCTGATCCGCGATCCATCGGTTGTGCTTCTCGATGAGCCGACATCAACAATGGACGAGGCCACAGAACGGCATTTCATCGAACAATTCGCGAAATGGAGCGTCGGACGCACGGTCGTCATCGCAACGCATCGAATGCGCGTGCTCGAACTCGTACAGCGCCTGATCGTCGTTGAGAACGGGCAGGTCGCATTGGACGACGGCAAGGAACGCGGTCTGCAGACGTTGTTGGGAATGAGCAAGGTAGAAACACCAAAACAGGCATGATCCGGAGGGATACAGCATGGCGGCCATCGGCGGAGACTTTGGTGCCTGGGTAAACGGAAGTGAGCAAGGGCTTCAGCTCAAGAAGAAGAAGCGCTTTGTTCGGCTCGTTTTCGTTTTCTTGATCATTTTGGTGGGCTGGTCTTATTGGGCTTTGCTTGATGAAGTCTCTAACGGGACAGGCAAAGTGGTGCCAACTTCACAAGAACAGGTCATTCAATCGTTGGAAGGCGGTGTTGTCGCCAAACTGATGGTACGACAGGATGATGTCGTGGAGCCGGGACAGATTTTGGCACAACTCGATCCAACGGTTACGGAATCGAGCGTACAGGAAAGCGCTGCGAAATATCGCGCGGCATTGGCAAGCTCTGCTCGTCTAAACGCCGAAGTCAGCCAAACAGAGTTGCAGTTTTCGCCGGAGCTTGACGCATTTCCGATGTTGGTCGGTGCGGAGACACGGCTTTTTGAAGCGCGTAAACGCAGTTTGCAAGAGTCGCTTGAATGGATCGCCGAATCCAAGAAGCTCGTGCAGGATGAACTCAATATCAGCCAGTCACTGAGCAAAATGGGTGCGGCCAGCAATGTCGAAGTGATCCGTCTGAAACGGCAGCTGGTCGAGCTTCAGCTCAAGGAAACGGAAATCAAATCCGACTATATCGTGCAGGCGCGAGAGGAACTGGCGAAGGCAAATGCCGAGGTGGAATCGCTCTCCTCCGTCATTCGTGGGCGATCCGATGCACTCGCGCGCCTGACCTTGCGCTCGCCTGTGCGTGGTATCGTCAAGAATATAGAAGTGTCGACAATCGGTGGCGTGGTACCTCCGAACGGCAAGCTGATGATTATCGTGCCGCTTGATGAGCAGTTGCTGATTGAAACCCGTATTTCACCGAGGGATATTGCTTATATCCACCCTGATCAGAGGGCGACCGTTAAAATTACCGCTTATGATTATGCGATTTATGGCGGTCTCGAAGGCAAGGTTGTCAGTATCTCTGCAGACACGATCCAGGACGAGGCAAAGCCTGAAAATTACTATTATCGTGTCTTCATCAAGACAGAGAAAGATGCGCTTCTGAACAAGCACGAAGAACGCTTTCCCATCGTTCCTGGTATGGTTGCAACAGTCGATATTCACACGGGCAGCAAGACAGTCTTCGATTATTTGATCAAGCCACTGAACAGGGCAAGCGAAGCGCTGCGTGAACGTTAGGTCCTGAGGCGGTGCGATGTGGAGAATGGTTTGCGAAAGTCACCGGTTCAGGGGTAGTTGGGTTCTTTCGTTGGGGCTGCTGCTGAGTATTGTCGGCATTGGTGCTGCCAGAGCTGAGCTGCTACAGTGGAGCTTGAAACCCGATTTTGCGACCTGCCAGAAAACAGACGATGCTGTCTGGGTTGAATATGCCGGGGGACAGGATTGCATCCGTTTCTTCTCCGGCGGCACTATTGAGAATGCGCCTATTGCGCTGGTTCTTTTGCGGGGGGACACTGAAGGCTGGGTGAAGCGCAAGCCAGCAGATATTCCCGACAATACGGTGGAAGCACAGAAAGGCCGCGCGGAACGAACGGCGCAGGTGACTGGTGTCCCTGTAATCGTACTGGCGCGGCCTGGAACCTACGGTTCAAGTGGCAACCACTTGCGGCGACGACAGGCCGCCGAGTTCATGGCGCTGAATTCTGCGTTAGATGCAATTAAACAGCGATATGGCATCAAGCAGTTTGTGCTGATGGGGCATAGCGGCGGTGCAACTGCGGCTGCCGCCTTGCTGACGCTTGGGCGAGGCGATGTTTCCTGTGCGGTGCTGACTTCGGGGGCATTCGGTCTTCTGGAGCGTGCGCAGATGTTGCGTGCCGAGTCTGGACTGAAGCAACGGCCGGGGCGTGACACGACTGGACTGCCAGCGCCCTATGATCCAATGGAACATATCAGCGGAATCGCACGAAATCCGCGGTTGAATATCATTGTGATTGGAAATCCGAGAGATCGGGTTACGCCGTTTTTATTGCAGCGCCGCTTTGTCGAACTGTTGAATGGAAATGGATATTCGGCACAGCTTATGATTTACGCCGCATTTCCACCGAGATATCACGATTTGCGCGAAAATATTGGTCTGAGACAAGCAGCGGCCTGCGCAAAGCAGTTGCAGCTTTAAGATTATCAGCCCGATTTTTTGGGAGAGAAGTTGCTTCACAGTGAAGTGATGGTAGCGGAGGACGGATTCGAACCGCCGACACAAGGATTATGATTCCTCTGCTCTAACCTACTGAGCTACTCCGCCACACATTGCAGTGAAACAGTTTTCAGCGCCGTCTCCAGCGTTTAACGAACCGTTTTCATGCAAGGAATGGCGGCGGTATATGTGGGGAATGAAACCCTGTCAAGCACTCTTCGCATAGCTTTCGTCTTGTTTTCCATGATTTGCGTAGATAAGTAACTAGCGGAAAGCAAAGGCTTAGTTTTATGGCACCTCGTATTGCGGTTTTGGGTTGTGGCTATTGGGGCGGCAACCATATTCGTACCCTGAAGAGCCTCGGCATGCTTCAGGGTGTTTCAGACGCCAATCCACAGAACGCGGAAAGATTCGCTTCTGAGTTCGGTGTTCCCAATATTCCCGTCGATGAACTCTTCACGCGTCCCGACATTGACGGCATCGTTTTGGCGCTGCCAGCGCAGTTTCATGCGCAGTATGCTATTGAAGCGGTGAAGAACGGCAAAGACGTTCTGGTTGAAAAGCCGATCGCGCTTGAAGTGGCGGATGCAGAAGCCGAAGTCGAAGCTGCACGCGCCAATGGCCGCGTCTTCATGGTCGGTCATATCCTTCGTTTTCATCCAGCGTTTGAAAAACTGCTCGATATGGTGAAAAGCGGCGAACTTGGCGATATCCGCTATGTGCATTCGCACCGCGTCGGTTTCGGCAAGTTCCACGACAAGTTCGATGCGCTTTGGGATCTTGCCCCTCACGATCTTTCAATGATCCTCGCCATCACCGGTGAAGAACCGTCAGCGGTCCGCGGCGAGGGCGCTGCAATCATCGATAAGATCAGCGATTTTGCGCATGTGCATCTTGAATTCCCGAGCGGTATCCGTGGTCATCTTTTTGCATCCAGACTGAACTCGTATCGCGAGCGCCGTTTGAGTGTGACTGGAACCAAGGGTATGCTGGTTTTTGACGATGCTGAACCGTGGGATCGCAAGCTCGCCTTCTACAAGCACGAAGTATGGCGCGAGAATGATCAGTGGGCTTTCAAATCGGTCGATCCGGTATATATCCCCGTTGAAGAAGGGATGCCGCTGACACGCGAATTGCAGCACTTCCTGCATTGCATCGAAACGCGCGAAACGCCGCGTACCGATGGGCGGGAGGCAATCAGCGTCTTGCGCATTCTGACTGAAGGTTCGGTCAATCATTCCAGCTAATCCGCTTTTGACGGAAGTTTCTGTCAAGCGGTGTTACGGAGTTAGCAAAACTTTGAACGCTCCACCCATGGCAGGGCGGGGCGTGAAGGAATAAACAGGTTGCCGTGGATTCGCTTTTGATAGGGCGAACCAGATAAATTGGAGCCAACATGCAGTTCATTGATCTTGGAGCGCAGCGCGCGCGTATCGAAGACCGTCTTAATGCCGCCGTTTCCAAGGTTGTTGCGGAAGGCCGTTACATTTTGGGCCCTGAAGTGGCTGAGTTCGAAAAGAAGCTTGGTGAATATCTGGGCGTGGAACATGTCATTGCTTGCGCCAATGGCACCGACGCCTTGCAGATGCCTTTGATGGCGCGCGGCATTGGCCCTGGCCATGCCGTTTTCGTTCCGTCCTTTACGTTCGCGGCAACCGCTGAAGTTGTTGCCCTTGTTGGTGCGGAGCCGGTTTTCGTCGATGTCGATGCCGACACCTACAACATGAATATCGAACAGCTGGAAGCCGCTATTGCAGCCATCCGCAAGGAAGGCCGCCTCGAGCCAAAGGCAATCATCCCTGTTGATCTGTTCGGCCTAGCTGCCGATTACAACCGTATTAGTGCAGTTGCTGATCGTGAAGGTCTGTTCGTTATTGAAGACGCGGCGCAGTCAATTGGCGGCAAGCGCGACAACGTCATGTGCGGTGCTTTCGGCCATGTCGGTGCGACGAGCTTTTATCCTGCCAAGCCACTCGGCTGCTATGGCGATGGCGGTGCAATGTTCACCAATGACGCTGAACTGGCCGACACGCTGCGCTCCGTGCTGTTCCACGGCAAGGGCGAAACGCAGTATGACAATGTTCGCATTGGTCTCAACTCGCGTCTCGATACGATTCAGGCAGCTATTCTTCTGGAAAAGCTGGCGATCCTTGAAGATGAGATGGAAGCGCGTGATCGTATTGCCAAGCGTTACAATGAGTTGCTCAAGGATGTGGTCAAGGTTCCGGGCTTGCCTGCTGGCAACCGTTCGGCCTGGGCGCAGTATTCGATTGAAAGCGAAAACCGCGACGGTCTGAAGGCGCATCTTCAGGCGGCGGGAGTTCCGTCGGTTATTTATTACGTGAAACCGCTGCATCTACAGACCGCTTACAAGCATTATCCGATCGCACCGGGTGGTCTGCCTGTTTCGGAGGCGCTACCTGCACGCATTCTGAGCTTGCCGATGCATCCGTATCTTTCGGAAGAAGATCAGGACAAGATTATTGGCGCTATCCGTGGTTTCCACGGCAAATAAGCCTGAAAAATTATTGATTAGAAAAGCCCGGCGAAAGTCGGGTTTTTTATTTTTGCCGCTTGGCAATACGGGAAGCGACGAATCGCGCAATTGCCGGGCCCGCCAGCAGAACGATGAAAAAGCGGCTGGTTTGCATGGCGATGATGAACGGTAGATCAACATTACTTGATGCTGCAATGATGGCGACAGTGTCCGCGCCGCCAGGGCTGGTGGCCAGATAAGCGGTGAGGGGATCAAGCCCCAGCACATGGCCAAGTGTCATGCCAAACAGACCGCAGACCGCGATCAGAATAAGGGCTGAAGCCAGCACTGCCGGGAAGGCGCGCGCTGCGTGAGCAATGATTGCGCGTGTGAAGCCAAGGCCAATCCGCCAGCCGATGAAGATGTAGCTTGCGGCCAGCAACCACGGCGGCAGATCAATGGTCATCAGACCTGTATCCTGCAATAATGCACCAAGTGCGAGCGGTACGAGCATCGCTCCCGTTGGAATGCGCGATAATTCGCCCAGAAAGGCCCCGCAGACGATCAAGGCGAGGGTAGGGCCAAGAGTGTGCCAGTTAATCACTGGAAACCACTCCACGGCCGCTGGGGTGACTGTTTCGACGTCAGCGGTGAACATCACTACAAGTGAAGCGGTGGTTGCGACCAATACCACACGCAAATATTGCATAAAGGCGATGAGGCGCGCGTCAGATCCAAAGGATTCAGCCATCAGGACGATTGCGGTGGCAGCGCCGGGCGAGACACCCCATACGGCGGTTGTGCCGGGCAAAACGCGGAAGCGTGCCAGAAGATAACCAATCGTTGTGCTGGCCAGCAACGTGAAGCCGGTTGAAAACAGGATGATTGGCAGATGCTGCCCCATATTGCTGAAGAACTCAGCGGTCATGGCGCGCGCGATCAGCAGGCCAACGATTGCCTGTGCCAGCAGCGAGAAACTTTTATGAACCCGGATCGTGCTTTCATGGGTGGCAAGAATGATCGCACCAAGCATTGCGCCTAAAAGCAGGGCGGCTGGCAGACCCAGCATCTCTCCGATGAAGATAAGAAATGCAGATATGATCAGCATTGCGCCCCATTGAACAGGTTTGGGCGCCTTGCCGAAATTGAATTTACTGGGGACTTTTTCCGGTCCTGATGAGACGAGTTTCTGCATTGCGCTTCTTCCCTACAACCGTGTGTGGGACAAAGGCAAACCAAGATTTGGGGTCGTTGTCTAAAAAGTTGCGCCCCTCTGACGGGCAGCATTACGAATATTACTTAAGTACGGCGTAGAGCGCTGAATGATCGGCACTCCAAGCCCATTGTTTCAATCACCCGTTCACCGGCGCGCAATTTCGCGCCGGTGAACGATGCTTTAGCCGATCATAGCGCGGCGCTGATTGACCGGGCGCTCGACGATTTCACGAGGCGCTTTGCCACCGTCACGTTCTTCGAGTGCTTCCGCTTTTGACAGTTCGGTTTCCGCATAGACCAGTTCGGCTTCAGCAGCTTCTTTCTGAGACATCAAATCGCGAATCGATCCAAACAGGTTGTCGCGTCGCTGGCGCGCTGCCTTTGCGAAGGTCGGATAGGCGAAATGATTGATGTCAGTGATGCCTGCCTTCTTTTCCTCGGATAGAATCTGGGCGTCGAGTTCTCCCGCCATACGTTCGAACTCGCCAATCATCAGGTCGAGCTGGCCCAGCTGACGGCGTTTTTCCTTCACCTGGAACAGTTTAAGCCTGACGAGGCTTTCACGTGGCTTCATTACGCAATACTCCTTGAACACCAACCAGCTTTATTAAAGCGTGTTTCGATCCGATTTTTATCAGACCGGCGCTCTAACTTTTTGTTTCACACGCATTGTCCGAAAACCGTTTCACGTTTTTCGGGATGCGCTCCTACCGTTGGGGCGTTCCCCCCGACTTTATTAACAGGCATATATGAAGGCGATTTTCCTGCAATATACCGCGAAATCCGTTGCAATGCCTTGGTTTTCAAGGCCTCGGCTTTGCCGCCAATCATAAGAACAGTCTCCATAAGCGAAACAAAAAGTTAAGATTTTGCGCTTTTGGTAACCATTCCTTTACCGGCAACGTTAATCATACGCGTTAGGAATTAAGGCTCGGTAAATCTTGTGTGGTTTTTGGGTAACAGGTGAAACATAGAGTCGAATGAATCACTTAAGGGAATTTCTTAATGTGATTCATAAGAGTCGATCGAATTGAATAATTGCATATGATTCAGTCGGATAAGAGTTTTTTCTAAACAGGATAGAATTATGCTTGCCAACAGGAATCATATTTTGTTAACCATTTGCAGGCACCTTCATGCTATGGCAACGACAGTTCCGTGTGCTGCCGTGAGGGATATCTGGTCAGCGGCGGAAAGGGGATAAGATATGCGCGTCCTTTTAATTGAAGACGACAGTGCTATCGCACAGAGCATTGAGTTGATGCTGAAGTCCGAGAGCTTCAATGTCTACACCACCGATCTGGGTGAAGAAGGCATCGATCTCGGCAAGCTTTATGATTACGACATCATCTTGCTGGACCTGAACTTGCCGGATATGTCCGGTTACGAAGTTCTGCGTACCTTGCGCCTTTCGAAGGTTAAGACGCCAATCCTGATCCTTTCCGGTATGGCCGGCATTGAGGATAAGGTTCGCGGCCTTGGTTTTGGCGCAGATGACTATATGACGAAGCCGTTCCACAAGGATGAGTTGATCGCTCGCATTCATGCGATCGTCCGCCGTTCGAAGGGCCACGCTCAGTCGGTCATCACAACTGGCGATCTGGTTGTCAATCTTGATGCCAAGACGGTTGAAGTTGGCGGTCAGCGCGTTCACCTGACCGGCAAAGAGTATCAGATGCTTGAGCTTCTTTCCCTGCGTAAGGGTACAACCCTCACCAAGGAAATGTTCCTCAACCACCTTTATGGCGGTATGGACGAGCCTGAGCTGAAGATTATCGACGTGTTTATCTGCAAGCTGCGCAAGAAGCTCGATGCCGTTTCCGGCAGCCAGAGCTACATCGAAACCGTGTGGGGCCGTGGTTATGTGCTGCGCGAGCCAGATGGCAGCGAACTGCGTGAAAGCGCATAAGCGTCTTAGAGCGCGTGCGCCTTCTTGGGCGCGCACAACAGGACGCTGTAGATAGTGAAATGACAAAAAGCTCCGCTTCGGCGGAGCTTTTTCTTTTGAATATTGGGAAAATAAAAAGCGCAGGTTTTATCCTGCGCCTTTTGTGTTCGATCAGAATGGAATTATTCAGCGGCGAAAACGATGTCTTCTGCAGTCGCGTGAATAGAAATCTTCATGCCAGCTTCTTCAGCGAGCAGCAGCGTATAATAGGGCTGCACGGAATGTGCATCGATCGGCTCTTCTGGTTCAGCGCCTGAATGCAGTTCCAGAAATTTTGGTGGTACCCGCAGCATACGACCCTTCGCGGTAATGACAAAGCGTGGATCGGCGTCGCCATTTTCCAGACGTACAGCTAGCGAGCCGCCACGCGGAATGGCTGCATTGCTGATAAGCAGCAGGTTGAGCAGCAACTTGACTTTGTTCTTGGGCAGCAGAACGCGTGTACCTTCCCAGGTCAGTTCCGGCTTTTCATTGGCAAAATATTGTGTGGCAACATGCTGTGCATCGCCGGTATCAATTTGCACGCCTGCAGAACCAGCTGCACCAAAAGCGATGCGAGCAAACTGAAGGCGGGCAGAGGCATTGCGCGCGCTCGATTTGATAAGCGCCATTGCGTCTTCGTCCGCACCACCTTCTTCAAGCAGTTCGAGACCATTATTGATCGCGCCAACCGGCGAGATGATGTCATGACAGATCCTGCTGCACAGAAGCGCACCGAGATCGAGTGCGGAAAGGGTAACGGGCAATGGCATGGTGATTTCTCCAGGCACGAACCGACCCTGAAAATCGACATTCAAGCCGAATGACGGGCCGCTATCAGTTGGTGAGCGTAAATCCTGACGAATCATCATCAGGAACCTTGGGAATCTGGATACACGCGACATTGGGTTGCCGCAACAAAGCTGTTTTTTGCCGCCATTCTAAAGCCAATTTCAGAGCATAAAGATTTAGACAATATATTCGCGGTTAGAATAAGCGCGATTCGGCAAAGCGTTCGCAAGAGACGTAGTAGCCAGGCTTTTAACAGGGCCGTCAGGCAGAGAAGCTGGTAGGCAAAAGGAATTATAAATGGCCATACCGTCCCTGTCGCAGATCAGGTTCCGCAACGCGGCGTATTTTGTAGCGTTTTTTGCGGCGTTTCTGATCTCCATTATCGTCGTGCCGCACAAAGCGCAGGCACAGAGCAGCAACACATACACGGCCGAGGAAGTTGTTGAATCCGGACACCGGTTCTTTGGATCTACGTCCGGCGGAATCGCCAGTGCCGTCGAAAAAGCTTTTCAGAGCTTTGGCCTTCCGAATGGATATATTCTGGGTGAAGAAGGTTCTGGCGCCTTCATAGGCGGTCTCACATATGGTGAAGGCACGCTCTATACAAAGAATGCTGGCGACCATCGCACATTCTGGCAGGGCCCTTCGCTGGGTTGGGATTTTGGTGGCCAAGGCTCACGCGTGATGATGCTCGTCTATAACCTTGACGACGTCCAGAGCCTCTACGGTCGTTATGCCGGCGTTGCAGGCTCAGCTTATGTGATCGCGGGTGCTGGTTTTAACGTGCTTAAGCGTCAGAATATTATGCTGGTGCCCATCCGCACGGGCGTTGGCGCAAGATTGGGTGTCAATATCGGCTATCTCAAGCTTTCAGCTGCACCGACCTGGAACCCATTCTGATACATATTGCGTGGCGTAAGTCGCGCAGCTAGCATCGGAAGTGCCGATCTACGAATAATAGCCAGCCATTGTCCTTTGGCTGGTCCTTTTTTCTCTTTGTGACAAAGCCGTGATCCAGTCTGCGCTCATTTTCATTCTCGGCGTTCTCGTGGCGGTTTTCGTCGTGGTTCTGCTTGGCCCCTCGGTTTGGCGACGTGCGTTTTTTCTGGCGCGGCGGCAGGTGCACGCCGAACTTCCGGTAACGCTTGCGGAAATCCGAGCGGATCGCGATGGATTACGTGCCGAACATGCGGTGGCTTTCAGCAAACTTGAACAGAAACTCAAGCAGGAACGTGGACAATCGTCCGAGCAGCTGATCAAACTTGGCAAGCAGCATGACGAACTCAAACGCTTCGCGTCACTTGAGAGTGACATTTCCCAGCTCAGACAGACTTTGTCTGAGCGCGAAAGGGTCGTCGAGGAGACGATTATCGAACGTGATAATGCATCGGAAAAGGCAGAAATTGTCGAAGCCGAAGTGGAGCGCCTTCAGAAACACCTTTCATCTCTGCAAGATCTGGCCGATACGCTTCGTATTGAAATAAGTGCCAAGGAGGCCGAACACGGTCGTCTGGCAAATGAGATGAGCGAGATGCGTCGGGAACGTAAAGATGCATCTGCGCGCTATAACGAGGTTTCGACGCAATTGACCGCAGCACAAACTGAACTGAAGAGCGAACGGCGCCGGAACACCGAGCTGCAGCAAAGATTGGATAAGCTGATTTCTGATTTTTCCGATGCGCAGGAGAAACTGGAGCGTTATACGCGTAATGGCTCCAGCTCTATTGTGGGGGGTGAGCAGTCCGCGGAGATTTCAAAGGAAAATGCCGCACTCCGCGAGGAGATGGCGGCTCTAGCGGCCCGGATGGTTGCAGCAACTGCGGAAAAAGAAGGCGAAGATTCGCCCATCGACGCTCTCGTGAATGCAAGCGGATCAGAAGGTGGAAATGAGGGCAACACGACTCGCCCTAAAAGTCTTGCCAGCCGCATTCGCGATTTACGCTAAAGCTTGAAAACGGGAGCTGCGAGTTAAAACTGCTCGCTCCCTATTCTGCTTTGATAACATCGGCCCAATCGGCATGCCGTTTTACCTGTGCCTGCATGAAGCTGCAGCGTGGAATGATCTTCCAGCCGGTTTTGCGAGCATCTTCGACGGCGTTCAATGCCAATGCCTGTGCCACACCTTTACCGCGCATCGAATCGGGTACGAAGGTGTGATCAATGGAAATCAGAGCGGGACCCAGCTTTGTGTAGGTCATCTCTGCTTCATCACCATCAATGACGACAAAGTAACGTCCGCTATCAGCATCATCATTTTTCTTTATCTGGATGTTTTCGCTCATCGGCGAACTCCTTCACAAGACTTGGCTCCTCTCTTCATATAGGCAGTATTGGCCAAAGAAAAACCCCGGCCGATTGACCCGGCCGGGGCTTAATTTGCGTATCTGCTGTTTCCGAAGAAACCGGCAGAATCTTAGTGTCTATACTGCTGGATACGTGTGGTCCTTAGACCGGCGAGACCATGCTCATCGATCGAGGACTGCCAGCCCAGAAATTCCTCCACCGTCAACGTATAACGCTGGCATGCCTCCTCAAGGCTGAGAAGGCCACCGCGTACAGCGGCGACAACTTCTGCCTTTCGGCGAATGACCCAGCGCCTCGTAGTGGCGGGGGGGAGGTCTGCGATGGTCAGCGGACTGCCATCTGGACCAATAACATATTTTATACGCGGTCTTGTCAGATCGGTCATTGTACTCTCTACACAACACTCAAGGACCTAATCGAGACCGAGACTAGCGCCACAGCTTTAAGAATTACCTAAACAGCCGGTAACTCTCTGGTAACACTTGCAAAAAAATGCCTTATTTAGAGAGAAAGTCATAAAAAAACCCGCTTATGCCGGTATTTTATTTTATGTCTCACGCGAAATTGTGACTGCAACGCTGCAAAATGCGCGTTGTTTTTGCTGCGACATCTTGGCAAGCACCCTTTGTGTGACCTATATAGGGCGCAAACCTAAACTTTGAGAAGCAGGGCATTTGCCCGGAAGCTGGAATCAATCATGAGCCTGAACAGCCTCGATCTGCCGGGAAAGCCGGAAGACACGCGCGTTGTCGTCGCCATGTCGGGCGGCGTCGATTCATCCGTTGTGGCGGGGATACTCAAACGTGAGGGCTATGATGTCGTTGGCGTGACGCTGCAGCTTTACGATCACGGTGCGGCGGTGCATCGCGCGGGTTCATGTTGCGCGGGCCAGGACATCGAAGATGCGCGTCGCGTTTCTGAAAGCCTCGGCATTCCGCATTATGTACTGGATTATGAAGCGCGCTTCCGTGAAGCGGTTATCGATCCATTTGCAAATTCCTATGTGAGTGGTGAAACGCCGATTCCGTGTGTTTCGTGCAATCAGACCGTCAAGTTTGCTGATCTTTTGCAGACTGCGCGCGAATTGGGTGCGGACGCTTTGGCAACCGGCCATTATATCCGCAGCAGCCAGAATGGCGACCATCGCGCGATGTTCCGTCCGGTCGATTCTGATCGCGATCAGAGCTATTTCCTCTTTGCCACCACGCAGGACCAGGTTGATTATCTGCGCTTCCCGCTTGGACATCTGCCGAAGGCGCAGGTCCGCGAAATTGCAGAAGAGATGGGGCTGACGGTTGCGAAGAAGCAGGATAGCCAGGACATTTGTTTCGTGCCGCAGGGCAAATATTCTGACATTATTTCCAAGCTGAAGCCTGAAGCAGCGACCCCTGGCGATATCGTACATATCGATGGCCGTGTTCTGGGGCGTCATGAAGGCATCGTGCATTATACCGTTGGTCAGCGCCGCGGTATCGGTGTTGCAACGGGTGAGCCACTTTATGTAGTGCATCTGGATGCCGCCAATACGCGCGTTATCGTTGGCCCACGTGAGGCACTGGAAACACACAAGGTGTTCCTGCGCGACGTGAACTGGCTAGGGGATGGTTCCCTTGATGCGCTGCCAGAAGGTGGTGTGGAGGTCTTCGCCAAGGTTCGTTCGACACGCCCGCCACGGCCTGCTGTGCTCCATCATGCTGATGGAAAGACATGGGTAGAGCTCGTTGACGGCGAAAGCGGCATTGCACCCGGACAGGCATGCGTTCTCTATTCTGATGACAGCAATACGGCGCGCGTGTTTGGCGGTGGGTTTATCGGACGCTCAGAGCGCGAACCGCAGGCTGAAGAAATGCTTCGTCGTCTGGTTGCCAATGCGGCGAATGTATCCGCTGCCTGAGAGTAAAATATTACGAATATGAATATCAAAGCCTCCGACATCGTCGGAGGTTTTTTTATTGGCTGATCCGTTTATTCAGCATCTACCATAACACAATTTAAACTAATTGAGATCGCGGTTAGTCATATCGATCCGATATGCCTTATAGCGGTTCCAATTAAGACTGAATCGTTGGAACCGCAGTAACTATTTGTTTTTACGCATGTCTTTATCCCAAAACCGGGTCCCATTTTGGGAGACATGCTTTAGGGCGCACTGCTCTCGGAGGTTCAACTAAAACGGCTGAAACGGGAGAGGGCGATACCGGATGCCGTTGCTACATTCAGGCTGTCGAACTCTTTGGACATAGGAATTCGCGCGCCAGTCAGTCGTGTCAACAAATGGTCAGGTAGACCATCTCCTTCAGTGCCCAGAAGCAGGGCTTGGCGCTTATGGTGTGGTGCCTGATAAATGTTCATCTCAGACGAAGGGCTCAACGCCAATATATCAAAATTGGCTGACTGTAGAGCGCTGATAATTTCTTCAATGGATGATCCATGAAAATAGGGCATCTTCAGCGTGGCACCCACAGAAACGCGGATTGCTTTTCGATAAAGTGGGTCGCAGCAGGTTTCGTCAAGGAGGACGCAATCAGCTTCGAAAGCGGCTGCATTACGAAAGATAGAGCCGATATTGTCATGGTTGGAAATGCCGCACAAAAGCACCACGAGCGCCGTTTCTGGTAGGCGGTCAATCATTTCGGAAAGCGTGGGTTGGGCTTTACGTCGTCCAACGGCAAGAATTCCGCGATGGACGTGGAACCCTGCGACCTCATCCATGACGGATTGAGGCACAGAATAAACTGTTACACCTGCTGGCAAATGCCTGAATTGCTCTTGTAGCCCATTTAGACGATTGTCGAGAACGAGCAGAGACTCTGTTTCGAAACGCGCATGGGCAGAAAATAGGACATTCAGGACGACTTTGCCTTCAGCAATAAACCGCTGTTGGCGACCAACCAGGTCTTTTTCACGAATATTCGTATAGGGGGATAAACGACCATCGCCAGAATCGGAAATTCTTACGACAACGCCGCGCGATCCGGTTTCTTCTTCCTTCATCGCACGACGTATGCCTCATGGATGTGCGTTATTGATGTATGACCGCCGCCAATTCACGTCGACGCGGAACAGGACTCATATAGAGACTTGAAAGCGTAGACAACATCAACTCAATGTGGGGTGAAGATACCATATAATAAATTGTCTGCGCATCACGTCGCGTCGATACGAGGTCAAGTGCCCGTAGTTTTGCGAGGTGTTGAGATAACGCCGATTGGCTAAGGTCGATTGCTTTTGCCAAAGCACCAACAGACATTTCATTGTGAAGTAACTTGCACAGAATGAGTAGTCTTTTGTTGTTAGCAAGAGCTGAAAGAAAATCAGCCGCTTCATCTACATTTTCTATTAAATCAAAAAAATTATGTTCATTGGTCATTTGCAGTCATACCCCCGTAAGACAGCATTAGGTTAAAAAAATGCCCGCGCAACATTTGTCGAAGGCACCTTAAAATTAATACTATACGGAGAAATTGAAAAGGGCTTGCTTATATTTACCGCCTAAAAAAACTATAAATTTGTCCCAAAACTGTCGAGGTTTTGTTTCAGCGGCGGGTTTTCAGCACACCTGTCAACATTTCCAGTGCCACGCCGTTAGAATCGGCCTGTACTGGAAAATGTGATCGAATGACATGATCGCCACTTGAGAGATTGAAGCCATCGGGGTCAAGGCTCATTATTTTCCAGCGACCCGCCGCATGATTGTGACGTTTTGCAAGCAAATCGATTTCTTTTTCGTACTTGCTATTGGCGTCATCAATGCCGCTCTGCTCCGATGAGGCAATGGCATCGGCTATTTCGGACGGATTTATAAGGTCGGTACGGCTAAGATTGAATGCTTTGCCGAAACCACCGTTGAGACTGGCAGATTCTACAACTAGCCTGAAGAAGACGAAATCACCCAAGTCGACATACAGCGAGCCCTTGGGGTTATGGTTTAGATAGCGCCGCCTTGTACGTGTATAGTCTGCTGAATCTCGTTCAATCTTGAATGCCGTGCAATGGAGCGTGATACGAGGGTGAGCGAGTGGATCTCCCTTGCCGGCTTCTCCCAATAGCAATGAGCAGGCCGGATTAGCGATCAGCCCGGGCGTATGTGCTGCCAGTCCGGAAACAAGAATGACAGGCGTCCCATCAACGTCCGTGGCGACCGCTACACGGCTAGCCAGTGGTCTGCCTGTTACCGAGTCAAGCACGGCCAGTGCACCATAGCGGGAGGTTCGCATCAGCGTTTTAGCTAACTGAATGGCTTGCGGAGTCGTGGGGCGAATAGGGCTTTGGTCTTCGGACATAAAAGCAGGCTCAAACATGAGAATAATTCACCAGTTAATAGCTGGTGAGGATGCAGGAGTACAGAGCCCGATCGATCTTTGTTTGTAGAGGGGCGATCGGCTTTAGTAACAGCTATCATTTTTTCATAGGGCTTGAATGGGAGTAGCTTGGAATCTGGCTGAGCTTAATCCGCTGCGAGGCATCTAATGAGACGGTTTTGTATATATTTTAAGCGCGAAGATTATTATAATTCGACGGCAGTTAGCGCAATTTTCTAAAACCTAGCACTATCGTGGAATAGAAATCTAATAATTTGGGGCAAAATCGGTTGAGAATATGACGGGATTCTAAAAATTGCGCTTGCAATGTGACAAGGCAAGCGTTTCGATAAGGCCAGGTTGCGCGCTTAGGGTGCGCGCAATATTATTTCCGTGGAGGCGGGCACTAAATGAAATTCTATAAAACACTTCTGGCGGCAACGGCAGTTGTCGCTCTGATGAGCGGCGCGGCATCGGCAAAGACCTTTGTATATTGCTCGCCAGCATCTCCTGAGGGTTTCGATCCAGCAGCTTACACCGGTGGTGACACGTTCGATGCGTCCGCGCATCCGGTCTATAACCGCCTTGCAGAATTCAAGAACGGCACGACCGAAGTTGTACCGGGGCTTGCAGAAAGCTGGGAAGTTTCGGAAGACGGCAAGGAATACACCTTCCACCTGCGTAAGGGCGTTAAGTTCCATTCGAGCGATTATTTCACGCCAACCCGTGATTTCAACGCTGACGACGTGATCCTTTCCTTCGACCGTATGGGCAACAAGGAAAACCCTTGGCACGAATATACGGCTGGCATTTCCTACGAATATTTCGATTCGATGGAAATGGGTTCGCTGATCAAGGAAATTCAGAAGGTTGACGACAATACCGTCAAGTTCATTCTGAACCGTTCGGAAGCTGCGTTCCTCGCCAACATCTCGATGCCTTTCGCTTCGATCATCTCGAAGGAATATACTGACAAGCTCGCTGCTGACGGCAAGAAAAGCGATCTCAATCAGGTTCCAGTTGGTACTGGTCCTTTCCAGTTTGTGGCTTACCAGAAGGACGCTGTCGTTCGCTTCAAGGCTAATCAGGACTATTGGGGCGACAAGCCGAAGATCGACGGTCTGGTTTTCGCTATCACCACCGATCCTGCAGTCCGCGCGCAGAAGCTTAAGGCTGGCGAATGCCACCTGATGTCCTATCCTGCTCCAGCAGACATTAAGGACCTTCAGGCCGACAAGAATCTCAAAGTTGATGAACAGGCTGGTCTGAACATCGCTTACTTCGCTTACAACACGCTCGTTCCGCCATACGACAAGCCGGAAGTGCGCAAGGCCCTCAACCAGGCTGTGAACAAGCAGGCAATCGTTGATGCAGTGTTCCAAGGTCAGGGACAGGTTGCTAAGAACCCAATCCCTCCGACAATGTGGAGCTACAACGACAAGATCGAGGACGACAAGTACGATCCAGAAGCTGCCAAGAAGGCTCTTGAAGCCGCTGGCGTTAAGGATCTGAAGATGAAGCTTTGGGCTATGCCTGTCAGCCGTCCTTACATGCCAAATGCACGTCGTACTGCTGAACTCATGCAGTCGGATTTTGCCAAGGTTGGCGTCAGCGCGGAAATCGTTTCGATGGAATGGGGTGAATACCTCAAGAAGTCCGGCGAAAAGGACCGCGACGGTGCAGTCATTCTCGGCTGGACCGGTGACAATGGCGATCCGGACAACTTCCTCGGTACGTTGCTCGGTTGCGCCGGTCTCGGCTCGAACAACCGCGCACAGTGGTGCTACCAGCCGTTCGAAGACCTGATCCAGAAGGCAAAGGTTTCGACCAACCATGAAGAACGCGTCAAGCTTTATGAAGAAGCTCAGGTGATCTTCAAGGAACAGGCTCCTTGGAACACCATTGCTCACTCGACTGTCTTTGTGCCGATGTCTGCTAAGGTCACGGGCTTCAAGCAGAGCCCGCTTGGTGATTATCGCTTCGAAGATGTCGATATCTCCGAGTAAAATCTGACAACACCAGCGGCCGGGTGTGGAGGTTCTCTCCGCACCCGGTCGGAGTTTTTGTATGTTTCGTTTTATTTTAAACAAACTCCTCTATCTGGTTCCGACGTTTATCGGCATCACGATCGTTGCATTCGCCTTCGTCCGCGTATTGCCGGGCGACCCGGTGCTATTGATGGCAGGTGAACGCGGCGTCAGCCCCGAGCGCCATGCGCAGCTATTGGCCCAGCTCGGATTTGATCGTCCGCTGTGGGAACAATATCTCAATTATGTCTGGAACCTTCTGCACGGCGATTTCGGCCAGTCATTGGTTACGAAGAAGCCGGTTCTGGTGGAATTCTTTGCCCTGTTCCCGGCAACGATTGAGCTTGCTGTCTGTGCGATCATTGTCGCCATTCTCGTTGGCATTCCAGCGGGCGTCATTGCTGCTGTGAAGCGTGGCTCCTGGTTCGATCAGGGCCTTATGGGCATATCGCTTGTTGGCTATTCGATGCCGATTTTCTGGTGGGCCTTGTTGCTGATCATCCTGTTCTCGGGTGTGCTACAATGGACGCCGGTTTCAGGCCGCATCTCATTGCTCTATTACTTCCCGCCAGTCACGGGCTTCATGCTGATCGATAGTCTGCTGTCGGGGCAAAAAGGCGCTTTCGCCTCTGCTGCCTCGCATCTCATTCTGCCGACCATCGTGCTTGCAACCATCCCGCTTGCGGTGATTGCACGTCAGACGCGTTCGGCGATGCTGGAAGTTCTGGGTGAAGATTATGTCCGTACAGCACGTGCGAAAGGCTTGCCGATTCGCCGTGTCATTGGTCTGCATGCGCTGCGCAATGCGATGATCCCAGTCATCACGACAATCGGCCTTCAGGTGGGTGTGTTGATGGCGGGTGCTATCCTGACGGAAACCATTTTCTCATGGCCCGGAATTGGCAAATGGATGCTCGATTCCATTTCGCGTCGCGACTATCCGGTCGTACAGAGCGGACTGCTCATCATCGCGTTCATTATCATGATCGTGAATTTGGTCGTCGATCTGCTTTACGGTCTGATCAATCCGCGTATCCGGCACAAGTGAGGGTATAATGACACACTCAGCAATTCAGCCGGAAGCCGTGAACGAAGTCGGAAAAATCCGTGCTTTGAAAGATTTCTGGTTCTATTTCAGCGTCAATCGCGGCGCTGTCATCGGTCTCTTCGTATTTATGGCGCTTGTCGTTGTGGCAATTCTGGCGCCTCTTATTGCTCCGCACAATCCATCGGAGCAGTTTCGTGATTTCATGCTGGCACCTCCGTTCTGGGAGCAGGGTGGAAGCACTCAGTTTCTGCTGGGTACAGATGCTGTCGGCCGCGATATGCTATCCCGCCTGATCTATGGCGCTCAGTATTCGCTGCTCGTGGGTTTTGTCATTGTCATCATTTCGATGTGTCTTGGCATCACTATCGGCCTCATCTCCGGCTATTTCGGCGGCGGTGTGGACACGGTTTTCATGCGTATCATGGACGTGATTCTGGCGTTCCCGTCGCTATTGCTGGCACTGGTTCTGGTCGCCATTCTCGGACCGGGCCTCATCAACGCCGTTCTTGCGATTACGCTTGTTCTGCTTCCGCACTTTTCGCGTCTGACCCGTGCAGCCGTCATGGCTGAAAAGGAACGCGAATATGTGACGGCAGCCAAGCTCGCAGGTGCAAGCAAGCTGCGTCTGATGTTCAAGACCATTTTGCCAAACTGCCTGGCACCATTGGTTGTTCAGGCCACGATGTCGTTTTCCAACGCCATTCTTGACGTTGCAGCTCTCGGCTTCCTGGGCATGGGTGCGCAGCCACCAACACCGGAATGGGGTACCATGCTTGCAGAAGCCCGCGAATTCATCATGCGCGCATGGTGGGTTGTGACCTTCCCAGGTCTTGCGATCCTGATCACAGTTCTCGCGATCAATCTGATCGGCGATGGTCTGCGCGATGCGCTTGATCCGAAACTGAAGAGGAGCTGATCGATGGCTTTGCTTGATATCAAGAACCTCACGGTTTCGTTCGATACATCGACTGGTCCTTTCAAGGCGGTCGATGGCATCGATATCTCGGTCGATAAGGGCGAAGTGCTGGCAATCGTTGGCGAGTCGGGTTCCGGCAAGTCGGTTGGTATGCTTGCAGTCATGGGCCTGTTGCCCAAGACGGCGACGGTTACTGCCGACAGCATGACATTTGATGGCCAAAACCTGCTGGCAATGTCCGACAAGGAACGTCGCAAGATCATCGGACGCGATATTTCGATGATCTTCCAGGAGCCGGTTGCCAGCCTCAATCCGTGTTTTACGGTCGGCTATCAGCTCGAGGAAGTTCTCAATCGACATATGGGGCTTCACGGTGCGGCCAGCCACGCTCGTGCGGTCGAGCTGCTTGAACTGGTCGGTATTCGCGATGCAGCGGAACGCCTGAAGAGCTTCCCGCATCAGATGTCGGGTGGCCAGTGCCAGCGTGTCATGATCGCTATCGCGATTGCCTGTAATCCAAAGCTGCTGATTGCCGATGAGCCGACCACTGCACTCGATGTGACTATCCAGAAGCAGATTCTCGATCTGCTGATGCGTCTTCAGGTCGAACACGGCATGGGCCTGATCATGATCACTCATGATATGGGCGTTGTTGCTGAAACGGCGGATCGCGTGATCGTGCAGTATAAGGGGCACAAGATGGAGGATTCCGACGTATTGTCGTTGTTCACTGCGCCAAAGCACCCTTATACGCGGGCTCTTCTTTCGGCTCTGCCTGAAAATGCGACCGGCGACCGTCTGCCGACGGTTTCTGACTTTGTTCTTCAAAATAGTGTCGCAGGAGAAGCGTGATGAGCGAGATCGTTCTCGAAGCGCGCGATATCAAGCGCGATTACCATGTTGGCGGCGGTCTTTTCGGCAAGCCTAAGGTTGTTCACGCCGTCAAAGGTGTGAGCTTCAAGGTCGAAAAGGGCAAGACCCTCGCCATCGTTGGCGAATCGGGTTGTGGCAAGTCGACGCTTGCGCGTATCCTCACTATGATTGATCCGCAGACATCCGGCGAATTGCTGATCGGTGGACAGGATGTGAACATTGCCCGTGATGGACTGACAGCAGAGATGCGCCAGAAGGTGCAGATCGTGTTCCAGAACCCTTATGGCTCGCTCAATCCACGCCAGAAGATCGGCGATGTGCTGGCAGAACCTCTGTTGCTCAACACCAAGATGTCAGCTGCCGAGCGTCGTGAAAAAGCGATGGAAATGCTGCTGAAGGTTGGTCTCGGCAAAGAACATTTCAATCGCTATCCGCACATGTTCTCGGGCGGCCAGCGTCAGCGTATTGCTATTGCTCGCGCATTAATGCTCAACCCGAAGCTGCTGATTCTGGATGAGCCAGTGTCGGCGCTCGATCTGTCGGTGCAGGCACAGGTGCTCAATATTCTTGCCGATCTGCAGGAAGAGTTTGGCCTGACCTATGTCTTCATCAGCCACGACCTTTCGGTCGTGCGCTACATTGCTGACGATGTGATGGTGATGTATTTCGGTGAAGTGGTTGAATATGGGCCTCGTGAAGAGGTCTTTACCAATCCACAGCACGACTACACGAAGAAGCTTTTTGCAGCCACGCCACGCGCGGATGTTGATGCGATCCGTGCTCGTGTTGAAGCGCGTGCTGCAGCACGCGCGGCGGCTCAGGCTTAACGCCATTGTCTCGATAAGAAAAACGCCGTCCTTTTGGGGCGGCGTTTTTGTTTGAAGACATTGTTTTAGAGCGACGTTTGTGCGCCCAAGAGGGTGCACGGCACTCTAGAGCATTTCCTGTTTTGATTGAGTCATTGGAAATGCTCTATCCATTTGTTTTTACGCGCATCGTGTTCCGAAAACCGCTTCGCACTTTTCGGGATGCGCTCTAATGCTGCCCTCGCTGTTGGTGCCAGGCAAGCGCGCGCACGATGTCGTCGGCGGCAATTTTGCCGATGATCGCGCCGTTCTCGACAATGCCCACATCACCGCCGCTGTCAGCAACGGCACCCATCAACTCGCGGATGAGCGTTTCGCGTCGTGTGGTTGCCGCAAACGGACGAGGTGCCGCATTACGGTCAAATGGCGTCATGATATCGCCCGCGCGCAAAACGCCCAGCGGATTCATGTGGGCCACGAAGTCGGCGACATACTTGTCTGCTGGCTGTAGCAGGATTTCCTGCGGTGTGCCGCATTGGACAATCCGTCCGCCTTCCATGATGGCAATGCGATTACCAATCTTCATGGCTTCATCAAGATCGTGGCTGACGAAGACAATGGTCTTCTTAAGCCGTGATTGAAAAGCCAGAAGTTCATCCTGCAAACGTGTTCGGATGAGCGGATCGAGAGCGGAGAAGGGCTCGTCCATAAGCAGGATCGGTGCGCCGGTCGCAAAGGCCCGGGCGAGGCCAACACGCTGCTGCATGCCGCCTGAAAGTTCACTCACCTTGCGCGTGGCCCAATCTTGCAGGCCCACCAGTTCGAGCTGCTTGCGTGCCTGTGCAAGCCGCTCGTCCTTACGCATGCCGGAGATTTCCAGCCCGAAAGCCACATTCTCTTCGACCGTGCGCCAAGGCAACAGACCGAATTGCTGAAATACCATCGAGACGAGTTCAGTTCGTAAGTGCCGCATCGTGCCGCGATCGGCTTTGCCCACGTCAATCGTTCGCTCACCGTCACGCACCAGAACGCTGCCGCGTGAAATTGGATTGAGGCGATTGATGGCGCGCAGCAGGGTGGATTTTCCCGAGCCCGAAAGGCCCATCAAGACAAGAATTTCGCCTTCCTGAATATTGAGCGAGCAGTCATGTACGCCCAAAACAAGATCGGTTTCTGCCTGAATTTCTGAGCGCGAAGCGCCGCGATCCGCCAGTTCAAGCGCGTTATCGACATTCTTGCCGAAAATGATGCTGACATCTTTCAAGGCGATGATCGTCATGATTGGCTCTCCTACTTTTCGCGTCCGGCGCGGAAGATGCGGTCGAGCACGATGGCGACCACGACGATGACGAAACCTGATTCAAAGCCCAGCGCGGTATTGACCGAATTGAGCGCGCGAACCACAGGCACACCAAGCCCATCAGCGCCCACAAGCGCTGCAATCACCACCATGGACAGTGACAGCATGATGGTTTGGGTGAGGCCGGCGAGGATTTGCGGCATGGCATAAGGCAGTTCGATCTTCCAGAGAAGCTGAGTGCGGGACGCCCCGAAAGCTTCGCCCGCTTCTATCAGCGAGGATGGTGTCGATGAGATGCCGAGATGTGTAAGCCGTACGGGTGCGGGCAGAACGAAGATCGCAGTGGCCAGCAAGCCGGGTACCATACCGATGCCAAAGAAAACGATGGCCGGGATCAGATACACAAAGGTCGGCAGCGTCTGCATCAGATCGAGAACTGGCCGCAGGATTGCATAAAGGGTGGGACGATGGGCGGCCGCAATGCCGAGCGGTACACCGATTGCCATACAGAGAAAGCAGGCCGACAGAACCAGCGTCAGTGTTTTGAGGGTGCCATCCCAATAACCCTGATTGATGATGAACAGAAAGCCAATAATCGTCAGGATAACCACCGAAATACGGCGCTGGATAAACCAGGCGATCACTGCAAAAATGACGATCAAGACGAGGGGATGCGGGAGCTGTAACAAGTACAACAATCCATCGATGAGCCACTGCATGATCGCAGCCAGCGTATCGAAAAAACCACCCATATTGTTCGTAAGCCAATCGACCACCGACTTTGCGGTTGGTCCGACTGGAATCTTATAGTCCGTCAGCCAGTTCAACGATCATGTCTCCTGCTGCGTGCTTTTCTGTTTGTTTTACGCATTTCCGAATGCAAAACCGATACGTACGTTTGCTGGAATTGCTCTGGATATTTACCCACAAATGAGTAGGCCGCGGTGATCCGCGGCCCGAGGCTTTGAAGATTACAGGCCGAGTTCCGACTTCACTGCCGGCAGGCCTTCCTTGCCATCAGCAGTGGTCACACCGTCGAGCCATTTGTCGAGAACAGCAGGATTTGCCTTGAGCCAAGCGTTTGCGGCCTTTGCTGGATCTTCGCCGTCGTCAAGAATCTTACCCATGATCTCGTTTTCCATTTCGAGCTGGAATTCGAGATTGGTAAGGAACTTGCCAACATTCGGGCATTCCTGCGCATAGCCTGCGCGGACATTGGTTTCGACTTTGGCGCCGCCAAGGTTCGGGCCGAAGAAATCGTCGCCACCGGTCAGATAGGCGATTTCAAAGCGCTTGTTCATCGGATGTGGTTCCCAGGCGAGGAACACGATCGGGTCCTTGCCGCGAACGCTCTTGCCGACCTGTGCAAGCATGCCCTGTTCTGACGATTCAGCGAGCTCAAATGACTTCAGGCCGAATGCATCCTTGCTGATCATGTCGAGGATCAGACGATTGCCGTCATTGCCTGGTTCGATGCCGTAAATCTTGCCACCAAGCTTGTCTTTGAAAGTGGCGATGTCTTTGAAGTCCTTGAGCCCTTCGTCATAGGCATATTTTGGTACGGCGAGGGTGTATTTCGCGCCCGTCAGATTGGTGCGGAGTGTTTCGACGGTCTTGTCATCCAGATAAGGCTTGAGATCGGCGCTCATGGACGGGTTCCAGTAGCCGAGAAACACATCAATGTCTTTCTTGCTGAGCGACGCATAGGTCACTGGCACGGAAAGAACCTTGATGTCGGTCTTGTAGCCGAGACCTTTGAGAATCTCAGTAGCCACCGCCGTGGTCGAAGTGATGTCGGTCCAGCCCACATCGGAAAAGCGAACGGTGGAGCAGCTTGCCGGTTCGGCCGCGAAGCTGGTGCCCGGCAGTGCGAACACAGCTGTCGTTAAGGCTAGTGTACTCAAGGCATACTTGAGGGTGGACGTCGAAGTGGACTTCATTTCTCTCTCCATTAACCGGGCCGTTTTGACGGTTGATTGTTTTTCCGGTTCCGGCTTTTAGCAAACACCAAAGATTTCGCCGATCAAGTACCATTGCGGCGAAAATATTTCTGATTGCGACTTTGGGGTGTGTTGTACTCGTTTTTTATGGACCGTCAGTCAAAAAGGTTCTGCAGATGAGGCTTTGTAAGCCGAAGCAGTGCGAAGTGGCGCCATGTTACGCAAGGGGCATCTTGTTTCAACCCTTGAGCGCTGAAAACACGCGATAAAGTCAGAGACAGGCTGGTTCAAGGTTGTCGAAAAGCTTGCCGCACTCTATTTGAGATGTGTGAAGCTAATCAAAATATGCTGATCAGTGGTCAGCGGCTTTTCGGGCCAGTTGCCGGATAAGACCCGGACAATCTAAAATGTCGAATAGCCTGCAATTGCAGGCAAGAGGAAGGAATTTTTACGGTGTGGAATGCAGTACGGGGCGTTTTCTCCTTCCTTGGTCGATTTATCGCGGCGTTGGCCCGCTTGATAGCAGTACCGCTCGGCGGTTTATGGCGGCTTTTCCTTAAGCTGGGAAATTTGTGGAAAGTTGCGATCGCCGTGGCCGTAATTGGACTGGGCGGTCTTTATATCTATTTTATCTGGCAAACGCAGGTCTGGACCAACTTCAATCCTGATTATCCAGCCAAGTACAGCTATCAGACGGCAGTGACACCCGGCGAGGAAGTGCAGAAGACACCTGCGCCATTGGCTGCAACGCCCGAACCGGCAACGCCAGCACCTTCCGAAAATAGCGCTGGTGGTACGGATACGACACCTGCCGCTGGTAACGGCGACACAAACACGCAGTCCGAAACCTCGACGGAGTCACAGTCGCAGCCGATGCAGGCCGCGCAGATTCCATCGACTGCGCGTAAGTGTTCGCCTTCAGCAATTGCTGAAGTCGCAGCTGATCTCACCGATTTCAACGTGAACCAGAACGCGTGGATTTCCTCCATGCTGCTCTACAAGGTTGGTTTCTTTGGAATCGATTGGGATCGCACGCCATTTCTCGATAACAAGGCATCGTTCCAGCGCGGCATCAATGCAGCCGTACGCCGTACGGCTATCGAGTTGGTAGACAATATTGGCCGTTTGCGCGGCACATCCCAAATCGACGGAGATCTGCAAAAAGCGCGTGGCAATCTGCAGTTTGCCGAAGATGCCTGGTATTTCGGCCTGAGCCCGTTTGGACCAAAGACCCCGACGCCAAGCTATTATCGCTCGGCAATCAAGGACTTACGTTCGTTCAATACGCGTCTTGAAAACTGTCAGGCCACGTTTGACGCGCGCGCCGACAATCTGATCCAGTTTGTCGATCGCATTGCGAGCGATCTGGGTTCGACCTCAGCAATCCTCAAGGACCGTGCAGAGAATTATCATGCTGGTTGGTTTGATACGCGCGCCGATGATCGCTTCTGGTTCGCTTATGGCCAGCTCTATGCCTATTACGGCCTCTTGCGCGCTGCCCATTCGGATTTCCGCGGGGTCCTGGCTGAAAAGCATCTTGATGGCGTATGGGATGAAATGGAACGGCAGTTGCGCTCGGCGCTCGATATGCAGCCGTTCATTGTTTCAAACGGTAGCCCGGATGCATGGTTTACACCGTCACATCTGACCACGATGGGCTTTTATATCCTGCGCGTTCGTTCCAATCTGGTCGACGTAAAGCAGGTTCTGGAGCGCTGATCTGCGATGGAATTGCCATCACTATTGCGTCAGGCTGTAGACACGACGCTTGAAGGAGTGGCTCTGGCCGACCTCAAGCGCGCGTCTGAGGTTTTGTCGCGGCGCTATCGCGCGGAAACACGCGATGGTCGCCTGCATATTTCTGACGAACTTGCCGCTAAGGCCTATCTTGCTGCGCGATTGCCTGCGACCTATGCGGCAGTGCGCGCAAGTTTTGAAAGCGTTGCGGAAGTGTGCCCAGACTTTGCGCCGACGACTATGCTTGATGTAGGCTGTGGGCCGGGGACCGCACTTTGGGCTGCACGCGAATGCTGGCCCGATCTCGCATCGGCGACCATGATCGAAGCAAGCCCTGCGATTCGTGCAGTGGGCGGCAAGCTTGCGGAAAATGTGGGTCTTGAAACGGAATGGCGCGCGGGCGATCTGGTCAGGGAAAAGCTTGATTTTCCGCAAGCTGATCTTGTGACGATCGCCTATGTTCTTGACGAGCTGGCACCTCATGATCGCAAGGCGCTTGTCGAACGGCTATGGGCTTCAGCCCGCCATCTGTTCGTGATTGTAGAGCCGGGAACTCCTGCAGGCTGGCAGCGCATTCTCGACGCACGCGCGGCGCTCATTGAACAGGGTGCATATATTGCGGCACCTTGCACGCATCAGCTCGAATGCCCGTTGATTGCACCCGACTGGTGCCATTTTTCGCGCCGGGTTGCTCGCTCCCGTATTCATCGTCTGACCAAGGATGCTGAAGTGCCATGGGAAGACGAGAAGTTCATCTATCTGGCTGCGACGCGTGATCGGTCGCTTGCTGCATCAGCGCGGGTGATTGCGCCCACGCGTGTCGGTGGCGGCAAGGTGGCACTGAAACTTTGCATCGAAGATGGAAGCGCTGAAGAGCGTCTTGTCACCAAGCGGGACGGTGAGTTTTTCCGTTGGGCGCGCCGTGCCGATTGGGGCGATGCGGCATTGGGAAGCTAAGCCATGAAGATCAGTCTCGTCCAGTTGCGTTTGCTCGAAGCGGTAGCCGAAACCGGCAGTGTCGGTGCGGCCGCACGGAAGCTGGGCCTGACCCAGTCAGGGGCCAGTCAGGCGCTGTCGACGCTTGAGAAAATCCTCGGACTGGATCTGCTTGCCCGTAAACGCGACGGTGCGATGCTGACCGCTTTTGGGCAGACCATTCTTGATGATGCGCGCAGTGCTTTATCGGCTGTGGATCGGATAGAAGCTCAGGCACGCAAGATGGTCACCAATGCGCCTGACAGGCTGCGCGTGGCTGCCATTCCCAGCCAGCTGGAATATGTGGTTCCTGATCTGCGCAAAACTTTTTTGCGGCTCCATCCGTGTGTGGAATTCAGCACTTTTGAAGGCGGACACGACGATGTAAGCCTTTGGGTGAGTGACGGCATTGCTGATATTGGCATTACGTCACTGCCATTTTCCGGTTTGGAAGCGGTTGAAGTAGGGCAGGAAGAATTGGTCGTGGTCGGTCGACGTGACGACCCCTTCATGCGGCGGGATATGGTTGCCCCACGCGATCTGCGAGATCGACAGTTGATTGCGGCAGCGGGTTGCGAGTTGATCCTTGATCGTATCATTCATGCGGATGGGGGGGCGCGAAGCGAGCAGGTAAGAACACGGGATGTTGCCACTGTGCTCGAAATGGTGCGACATGGCATTGGCATGACGCTGTTGTCGGAGATCAGCTTACCGGGTTCCGATTTGCATGATCTGCGAGCGATCAAACTCAATCCGCCGACATTCAGAACGGTATATATTGTCTATCGTGCCGATAGCCCGGTAAGGCATTTGATCGATAGTTTCTGCGTTATCGCCAAAGATGCAAATATCAAAGCGGCATAAGAATTTCTAATACCTCATATTTGACTTATCCGTGCCGCTTACGCTCACTGTTTCTGCAATAGTCGCACAACTATTCATGAATCAGAGCAAAGCAAATATGACGGCCACCACCGATTCGACTATTTCAGTTTCAGCAAACGATACGATAAAGGGCTTGCTTTGGGGGCTTTCGGGCGTCCTCGTCTGGTCGGGTTCGTTCGTACTGACCCGCTTTGGCTTTAAAACAGCACTCATGCCGTCGGACATTATTGCATTGCGCTTCGGTGTAGCGGGCTTGGTGCTGCTGCCGGTCGTCTTTGCGAAAGGGTTCGGCTTTAGACAATTGGGGCCGCTTGGCTTTGTGCTTCTTGCGTCCGGCGCTGGCTTTCCCTATGCGCTTCTGACTGTGTACGGGTTGCAGTTTGCTCCCGCGTCCCATGCGGCTGCGCTTATCCCCGGCCTGATGACAGCACTCGTTGCTATTCTCGGTGTCCTTCTGCTTCAGGAGCGTCTGGCGTTATCCCGTTGGGCCGGGGTGGTGCTGATCCTGATTGGAAGCGGATTGATCGCCGGCTTGTCGCAATTGGGTGGGCAAGAGATGATAGGACACCTCTCGTTTTTTGCAGCAGCCTTGGTCTGGTCGATCTACGTGATGGTTTTTCGCAGGAAAGGCATGGACGGGCTTCACGCTACAGCGATTGCCGCCGTGACGTCTGCGCTGGTGTTTCTGCCAATCTATGTGCTGTTCCTGAAAAAAGGCATTGGCGAAACCGCTTGGGGCGACATTGCTTTGCAGGGCTTTTATCAGGGTGTGTTGACATCAGCCTTCGGTGTCTTCGCCTTTAACCGTGCAGTTGTGCTTTTGGGAACAGCAGCGGGAGCGGCCTTATCTGCCCTTATTCCGGTGGCAACTTTGGTGCTGGCTCTGTTGTTGCTCGGAGAAGTGCCGGGCTGGACCGACACCACCGCTGCCCTTCTGATCAGTCTCGGTGTTTTGGCGCTGAACAGAAAGGGCAGAAAATCTAGAGCGTGTCGCGCTTAATCGCACCCATGGCGCTCGCTCTAGATTCCTTTAATTGTCGCATGTCGAGCTCAAATGAATCCATTTGAGCGCGACATGCTTTAGCTTATCATGACGCCTGAAGTATAGGGCGGCGTGAAGGGCGATTGATGAGGAACACCATCGCCGCCGCAGCGAAGCACATGGCACCTGCCAGAATAAGCGCAGGTGTGTAGCTGTCGTAATCGGTGCGGACATAGCCTGCGAAGGCTGCTGCTGCGGCCGCACCCACCTGATGGCCTGTGAATACCCAACCGAAGATCATACCGGCTTTTTCAGGACCGAACTGTTCAGCGGCAAGCTTTACGGTAGGTGGTACAGTGGCTACCCAGTCGAGGCCATAGAACACGGCGAAGAGTGCAAGTTCGTAAAGTGTGAAGTCTGTGAACGTCAGATAGATGAGCGATAGGCCGCGCAGGGCATAGAACCAAAACAAAAGCCAACGATTGTCGAAGCGGTCGGTAAGCCAGCCAGAAGCAATAGTACCGATCAGATCGAACGCGCCAATGACGGCCAGGATACCTGCTGCACCCACTGGTACGATGCCGAAATCGCCGCAAAGTGCAATCCAGTGCGTTTGTATCAGACCATTCGTGGAAAAGCCGCAGACGAAAAATGTGATGAACAGCACCCAGAAGGTTGAGGTGGAAGATGCTTCACGCAATGTCACCAGCGGCGAGATAAGCATGGAGCCAAACTGCTTTTTTGGTTCCGGTGCAGGCATTGGCGCGGTTCTTCCGTAAGGCTTAAGTCCGACATCCGCTGGATTGTCGCGCATCAACGCCAGGACCAGCACAAGCGCTGCCAGCAAGAACGAAATGACAATTGTGAGCGACGTGCGCCAACCGATCGACTGACTCACGCTGGCCAGAATTGGCATAAAAATAAGCTGTCCGGTGGCGTTACTGGCCGTCATCATGCCGACGACGAGGCCGCGGCGCTTTTCAAACCAGCGCGCGGCAACGGTCGCGCCCAGCACGAGGGCTGTCATGCCAGTGCCAAGTCCGATGACGACACCCCAAAGTGCAACCATCTGCCATTGCTCAGTCATGAAAATCGAGCCTACAAGGCCTAGTGAGATCATGATCAGTGCAGCCATGACCACCCGTCGAAGACCGAACTGGTTCATGAAAGCAGCTGCAAACGGTCCCATGAGCCCGAACAAAACGAGACGCAGAGCCATCGCGAATGAAATATCCGCGTTGGTCCAGCCGAATTCACTCTGAAGCGGCTCAATTAATATGCCCGCCGATCCCATTGCCGCAGCTGTTGCCAGCATGGTGAGGAAGGTGACAGCAGCGACGACCCATCCATAATGGATGTTTCTTTGCGCAAGAAAGCTGGCAAGGCTGGCTGAAATCATTTTCGGCGCTTTCGAGTTCGAGCTGGGTTTCGGCCAGCCGCATATTGGAAGGCGGAACCGCTCGCCATCTATCGGCTATGCAGGTTCCTGTCATTGTTTGTAGTCAATTCAGTCAAAGGAGCAGAGCGTCATGAGATGGCGCGGAGCAGCGATTGCAATTGTTCAACACCGTCATCACCAAGCCGCGCTTCTATTTCGTCTTGTGCTTTGTCCCACAGCGGCGCTCCACGTCTGACAATATCTCGTCCTTCGTCGGTGAGTGTGACGCTGGTTTCGCGATGATCTTCACTTGCTGCAGGCTCAACCAACCCCATGCGCTGCAGAACTTTTGCGTTGCGACCCATCGTTGAACGATCAAGCTCCGCCTTGTGGGCAAGCTCGGTTAGCGAAATCGAACCGGCGCGGGAGATTTTTCGCAGCAGGCTGAATTGCGCAATATTGATGCCAAGGGGTGCCAGCGCTTCATCGTAGATAGCTGACGATTTGCGAGCCGCCTGACGCAGAAGGATGCAGATACAAGGAGTAGACATAACGCGGGTATATACCCGTAAATAATAATTTGCAATAGCGCGCGGATCAGAAGGCTAGAGCGCCGTGCGCCCTCTTGGGCGCACAAAGATCGCTCTAACACTCTATATTTACAGCATAATTTTACCTTAAACTGATTCAAGTGTAAGGAATTATGCTGTAGGGCAATACTGCGCTGACCGTCGTCAAACTAAACGAATCTTGGTGCGAGAACGGCTCTGTTTCGTGCGATAAAAGTGTCAGTGTAACCAGATCAAACGGCGATATGTGAGGTTTCCTTGACCTCTTCCATAACCGCGTAAGTGTGGGACTCACGCACGCCGGGCAGCGAAAGCAACGCCTCAGACAGAAAACGCCGATAATGATCCATATCGGACACACGCGCTTTGATCAGATAGTCGAAGCCACCAGCAACCATATGGCATTCCAGAATATCGGGGTTGCCACGCGTGAAAGTAGAGAACGTTTCAAAGACTTCCGGTGTAGTGCGGTCGAGCTTGATTTCGATAAAAACCAGCATTGAGCGGTCGAGCATCTTTGGCGACAGGTGCGCCGAATAGCCCAGAATATACCCCTCGCGCGTCAGACGTTTGACGCGTTCTGCGGTTGCGGTTTGGGAAAGATTAATGCGATCAGCGAGTTCAGTATTGGTCAGTCGACCGTTTTCCTGAAGCGCTTGCAGAATACTCCTGTCCATCGCATCGATATTTTTCATCGTTGTCCCCATTAGGCCGCCTGCTTGGGCGGCTTTTTATTGATTAATTGTAAATGATTTGCTTGCGAAATGAATCCGAATTCTGCGTTTGACGCAAGGCAAAATTTTTGACGCACGCATAAGTTGGAGCTCGTTCATGCAGTTGAAGAGAGAGGGGCAACGATAGAATTAACAGTTGTGAGATGATTACAATCTAAAGTAGAAACAAGATATACTTAAAGTGATATTGCGCGTATAAAGTTATGACTTCTAACGGGTGTTATACCTACCGCTCGCCGGTAAAGGTACACCTCGACAATTCGGATTGTCCTGATGTTACAGCGGTTTCAGTTAATGTTGAATCGTTGGAACCGCTGTGACTATTTGCTTTTACGCATTTCCGAACGCAAAACCGGTTCCCACTTTTGCTGGAAATGCTTTAACGAGAGCAGTTTCAGGCGAGGCTGAGGCTGCTCTATCTATCAGTTTGATTATTCTGGCGCATCTCCGTCATTTAAAACCGCTTAGCAGACGCAATCTGAATTGCGTTCAGTAGCCAAGCTGACAATACTGGCCGTATCGAGCTAACAGGGATGTTACTGCTCTGCTCTAGGCTTCAAATTTCCAGTTGCAAGCGACGCACGGTAAGGATAACAGTATCGCCATGAACATTTCGCGCATTGACATCAAAGGCTGGTGGTGGGCTCGCTAAAAGCGGCCACGCAGGCGTTTGTGCATTTGCGTTTTAGGAACAGGCCGCTGGGATTATTATCCGGGCGGCCTTTTTGTTTGGCTGTTTGAATAAGGTCAGCGGTAGGGGACACCGGGTTTCAGAAGTGTTCGACAACGAAAAAGATTTGGGATTTGCCAGTCATGAATGCGAAGATTGCGGATAGCGAGATATTCACGCACGAGACAGCGGGCGGCATTGTTGTCGAACGCGTGCGCCATCTGACTGCTTATAAGGGAGCCATCGAGACTTATATCGATGCTCTCAATGAGCGGCGGGGGGCGGTCTTTTCCTCTAACTACGAATATCCGGGCCGCTACACGCGATGGGACACGGCAATTGTTGATCCGCCAGTCGTGATCACCTCACGCGCTCGTCAGATGCGTATCGAAGCGCTGAACAAGCGCGGCACGATCCTGCTGCGTCCGATCCTCAAGACGGTTCAAGCACTTGCCGAAGTGAAGGTCGATAAGGCCGATGAAGACCTTATCGAGCTGACGATTGCTGACCCTACAGGCACATTCATTGAAGAAGAACGCTCGCGTATGCCTTCGGTCTTTACCGTGCTGCGTGCGATTGTGGGCCTTTTCTTCTCCGAAGAAGATGCAAATCTCGGCCTTTATGGTGCATTCGGCTACGATCTCGCGTTCCAGTTCGATCCGATCGAATACAAGCTCAAGCGTCCTGATGATCAGCGTGATCTGGTACTTTTCATTCCTGATGAAATCTTTGTGGCCGACCACTATTCGGCGCGCGCATGGGTGGATCGCTACGAATTTGTCTGCGGTGGTTCTTCAACACATGATCTTGCACGGGCGACACCGGTGCAGCCATTCAAGCCTGCAGAGCGTGATCTGCCGCGTGGCGATCATCATCCGGGCGAATATGCCAAGCTGGTTGAACGCGCGAAGGAAAGCTTCAGGCGTGGCGATCTGTTTGAAGTCGTGCCGGGGCAGACTTTCTATGAGCGCTGCCACACGGCTCCTTCTGAAATCTTCCGTCGCCTGAAGTCGATCAATCCATCGCCTTATTCGTTCTTCATCAATCTGGGTGAAAATGAATATCTGGTTGGCGCTTCGCCGGAAATGTTCGTGCGCGTCAATGGTCGCCGCATCGAGACCTGCCCGATTTCCGGCACCATCAAACGCGGTGAAGATGCGATTTCAGATTCGGAGCAGATTCTGAAACTGCTCAACTCCAAGAAAGACGAGTCCGAGCTGACTATGTGTTCGGACGTCGATCGCAATGACAAAAGCCGGGTTTGTGAACCAGGTTCAGTGCGGGTGATCGGTCGCCGTCAGATCGAGATGTATTCACGCCTGATCCACACGGTTGATCATATTGAAGGTCGTTTGCGCGATGGTATGGATGCGTTTGACGGCTTCCTCAGTCATGCATGGGCTGTAACCGTAACCGGTGCACCAAAACTTTGGGCTATGCGCTTTCTCGAAGAAAACGAGCGCAGCCCGCGTGCGTGGTATGGTGGCGCCATCGGCATGATGCACTTCAATGGTGATATGAATACCGGGCTTACGCTGCGCACGATCCGCGTCAAGGATGGCGTAGCGCAGATTCGTGCTGGTGCTACGCTATTGTTTGATTCCAATCCCGAAGAGGAAGAAGCAGAAACCGAACTGAAGGCATCCGCAATGATTGCCGCGGTGCGTGAAGCACAGAAGAGCAATCAGGTTGCTGAAGAACGCGTTGCCGCAAAGGTGGGTGAGGGGATTTCGATCCTGCTGGTCGATCACGAAGATTCCTTCGTACACACACTCGCCAATTATTTCCGGCAGACGGGTGCAACGGTTGCGACTGTGCGTTCGCCGGTTGCCGAAGAAGTGTTCGACCGCATCAATCCTGATCTTGTCGTGCTGTCGCCCGGACCGGGTACGCCGCAGGACTTCGACTGCAAGGCGACCATCGACAAGGCGCGAAAGCGTCAGCTGCCGATCTTCGGTGTCTGTCTTGGGCTTCAGGCGCTGGCGGAAGCCTATGGCGGCACGTTGCGTCAGCTGCGCATTCCGATGCATGGCAAGCCGTCGCGTATCAGGGTTTCAAAGCCTGAACGCATTTTCTCAGGCTTGCCTAAGGAAGTAACGGTTGGTCGTTATCACTCGATCTTTGCCGATCCTGAACGTCTGCCGGATGATTTTCTGGTCACGGCGGAGACGGAGGACGGTGTCATCATGGCTTTCGAGCATAAGAAAGAGCCGGTTGCAGCGGTTCAGTTCCATCCCGAATCCATTATGACACTGGGTCACAATGCAGGCATGCGGATGATCGAAAACGTCGTGGTGCATTTTGCAGCTAAGCACAAAGCGCGTCGCACCAATTACTAATTGATTTTCTGACTCGTAACACAATCAACCGGCCGCGGTGAAAACTGCGGCCGGTTTTTTCGTTTATGGCCTTATAAAATCATGGTTTTTCAGAGCTGCTTTGGCGAACCATTTGCAACTGTAATGCATTGCATTCGCAAGAGAAAATTAAATGCGCGAAGTAAAAAAACAGGGTTTCGAAATTTGGATTTTATGGGCTATAGAACGGCTATCGAAATGCTGCTTACCGGCCACGCCGGAGTGAATGCGCAATAGGCTTCTCGTTAGCCTGAACCCGTCAGTCGGGATAAGAATTTAAGTATCTGAAGGTTTGTGATGGACGCGAGTGTAAAAGTTCGGCGGCTCGCCGCTTGGTCGATTCCTGTTGCGCTGGGCGTAATGGGGCTGAAATATCTGGCCTATGCGCTGACCGGTTCCGTGGCCCTTTATTCGGATGCCTTGGAATCCATCGTCAATGTAATTGCAGCACTTGGGGCCTGGTGGGCGATCAGCGTCAGTTATAAGCCAGCCGATGAGAACCACCCGTTCGGCCATCACAAGGCAGAATATATTTCGGCAGTTGTCGAAGGTGTGCTGATTACGATTGCAGCACTTTTGATTGCAAAAGAAGCATGGTCTGCGCTTGAGAATCCGCGTCAGCTTGATGAGCCATGGCTGGGCCTTGCGATCAACACAGGCGCTGCTGTCATCAACTGCTTATGGGCGCTGCTGCTCATTCGCACTGGTCGCAGTGCGCGTTCGCCTGCGCTGGAAGCAGATGGTCAGCACATTATGACTGATGTGTTTACGTCGGTAGGTGTTCTGGTGGGGCTTGTTGGAGCCGTCATTACGGGTTGGGCGATCCTCGATCCGCTGCTTGCCATTCTGGTTGCGATCAACATTCTCTGGCAGGGCTGGGGGGTTATCAATAAATCCGTACAGGGCCTGATGGATATCGGTGTCGAGCCTGCAGAGGAAATGCGGATTCGCGATGTGATTTCGGCCAATGCCGGTGGCGCAATTGAGGTTCATGATCTCAAGACCCGCATTGCAGGCCGCGTCACCTTCATCGAGTTTCATCTGGTTGTGGCTGCCGAAATGAGCGTGGGCGACGCGCACGTAATATGTGACCGAATCGAAGATGCACTGAAAATGCAGATCGAAAGCGCACGCGTTGTGATCCATGTTGAGCCGGAAGATGAGGCGAAGCTGCCGATAGGCACGAGTTCTGTGCCATTTGCCTAGAGCGCGTTTCGATCTGGTTTTATCAGATCGGCGCTCTAATCTTTATATTTGATGCGCATCCTATCCGAAAACCGCTGCGCACTTTTCGGGGTGCGCATGAAACAAATAGCGGCTTGCGCGTTTTGAACCTCGCGTGTAAAAGCGTGTCCATGGTTATGAAGAACGCAACATCTATGGAACATTCCGCAGCCGCTTCCAGCGCGCGCGTGAACGTTTGCGTTCTAAACTCGCTTCTTACCCTCGGCCTTAGCGGCGATCGCCGGGCTCGTTGAAAGGAGCGTCCGGCGGTCGATAACGATCCCGCCGACGTATGCTCCTTTCTCAAAATCCACATTTGAATTTTAAGACGAGATATCCGTGTCATTTGGGCAGTTAAGAACTGTCGAATAGGCCGGGAGGATGAGAAGACCATGAATCAGAACGTAAACACCTCGAATTCCGCCTCAAAACATGAGAGCCGAAACAAGGGTATGCCGGACGCGGCCGTAAAGTATTCGCCGTTTCCATTTCCAAAACTCGACGACCGTACCTGGCCGGCAAAACGCATTGAGAAAGCACCGATCTGGTGTTCGGTGGATCTGCGTGACGGCAACCAGGCCCTGGTTGACCCAATGGGCCACGACCGTAAGGAACGTATGTTCCGCTTGCTGGTCGATATGGGTTTCCCGGAAATCGAAATCGGCTTCCCATCGGCTTCGCAGACCGATTTCGACTTCTGCCGCTGGGCAATCGAGCAGGGCGATACGCCTGATACGGTCGATTTGCAGGTGTTGGTGCAGTGCCGTCCTGAATTGATTACGCGCACATTTGAATCGTTGGAAGGGGCTAAGACGCCGATCATCCACTTCTACAATTCGACCAGTGAATTGCAGCGTCGCGTCGTGTTCAACAAGGACGTCAAGGGCATCAAGCAAATTGCTACCGATGCTGCAAAGATGATCATGGACATGGCGGCAAAGGCGGGTGGCGGCTATCGCTTCCAGTATTCACCGGAAAGCTTTACCGGCACCGAATTGGATGTAGCGCTGGAAATCTGCAACGCAGTGACCGAGATCGTCAAACCGACGTCTGAGAACAAGCTGATCCTGAATCTGCCATCGACTGTCGAAATGAACACGCCGAACGTCTATGCCGATCAGATCGAATGGATGTGCCGCAACCTCGACAATCGCGAAAACCTGATCATTTCACTGCATCCGCATAATGACCGCGGTACGGGCATTGCTGCGACCGAGCTGGCCTTGATGGCGGGTGCTGACCGTGTCGAGGGCACGCTGTTCGGTAACGGCGAACGCACCGGCAATGTCGATGTGGTGACGCTGGCGCTCAATATGTACACGCAGGGCATCGATCCAGAGCTGGATTGCACTGACATCAATCGCATGAAAGATGTCTACGAATATTCGAACCAGCTGAAAATTGCGGAGCGTCATCCTTATGTGGGTGAGCTGGTTTATACAGCTTTCTCAGGCTCGCATCAGGACGCGATCAACAAGGGCATGAAGGTTCGCAAGACCGCTAATTCGCCGGTCTGGGAAGTGCCTTATCTGCCAATCGATCCGCAGGATGTCGGTCGTTCGTACGAAGCGATCATCCGCATCAATTCTCAGTCGGGCAAGGGCGGTATCGCTTACATTCTTCAGGCTGACTATGGCTTGAACCTGCCGCGTAATCTGCAGGTCGAGTTCCGCGAAATCATTCAGAACATCACGGATGAAGAAGGCAAGGAACTACCATCCAAGCGCATTCATGAAGAGTTCCAGAAGCTCTATGTTGAGCAGACGGAAGGCCGTATCAAGTTTGTGGATCACCATACCTATCCTGACCCAGAGCAGAAGGGTCGCCGTATCCTGACCGCTGAAATCACCGATAACGGCGTGACCAAGAATATTGAAGGCAAGGGTACAGGCCCGATTGATGGCTTCATTGATGCGCTGTCGAAATATCTCGGCGTGAAGATGTCGATTATCGATTATTCGGAGCATTCGCTAAAGCAAGGGTCGGACGCAGCCGCTATCTCTTATGTCGAAGTCGCCTATCCGGACGGCAAATTGTTCGGCGCCGGTATCAACGACAATATCGTGAGTGCCTCGCTTGAAGCAATCGTTTCAGCTGCCAATCGTGTCATTGGTAAGTAACAGAAGCCTTATGTTAAAGAGAAAAGGCGGCACAAAATGCCGCCTTTTCTCTTCTAGAGTTAGAGTGACCTTTAGCGCCGAAAGAGGCGCACGGCGCTCTAGAGCGTGTCGCGTTTAATCGCACTCATGGTGCTCGCTCTAGATACTTTTAATTGTCGCATGTTCGCGAAAGTTAAATGAATCCATTTAACTGCGACATGCTTCTAATAAAGTTCCTGCTCTGAAATCTTGATGATGCGCTCGCTCTCATCTTCGATGCCGTGTTGTTCCCAATGGCACAGCCAGCCGCCCTGCGGCTTACGGTCGATGTTGAAGATATTGTAGCGTGCAGGCGGCTTATGCCCGCCGAAATTCTGGCTGGCAGATGGCACGCAGATAACTGGCACTTTTCCGTTGGGCCCATCAATGTCGTAACGGGTCGCGAGATGCGTATGGCCATGAATGACCAGCTCGGCACCATGCTTGCGAATGACCTTTTGAAACCTGCGAATACCATAAAGCCGCTTATGCGTGGGGGTTGCACCATGGATCGGTGGATGGTGGATCATCACAATGCGGAAAAGTCCCCGTGCGCCTGCCTCATCGAGCGCCGTGGCCAGACGCTTGGCCTGTGCGGATTTAAAATCGCCACTGGCCATGAAGGGAGCTGTCGCGCGTGCAGAGGAGACGCCGATCATCGCCACGGGCCCGCGTTCTCGCATATAGGGGAATATCGGTCGCTCGTCGTGGTTGTCTATGCCATCGCCGCGCATCCATGGTTCCCATTTACGGCAGGATTTGTCGAGCGCACCTGGAACATAAGCATCGTGATTGCCGGGCACAACGGAAACATCGTCGGGGTTGCCGAGGCCGGCAAGCCAATCATGGGCGATATCGATTTCCAGATTAAGCGCCAGATTGACAAGATCGCCAGTGACCGCAATATGATCGGGGTTCTGCGCCAGCATATCGGCAATCAGGCTGTCCAGCACTGTGCCGTGCATTGCGTTCTTACGGTTTCGCAGCCAGTTGATATAGCCGGTAATACGTTTTGACGCCAACTCGCGATAGCGAATACGTGGCAGAGGTGACAGGTGGATGTCTGAGATATGGGCAAGCCGAAACATATAGTCGGTGTACTGTATTATTATTTAATCCGAAACCGTGTTTAGCGACTTTTTGTTGATGTATTTGTAGCACTGTTCGAAGAACAGAATATTTTGTCCGCATTTGCCTAACGCAAAACCTCTATGCAGTTTTGTTGGAAATGCTCTTGGAGTGACGGTATGCGCTTCCGCCATTTTTTGTTTCATACATATTTCTTAATGAGGCGTCCAATGACGTTGGGCGTCAGAGCGATTGTTTTCGATGAGAAGAAAAACTCCGTATTTCTGGTGAAGCATACTTACGTGCCCGGTTGGCAGTTGCCCGGTGGCGGTGTTGATAGCGGCGAGACATTCGGTCAGGCGCTTGAAAAGGAATTGCGTGAGGAGGGTAATATTTACCTCACTGGTCGGCCAGAGCTTTTCGCCCTTTACAAGAATGCACATGCCTCAAAGCGAGACCATGTGGCGCTTTATGTCTGTCGGGCGTTTGAGCAGGCGGAGCCCAAACAGCGAGACAGAGAAATAGCGGAAGCAGGTTTTTTTCCGCTGGACGATCTGCCAGAAGGCACGACGCCTTCAACAAAACGGCGCTTGCAGGAAGCGCTCCATGATCTCGAACCGCTGCCAACGTGGTAATGAAAGGGCGCTTTCGCGCCCTTATTATTAGAGATTAGAAGCGGTAGGTGATACCCGTACCAATCAGCCAAGGATTGAGCTTGGCCTTGCCGCTGACCTGAGTGCCGCCAGCCAGTGTTGCGTCGAATTTTGGTTCGAGGAACAGCTTCTTCACATCGAAGTTGATACCCCAATGTTCATCGATCATGTAGTCGAAACCAACCTGAAGCGCGCCACCAAACGTGTTCTTGACCTTGAGATAATCGACGCCAGCCGCATCTTGATTAAAGAACATGGTGTAGTTCACGCCTGCGCCGACATATGGCTTGAATGCGCCAAAGTTGGTGAAATGATACTGCATGGTCAGGGTTGGAGGCAGCATCCAGACTTTGCCGATCTTGCCCAAACCTTCAATGGAACCCGTGCCATTGATATTGGCATAGGTCGTGCCGAGGATGAGTTCAGCGGCCAGATTGTCGGTGAAGTAGTAGGTGATATCGAGTTCTGGTGTGATTGACTTCGAGTAATCGAGGCCAGAGCCATCAACGCCGTTCACATAGCCCTTGTTTTCGGCAATGACGCCTAACGCGCGCACACGGATCTGCCATGGCGTCAAAGCCTGTGGGACGGCAATGATCTCGGTTGCTGGCTGGGCGACGATCGCATCAGCGGCGAATGCGGCTGGTGCTGCAAAGGTCAGCGCGGTTGCGGCCAGAAGCCCTTTGGCAAAGCGGTTCATCATTCTCTCCTTCAAGTCTTGGGTAGTGATGCGGGCAATCTGAACCGCGTCGCGAGACGCCCCATTGATCAAGATCAAAGAGGCGCCCAAGATTTGAGGAAGTACTGATGTTCCAGTCAGACTGTTGCAGGAAAGGCTCAGTTACCTATTCTAGAGCGTGTCGCGTTTAATCGCATCCATGTGCTCGCTCTAGATTCGTTTAATTGTCGCATGTTCGCGAACGTTAAATGAATCCATTTAACTGCGACATGTTTTAGCTCGATCATGCGGTGATGAGAAATCGATATCCGGACCAAGCGGAACGATGCCTGTAGGGTTGATCGTCTTGTGACTGCGGTAATAATGGCCCTTGATGTGCTCCATATTGACGGTCGGTGCCACACCGCGCACCTGATAGAGCTCGCGCGTATAGTTCCACAGGTTCGGATAATCAGCGATGCGACGCAGATTGCATTTGAAATGGCCGACATAGACCGGATCAAAGCGCAAGAGCGTCGTGAACAGACGCCAGTCGGCTTCTGTCAGGCTTGAACCCGTCAAATATCGTTGTGTTGAAAGCGTATCTTCCAGTTTGTCGAGTGCATTGAACAATTGGCCGAATGCTTCTTCATAGGCATCCTGTGTGGTGGCAAAGCCCGCACGATAGACGCCATTGTTGATGTTCGGATAGATGAAGTCGTTCAGCGCATCAATCTGGCTGCGTAATTGCTCTGGATAAAAATCAAGCGACGCATCACCAAACGCATTAAAAGCGGTGTTGAGCATACGAATGATTTCCGCAGACTCGTTGGAAACGATGGTCTCGCGCTGCTTGTCCCAAAGCACAGGCACGGTCACGCGACCCGAATAATGCGGGTCGGCCCGGGTGTAGATTTCATGCAGGCGCTTTGATCCATAAAGCGCGTCACCTGTGCTGCCTGTCGTTCCAAAAAAGGTCCAGCCTTCTTCCACCATCAATGCATCCACCACCGATACGGAAATAACGTCTTCAAGCTTTTTTAGGGCGCGGAAGATCAGCGTGCGGTGCGCCCACGGACAGGCGTAGGATACATAGAGATGATAGCGGTTGGGCTCGGCCTTAAAGCCGCCTTCGCCGCTTGGGCCTGCACTGCCATCTGCTGTGACCCAATTTCTGAACTGCGATTTTGAGCGTTCGAAGCGGCCTTTGGTGTTTGCAGTATCATACCAGACATCGTGCCACTTGCCGTCTACCAGAAGTCCCATGTGATTTCTCCTTTTGATAAGGAAAATAGTGGGAAAACTGCCATTTGACAGCCTCTCAAGCCGTGAACAGTGCGTAACGGTGCCAAAAAGGTAAGTCGGAGCCTCCATTTTGAAAGAAATTGTTTTACCTCTAACCAATTTGGTGCTAGGCAACTGTCAAATTGCGGCATCATCCATTTTCCCGCCGCGAAGGAGAGAACTATGACCGGAATGCGTTTCATCCGACGATGAAATTAGAACTGTGCTCAACGCGCGCAGAATGCATTCCATTGGCTTCATTTGGCCGTCGACTTCTCCTTAGGCAATTTTACCCATGCAGCAGCTTGAACTGACCTACGCGCAGGAAGATCCTGCGCACGACATCGAGATCGAAGACATGAATGCAGAAGCATTCGGCCCCGGTCGTTTCACCCGTGCAGCGCATTTTATTCGGGAAGGCGGTCCCCACGACCACAACCTGTCTTTTGTTGCGCTGATGGGCGGTATCGTGATCGGGTCGCTGCGTATGACGCCGGTTGTCGTTGGTAAGACGCCAGCCTTGCTGCTGGGACCTCTTGCCGTACGGCCAGATTGGAAAAAGCGCGGCATCGGTGGCACTCTGATGCGGATGTCACTGGAAGCAGCCAAGAATGCGGGTCATCAACTGGTCATTCTTGTCGGGGACCAGCCTTATTATGGGCCGTTCGGATTTAATATGGTGCAGCCGGATTCGATGATTATGCCTGCGCCAGTCGATCCTCGGCGGATGCTCGCTTGTGAGCTTGCTCCCGGTGCGCTGACTGGCGTCAGCGGCATCGTGCGCCACGCCAATAGAGCATAGCGCGGTGTTCGCGAAGACGGTTTAACGCCCTTCGCGATACCACATGCTACCGAATATGAAGAGCAGTGCGGCGAGAGCCGCCAGGCCAGAGAACAATGGCAGGCGATTTACGCTCTTTAGCTGGGTGTCCGATGTCTCACGCAGACCGATCCAGTCGTTGCCGCTTGCAGAGCGACCAGCGCCGACAGCCGTGATAGCGGGTACCTGAATCGAGCTGTTGGCACTTGCATGCACGCGATGAACCGATCCGCCGGTCGCATCGGCAAGTGGCTTCAAATGATCTGGTGTGGAGATGCTGTCCAAAAATTCAGGCGCGTCGACCGGCCCCACGTGGGCAAGCGTTTCATAGTCGCCGTTTTTAATGCGGAAGATACCGATTTCGTCGGTCTGCAACGTAGCATCAAACAGGCCCGGTTTGTTTTGTGTGAGATTGACTTGCAGTTCTTTGCCGGAAGGCGTGGTGACTGAAGCTGTGCCGGGATTGTCGCCCATCGTCTGACGATGAATGGTCAGCGTGCGACCATTGCCGCCAGCGGTCAGGGCTTCTTCTTCAAGTTCCGGTTCCTGCATCAGCCAGTGGGCGATACGGCGATAGAGTGCGGCATAAGGGCCGCCACCTTCAAATCCACGCGCCCAGAGCCAACCCTGATCAGACAGGAACATGCCGACGCGGCCCTTGCCAACACGGTCGAGTACTAGAAGCGGCTTGCCGTCGGCCCCACTCATGACGGTTTCACCGCGCGGTTGGCCAATATCGATGGTACGGAACCAGCGGCTCCAATGTGGCGGCTCCTGGTCACTACCATCAAGACCACGCGTGACGGGATGGCGTTTGCCAAGATCGGTCAGGCGCGGATAAAAGGCCTTTTCCGTGAGAGTGCCGGTCGGCATCGCGGGTAGAGCGCTATAAAGCGGTGTGCGCGCAATCGACATGTCGCCCGCATATTCGGGACCAGCGGCGACCAGCAAAGCGCCGCCATTTTCCACATATTGCGCGATATAATCATAGTAAAGCAGCGGCAACACATCACGATGCTGATAGCGATCAAGAATGATGAGATCGAACTCATTGACCTTGTCGACGAAAAGCTCGCGCGTTGGGAAGGCGATCAGAGAAAGCTCGTTTATCGGTGTCCCGTCCTGCTTTTCAGGTGGGCGCAAAATGGTGAAGTGGACGAGGTCTACTGCTGCGTCAGATTTCAGGAGATTGCGCCATGTGCGCTCACCATTGTGCGGTTCACCCGATACGAGCAACACACGCAGGTTCTCGCGAATGCCGTCGACTGTGGCGACCGCACGATTGTTGGCATCCGTCACTTCGCCGGGAAGGGTTGGAGTGACAATCTCAACAATGTTGACGCCTGCGCGCGGCAGTTCGATGGTGACAGGGGTCTCCTGACCGACCTGTGCCTGCTCTTCACTAACGGCTTCTCCGTTGACGCGAATTTCCACAGGAGCAGAGCTTCCAAGGCTCTTGCCTTCATCGATGACGGTGAAAGACATTTCCATGGGCTTGCCGCTGATGCCATAGCGCGGAGCTTTGTTGAAGCGAATGCGGCGGTCAAATTCGTCCGGTTTGCCCGTAACCAACGCATGAACGGGTGCATCGAAGCCAAGGGCATTTTTGTTGGCCGGAATGTCGTGCACCTGACCATCGGTGATCATGATTGCGCCAGCCACGCGTGACGGTGGCACATCCAGCAACGTGCGGGCGAGTGGGCCGAACAAACGGGTCGCATAACCGTCTTCGTTCTCGCCCGGCTGTGCTGCTTCAACCACGCGCGTTTCAAACTGCGGCATGGTTGCAAGCTGGTCCTGCACGGCCTTAAGAGCCGCATCTGTATCAGCCCGACGGTTGCCCAGTTCCTGGCTCTGGCTGCGATCAACAACAAGGGCGACGACGCTTTTAAGCGACTCACGTTCTTCACTGATGATCACCGGATTGAGCAGTGCCAGCGCTAGGGCTGCGGCTGCAAGCAAACGGATGAACCCACCGCGCATGCGAAAGACAATCGTTGCCAGTATGAGCAATGCTAGTGGGACCAGAATGCCAATGAGCCATGGCAGGGAGAGGAACGGTTCGAAATCGATATTCATGTTCATCACCCTAATTACCAAGCCGCTCAAGCAGGGCCGGAACATGGACCTGATCGGATTTGTAATTGCCGGTGAGCATATACATGACAATATTCACGCCGCCACGGATCGCATAAATGCGCTGCATTGGATCATTCGGTACTGTCGGCAACATCGGGTTGCCTTGTTCGTCCACTGCCCATGCACCTGCAAAATCATTAGCAGTGATCATGATCGGTGAAACACCGTCGCCTGTGCGCACAGGCCTGTCCTGTGCTGCATTGGTGGGCGCGGTTGCCTCTACCCAAAGCGGGCTGCCTTCATAGCGACCGGGAAAATCCGGCATGATAAAGAAGGATTTGGTTAGCACATGATCGTCTGGTACAGGCTCAAGTGCTGGAACATTCATACCGTTGAGAATGGCGCGTAAGCGTTGGTTGGCTGGTGACGCAGCCGGATCAAGACTAGCGCCTGCCTGCAACTGGTCACGCGTATCGAACAAAACCGTGCCACCCTGCTGCATATAGGCGTCTACCTTGGCGATGGCCTCGGGACTTGGCATTTGGGCATCGGGATCAATCGGCCAATAGATCAGAGGATAGAATGCGAGTTCGTCCTTGGCAGGATCGACACCTATCGGATCACCTGGTTCCAGTGCTGTCTTGTCCAACAGAGCAAAGCTTAAACCGCGCAGGCCGGCTTTGCTAATATCATCGGTCGCGGCATTACCAGTGATGATATAGGCCAGATGTGTTTTCGAGACAGAGTTGATAATTGCCTCATCGCCCGGCTTGCTGTCGTCATGCGTTTGCGGCTCTTGCGCGCGCGCTGAAGGGGTCGCTGCGGGGATCAGACTGATGGCCGAGGTTGCTGCAATCAATATAGCGATACCTGCAACTTTCGAACGAATTTTCATACGGCGGCGGAATGCACCACGCAGCCAAAGCATCAGCAATGTGTCAAGAGCCAGCAGCATGGCGGCTGCCGCGAAAAATGGGCCGCGCAGCGAAATCGATTGATCAGCACTGTAAGATGTCGGGGTTATACCGACAGAAAGTGCAGGTTGGCTGATTGGCTGAAGCTTGATGTCATTACCCTCGAAGATATTCAATGCTTTCAGACCGTCTTCATTGCCGTAAAAACCGGGCGGCGTGTTGATACTCACATCGGGCAGTTTGTCTTTTTCCACAATCAAGGGTTTTGCTTCCGATGATGGAGGGGCCAGTTCACCAGACGCCGAAAGGAGTTGGAACGGTGGCAGCGAAATGGATTGCTGATTATCTTGTGAGCCCATGCGCTGCGACAGCGTTACGATGCGGCGCAACATATCGACAAACGACCCGGAAATCGGCAGGCTCGACCATGTTGCATCAGGTGAAATGTGGAAGAGCACGACATTGCCGCGACCGCGACTCTCGCCGGTAACAAGTGGTGTTCCGTCTGCCAGCGTCGCATAGGCCTTGTCGTTGAGATCGAAAGACGGTTCAGCGAGAACCTGCCGGTTGACCGTCACATCATCAGGAACAGAAAGGCCAGAAAAGGGGCCTTTCTCGGAAAATGAACGTAGTTTCTGAGGCTCTGACCATGACAAGGTACCACCGAGTGCGCGTTCTCCCTTGCGAAGACGGACAGGCAGTAGCGGATCATTTTCGCTGGCACCTGCCAAGCGAGGTCCGGCAAAGCGGACCAGCGTACCACCATCCTCGATCCAGTTTGCAAGCTGTTCTTCAACGGGCTTAGGCAAAGTGCCGATGTCGGCCATGATCAGAATGGACGGCTTGGCATCCAGCAATTCCGGTATCGTCTTCATCAGATCCGCGGAACGCGGTTCGATCAGATTAGCAAAGGGTGACAGCGCACGCGAAATATAATGAAGCGGAGACAGTAGCGGTTGCGCGAGATCCCCATCACCGCTGGCCAGAAGGCCAATGGTTCGGCGTTCTGAACCGGCATCAATCAGGCGCACGGCAGCTGCCTGTTGAACTCCATCGACACGGATCAAGCGGAAATCGTTGCGCAGTTCCACCGGCAGGCTAAAGTGGGCGGTGCCCGCCTTGCTACCCACCGCGAAGGATAACGGGGCTTCCGCGATACGTCGGCCTTTGTCGTCGTAAGCTGAAGCCGTGAGCGTGCGAGGTATGGCTATGCCGTCGGGACGAATGGCTATGGCTTCAAGACTGTCGGCCTTATTCTCAATGCCGGTCAATGCAAAAACGTGATTCAGATCAGCGGCATACCAAAGGACAGAAGCGAGGCGATCATTCTGATCGAGCTTTGTGAAAGCGTCTTTATCGGTGGCCTGCGCCAAGCCATCATTCATGAAAGCCAGGCGGATTTTCTCTCCCTGTGGCACAGTCAACGCAAGGCGGTCCAGTGTGGCTTTACGATCAACGGGGATGGGGCGCGGCTGCAAGGCTTGCAGGCGCTCGGTCGCGCGATTGCCGTCATAAGGGCCGATCTCAGCATTTGCAGGTTCTGCGGTTCCAAGCACATAAATTTGCGTATTGGTGGTCCCGGCATCTGCAATCAGCTTTTCCGCAGCTGTTACACGCTGTGTCCATTCTTCGGCTGATGCCCAACCATTATCAATAACGATTGCCAGCGGTTCTTTGCCGGAAAGCGCGATAGGGCGCGGGTTCCAGACCGGCGAAGCAAGGGCGAGAATAACTGTTGCTGCGATCAGAAGACGCAGAAGTGTCATCCACCATGGGCTTTTGGACGGCACTTCTTCGCGTTTGAAGACCTGTGCAAGAATTCGTAGCGGCGGGAATGTTTCTTCCTGTGGGCGTGGTGGCGTCATGCGCAGCAACCACCAGATAACCGGCAGTGCGATAAGGCCAGCCAGAATTAACGGCGATCCGAATGCGAGCGGAAGAAAATTCATTTGCGCGAGCCTCCCCAAGAGGGGCCTTGTGAGGACGCGCTTAGAGCATCATGCAGTCTCGACAGTGCCTGTGTGGCGGGTGTGTCGGTACGATGCACTGTAAAGCTCCAACCAAGACGTCTGCAAAAATCTGCCAGCGTATCCCGACGGGCTGTATAAAGGCGACGATAGTCTTCAGCATAGGTTTCGGCGCGGCCTGCGACCAGAGTGGTACCCGTTTCAGGATCGCGAAACTCGGTGCGACCGGAATAAGGGAAAGTTTCCTCTGCGGGGTCTGCAACTTCCACCAAATGCGCGCGCACGCCACGGCGCGCCAAATTATCGAGCAATTCCGTCAACTCATCCAATGGGTGCAGGAAATCGGAAATGAGAACCACTTCGGAAAAGCGGCGTATCTGATCAATGTCGGGTAAAGGTCGAGCGAAACTATCATGCATCAGGGCGCCCGCCAGACGTTCCGCGCCATTGCGCGCAGAAAAGGGTTGCAACAAGGATGGAAACGCGATGCGTTCGCCGGAGCGGGAAAGTAGTTCTGCCAGAGCCAAGGTGAGTACAAGCGAACGCGCTTCTTTTGAAACAGGCGAGAGCTGCGAGCGATAAAGCATGGAAGGTGAGAAATCGCACCACAGCCAGACGGTATGCGCCGACTCCCATTCGCGGTCACGCACATAGGTATGATCGTCTCGCGCTGAACGTCGCCAGTCGATGTGCGCGAGAGATTCGCCCTGAACATAAGGTCGGAACTGCCAGAAGTTTTCGCCGGGACCGCGCTTGCGGCGGCCATGCCAGCCGTTCATCACAGTGTTGACGACACGCTGCGCTTCAACCAGCAGATCAGGAATACTGGATGCCCGCGCACGTGCACGAGCCAGCGTATCCTTGCGATCTGACGATGAAACTTCCGCGCCGATCACCATTAGGCAGCAACCTTCACCAGATTGGCAATGACATCGCGAACATGCATGCCATCAGCTCGGGCAGCAAAATTGAGTGCCATTCGATGCTGAAGAACGGGCTCGGCCAATGCTTTCACATCATCGATGGATGGCGCGAGACGACCCTCGTAAAGTGCACGTGCACGGGCGCAGAGCATCAGTGCCTGGCTGGCGCGTGGTCCCGGTCCCCATGCAATGTGCTTTCTTGCATGGTCATTGTCAGCATCGGGCCGTGCTGAGCGTACGAGTTTCAGGATCGCATCGACGACGCTTTCGGAAACCGGCATGCGACGCACAAGCGCCTGCATCTGACGTAGACGATCCGCATCAAGAATTGAATAAGCCTTCGCCTCGGTTACGCCTGTGGTTTCAAGCAGGATGCGACGTTCCGCGTCCAGTTCAGGATAGAGAATATCGATTTGCATCAGAAAGCGATCAAGCTGCGCTTCAGGCAGAGGATAGGTGCCTTCCTGCTCCAGAGGGTTCTGCGTGGCAAGCACGTGGAACGGGGCTGGCAGGTCATAACGCTGACCGGCAACGGTCACGTGATATTCCTGCATGGCCTGCAAAAGGGCGGACTGGGTGCGCGGCGAGGCACGGTTGATTTCGTCAGCCATCAGAAGCTGGGTGAAGATCGGCCCCTTGAGATAACGGAAGGAACGGCGACCGTCTGGGTCCTGCTCCATCACTTCGGAACCGATAATGTCGGAGGGCATCAGGTCTGGTGTGAACTGGATACGCTGGCCCGACAGGCCAAGAACAGTTCCCAGAGTTTCGACAAGTTTCGTCTTCGCAAGGCCGGGCACGCCAACGAGCAGCGCATGACCACCCGCGAGAATGGCTACGAGTGCGCGTTCGATGACGCTTTCCTGCCCGAAGATAACCGTGCCGATATTTTCCTTGATGCGAGCGATGTCAGCGAGGGCGCGTTCGGCTTCGGCAATAATTTCATTGGAAGCGGTTGGTGGGGTAGCGGCTTCGGGCGTAACAACAACGCTCATAGGGACCTCGCAATATTTCCGCCTATGATTTGGCGGAGAACCGGACTTAAGGCGACTGCCTCTGAAATTTAAATCGCACTATAATGCTGACAAGCCGTGAAACGGTGACTATTTCATGACTCTAAGCATTTTAATCACATTCGAGCAGGAATAACCGAGTCGGATGACAAAAAGCACCCCTAACGGCAAACAAGAGCCGCAAAGTTCAATGAAGGCGGCTGCAAGTACCAGCGGACTGGAAGCTCTGATTGCGCGCGCCCACGCTGATGCGCATAGCGGCCCAGCGACGAATGAACGGGGAATTCCGCCTGTGGAACGCTGGAACCCTGAGTTTTGCGGCGATCTGGATATGGAAATTCGCGCAGATGGCACCTGGTTCTATATGGGAACACCCATTGGACGCCCTCAGCTCGTGCGACTGTTTTCGACCGTCTTACGCAAGGACGAAGACGGAAAAACTTATCTTGTAACGCCGGTGGAAAAAGTCGGAATCCGGGTGGAAGACGCACATTTCCTCGCTGTTGAAATGCAGGTTTCGGGCGAGGGAGAGGGGCAGAAGCTGATTTTGCGGACCAATGTCGGAGATGTGATCGAAGTGGGTGATGAGCATCCACTACGCTTTATCCTCGAAAAGGAAAGCGGTGGTCTCAAACCTTATGTGCTTGTTCGCGGTCGATTGGAAGCATTGCTGACTCGGGCTGTGATGTATGATCTCGTAGCGCTTGGCGAAGAGATCGAAGTCGATGGCGTGACAATGTTTGCGGTGCGTTCAAACGGCGTGGTTTTTCCAATCATGCCTGTCGATGCACTGGAGGCCGCACTGCAATGAATAACCGTGCATCTCATCTGTTTCCGGCGTTTTCAGCGGGTGATTTTGCCGAGCGCGTGCGCAACTGGCAGCCGGATCATGATGATCTGACTGGCGATCATTTGCTGAATCCGGAATTCACGCAAGCCATGATCACATCTAAAATGCGCGATGCCGCCGTGCTCGTGCCGGTGGTGGATCGTGGACCAGAATCGACATTGTTGCTGACGCGGCGCACTGAAAAATTGCGCAAGCATTCCGGTCAGATTGCTTTTCCGGGTGGTGCGATCGACCCTGAAGACGGTACGGCTGAAAATGCAGCGCTACGAGAGGCCAATGAGGAAATCGGTCTTATCTCCGAACGGGCAGAAATCATCGGACATATGCCGCGCTATCTGACCGGCAGCGGGTTTTCGATCACCCCTGTTCTGGCGGTCGTTAACACGCCATTCGATGTTTATCCCAATCCAGACGAGGTGGCGGACATCTTTGAAGTACCGCTTTCATTTCTCATGAACCCGGCCAACCATCGGCGCGAAAGCCGACTGTTCAACGGTGAGGAACGTTTTTATTACGCAATGCCATATCACGAACGATTCATCTGGGGCGCGACCGCAGGGATCATTCGCGGACTTTATGAAAGGCTCTACGCTTGAGCGAGACACTCATTCATTCCATCAATATTTCTAGCCGTGCCGACTGGCTGAAGGCGAAGCCACTTCAGGCGCTTTTTGCAGCATTGAACCGTGATGGTGGCGAGGCGCGCGTGGTCGGCGGAGCTGTGCGCAACACGCTGCTGGGTACAAAAGTCAGTGATATCGACTTGGCCACCACGCATCTGCCGCAGGATACTGTACGACTTGCTCAGGAAGCAGGCTTCAAGCCCGTACCAACTGGTATTGAGCATGGCACGGTGACGGTTGTCGTTCAGGGACAGCCGTTTGAAGTGACAACACTGCGTAAGGATATCGAAACCGATGGTCGCCATGCAAAAGTGGCTTTCGGTACCGACTGGAAGACGGACGCCGAGCGACGTGATTTTACGATCAACGCGCTTTATGCAACGGTTGATGGCGAGGTCATCGATTTTGTCGGTGGGCTGGCTGATATCGAAACGCGGACGCTGCGTTTCATTGGTGATGCTGAAGCGCGCATCCGGGAAGATTACTTACGTATCCTGCGCTTTTTCCGTTTCTTTGCATGGTATGGTTCGGGTCGTCCCGAAACCGATGGTCTGCGCGCCAGTGCGCGTCTCAAGGATGGCCTTGATCAGCTTTCTGCCGAGCGGGTCTGGTCTGAACTTAAAAAGCTCCTTGCTGCTCCCGATCCTTCGCGGGCGCTTTTGTGGATGCGGCAGGCTGGTGTCCTCACCGCCATTCTGCCTGAAAGTGAAAAATGGGGCATCGATTCAATCCATGGCCTGGTGCGCACGGAAGGCGATCTTGGCTGGCCTATAGATGCCTTGTTACGGCTTGAAAGTATAATCCCGCCCGATACGGCACGCGTCAATGCTATGGGCAAACGACTGAAAATGTCGAACGCAGAACGGGCGCGGCTCGAAGCATGGGCACGCACTGAAATTATCAAGCCGGAAATGTCTGAACAGGCGCTGAAAAAGCTCGTTTATCGTGGCAGCAAGCAGGCGGTCCTGGATCGCATTCAGCTCAGCTATGCTCAAGCACGCAATGAAGCGATCGGCAGTGATGAGGCCATGATCCGTGCGGGCGGTTTTGCCCGCCTGCTTGACGCTGTTCAAAGCTATGAAGCGCCGGTGTTCCCGGTTACGGGTGGCGATCTTCTTCGCCTTGGCTTCGAGAAAGGCCCCGTTTTGGGCGAAAAGCTGCGCGAGTTGGAAACTCTCTGGATTGACTCAGGTTTTAGTCTTGACCATGAAGCGCTTCTGGACAAACTTGATCGCAATAAAATGAACGATTGACGGTTGATTATACAAAATCATGCCGCGATTTTCTGAGTTTATATCGTAAGTTCGGTTTTAAGCGCCTGATTTGAAAGAGCAATGAATGTCCACTTCCGATACCTCGACTTCGCAGAATACGGCCACTGACCCCAAGCAGAATTTTGGCACGGACGGTATCGCACCTATGGAGCGTCCGGGTGCGGTTACACGTTTCTTCATGGGAATTGTTGCATGGGCGGAGCGGCTTAATCTCAAATACGCAAAGCTTGGCAATCCGCCAGTATATGACAATGCTATTTTCCCATGGGTGGCAGAAGTCGAGAAGGCATATCCGGCTATCCGTGCGGAGCTGGAAAAGGTTCTGCTGCGCCAGAGTGAATTGCCATCCTTTCAGGATATTTCCTCAGACGTGAAGACAATCTCGACGGATAATCATTGGAAGACGTTCTTCCTGCTTGGTTTTGGCGTGAAGTCGGAACAGAACGTTCACGCTTGTCCCAACACATGGAATGCCGTGCAGAAAATTCCCGGCTTGACCACCGCTATGTTCTCGATCTTTGAACCGGGCAAGCATCTGCCGCCGCACCGAGGCCCTTACAATGGCGTGTTGCGTTTGCATATGGGCATGATTGTACCGGAGCCTGCCGATAAGCTCGCGATCCGGGTCGATAAACAGGTCTGCCATTGGCAGGAAGGCAAGGTTCTTATTTTCGATGATGCCTATGAACATGAGGCATGGAACCATACCGACCATACGCGTGTGGTGTTGTTTGTCGATTTCGTAAAGCCGCTGAAGTTTCCGGCCCGCTTCGTAAATTGGGCTTTGATGAATCTTGCAATCTTTACGCCCTTCATCAAGGAGGGGTTGGACAACCACAATGAGTGGGAAAAGAAGTTTTATGCGGAGGCTGAAAAGCTCCGCAACCAGCCAAAAGCCTGAACGATTTGACTTTAAGCTACAGCACTCTTAAATAATCTTCGGGAGGGCTCTTGAGCCCTTCTGTCGTTTGTACCCCACTATTAAATCTGGGTCTGCGTTAAGAGGAATTGTTGATGCTGGAGATTGTCGGAAGCCTCTGATCGTTCCGAATAACTGCGCGTTTTAATCCACGCAGATGTTCAGGGACGGAAATGGCATTGGCCGTGGGCAAATCTTTGTTTGTCCACGCAGGCCGGTGCTTGTCATGGTTTCCATCCAGGCATTAACGACAATGAATATCTCACGCATTGAACAGCGCGTGCTACACGTGCTGGCGCAGGGCGGTTACATCCGCCATTTGCGCGAAGACCGACGTATCTGCGAAATCGAATGTTATACCCGCGAAGGTTATCTACTTTCCGATTGTACAATGGTTGTTTTCCAGCAATTGCGACGGAAGCGGCTGATCGAATCTCGGGCTGGCGACGCGTATCGCATTTCGCTCAAAGGACGCATCAACGTCCGCGCACAAGCCAATAATCGATGAAGGAGAGCATGATGCTTATCCGCAAGGAGCAACCAGAGGACACGGCTGCAATCCGTCGCCTGACTGAAGAGGCGTTTCGTTCGGTGCCGTATAGTAACCAGAAAGAGGCGGCCATTATTGATGCGCTTCGTTCGGCATCGGCGCTGATCTTGTCACTGGTAGCAGAGGAGGAAGGCTTTCTTCTCGGTCACGTGGCTTTTTCGCCCGTACTCATCGATGGTGCCGATTGTGGCTGGTACGGGCTTGGCCCCGTCTCGGTCCAGCCGGGCAGGCAAGGTGAAGGGATTGGTAGCGCACTCATTCGAGAAGGTCTTTTGCGACTGAAGGAGGCAGGAGCCAAGGGCTGTGTCTTGCTCGGAGATTCCGGCTATTATCAGCGTTTTGGTTTCAAAGCTGATGATAGGCTCAGGCTTGAAGGTGTACCAGCGGAGTATTTCCAGTGCCTCGTTATCGAGGGGGAAATACCACGAGGCAACGTGAGCTATCACGCAGCATTCGACGCATAAAGAAAGGGCGGGAAATTCCCGCCCTTTTTAAATTCCCAGAACCTGTTACGGCCATTTCACCACAGGCGGCATGGACGACAGAATGGAATTCACATTGCCGCCGGTCTTGAGACCGAAGATCGTGCCACGATCATAGAGCAGGTTGAATTCCACATAGCGCCCGCGGCGGATGAGTTGCTCTTCGCGATCTTCAGGTGTCCAGTCCTTGTTGAAGTTCTGGCGAACCAGATGCGGATAGACGACCGAGAAACCACGGCCTACGTCGCGTGTGAACGCGAAGTCCTTGTCCCAGCCGCCCTGTTCTTCAGATGAATGCAGCCAGTCATAGAAGATACCGCCAATGCCGCGTGCCTCGTCACGGTGAGGCAGGAAGAAATATTCGTCGCACCATTCTTTGACTCGCTGGTAATCGACGATGTCTTTGTGCTTTTCGCAGATGAAGCGGAATGCTTTATGGAAAGCGAGTGTATCCGGGTCTTCCTGCGTGCGACGACGGTCGAGCACCGGCGTCAGGTCTGCACCACCGCCGAACCACTGGCGCGTGGTAACGACCATGCGCGTGTTCATGTGGACTGCCGGAACATTGGGATTTTGTGGATGCGCGATCAGCGAAATTCCACTGGCCCAATAGCGTGGGTCTTCTTCGGCGCCAGGTATCTGCTTGCGAAACTCTGGCGAGAACTCGCCATGAACAGTGGAGACATGCACGCCGACTTTTTCAAAGACACGACCATGCATGATGGACATGACGCCGCCACCACCATTGCCATCATCCTTCTGCCAGGGTGTGCGAACAAAGCGGCCCGGCTCCTGATCGGAAAGCTGTCCCTGCAAGTCGTCTTCGAGTTGCTCGAAGCTTGCACAGATACGATCGCGCAGCTCTTCAAACCAGTCCCGGGCGGCTTGCTTTTTTTCTTCGATATCTTGCGGGATGATTGCCGGAATTTCGTCGCGCTGCATTTTTGTATCCTCTCACGCAATGTACCGTGCGACTGGAGAAGTCGCGAAAATTCAAACTTCTATGTTTCTGACTTAGCAAAGTCCTGCAGTCTGGCAAAGCACGAAGACGTTGCACGTCGCGCGCATGATTTCCTCTCCCCAAGAAAAGACTCGTCATCAAGTCGTTGCTTCCCTATCTTATGCTACCTAGGGATTGGATATTCCTTGTTTCGGGAGGCTCCTGCATGACCGCATCACCGCCCCGACCACCGCTTGAAGGACTGCGCAAGCAGCTTGAAAAAGGCCGCGCGAACAAGAGCCGGCTTCCGCGCGATGGTTTCATCCGGGAAACATTTGCATTGCCGCGACAGGCTGCGCGTGAAAAGGCGCGTGAATGGTTTGAGACATTTCCCAAAGCTGCATACTGGACAGAAATAGAAAGCTGGTGCGAACGTCCCGACGATGTCATCGAATTTACGATGCGCCGTTTGCCGACATCGGATTAGCTTCGCGATCTGATTCAAAGCGCGGACTTAAGTCGTTGAAACGAGATTCAGATTAGCCATTTGTAGAAACCGCCCTCCGGCATTGCCGAAGGGCGGTTTCGTTTTTGAGTCGTTATAGCATTACGACTTTATTTTACTTCCGTCTGAGGAGCTTGCTCCCACGACTTCCAATCCTTGATGATGCTGTCGGCGTAGACTTTGCCAACGCGATAGGCATTGGTTGTGGCCAGCGGGAAGCCGCCCGACTTTGCTGCAAGCGATTGCGCCGCAGTCTGGTCTTTGCCCTGACGGTCAAAGTTAGAGGCAGTGCGCAATAGCGCAATACGGTCGTAATCTAGCTTGCCTGCGTCTGCAGCACGCTTGAGCGAAGTGAGTGTCGCATTGTCTTCCATTTGAGACGTGCAGTATTCGGCCTTGCCGTCGGTCAAAAGCTTCGACCACTGTTCCATGGCTTCGCCCAGCTTGGTGCCGTGCCAGTAAGTATCGCCCGATGCTGTATCGCAGATCGTGACCATTGGTGCGCTGGTCGCAGCTTTTTCCGTATAGTGCTTGCGATATTCCTTGGCATCGTCGCCGTCGAGAAGCTCGACGCCCTTGGTCTTTGCCAATGCGTAGTCGGCAAGTTTGCCGTTGAGTTCGAAGACTTCCGTGCCTGCGGCCCATTTTGGCTTTTCGCCCGGCTTTTCAGCGCCAAGGCCGAAGAAGTCAGTCGGCCAGCCTTCAGGCGCTTCGCGAATATCAATGCGATGGTTGAGGTTGGCATCAACTGCGTATTTCGCCCAATGCGCGGAACCCAGTGTGCCGTGCTTTGGATCAACGCCTGCAATGCCTGCGATGAGGAAATAGGTGTGCGTGAGATCAAGCTTGTCGCTGAGCGCCATTGCGGTGACCGCGCTTGCTGCATTGGCGAAGCCCATGGCCGTCGTCATATGGCAGAGGCCTTCGGCTGTGCAATCGACCTCAGGATATTCAGGGCTCAGGCCCGGCAGTTTCAGCTTCTGCGTGAACTTCTCGCCTTCCAGCCATGGCTTGGCTTCTTCGCCAAACATGGTGATGACCATGACCTTTGGCGAAATGGTTTCGGCACCTTGAGCGAATGCAGGTGCTGCTGCGAGCATAGACAGCGCGGACGCAGCAAAGGTGAGATTGCGGAGCGATGACTGCATCGAATGATAGCCTTTCAGACCGGAGATTAAAGAAGGGGCGCCCGGCACAACCGGCATTGTGCAAAGCTTATTGAACATGCTTCGGGAACTGATTCCGCTTGCCCGTCTAAGCGTTTGAAACGGAATCGAGTTCCAGTTTTTGCTGGCGCATAGCTTCGCCTGCGGTTAGCGCTACGGAAACCGCAAGATTTAGGGATCGTGCGCCCGGTACCATGGGTATAATCAGCCGTGCATCAGCGAGATCCTGAATGCTGTCCGGTACACCGGCAGATTCACGCCCAAAGAGCAGGATGTCATTTTTCTGAAACTGATAATCCGTATAGCCAACTGCAGCTTTGGTTGAAAGCAACACAAGGCGTTTGCCTGCCTGCAGGCGCCAGTCATTGAAATGTTGCCAGTCGGCATGGCGGGTGAGGGCAGCCTGTTCCAGATAATCCATACCGGCGCGTTTTAGCGATCTGTCGGAAACGTCAAAACCCGCAGGCTCGATCAGGTCCACCGCGAAGCCAAGGCATGCGGCCATGCGCAGGATGGTTCCCGTATTGCCGGGAATGTCAGGCTGGTAAAGAGCGATACGCAGTTCCATATGAGGCGGGTAACTCACAAACTCTGTTGCTGCAAGTACAGAGAACGAATGTTCCCATGACGTCAACACATCAATCGTGCGCGATAACGCTGCGGTGAGCAAAACTGTCCTCTAATCACAAAAATATTCCCTTTTTGTTCCTATTCCGCCTTGGCAATTTTTGCTGAGGCACATAAAAGGATCGCCATGTTTAGATGGTTTGAAAAACGACTCGAAGCCTATCCCGAAGAGCCTCCACGCGAACCTCCGCGCGGACTGGTGGCCTTCTGCCTTTACTATACCCGTGGCGCATGGCCATGGATTATCGGCATGGCAATTTTCACAACACTGATCGCGATCATCGAAGTGTCGCTCTTTGCCTTCATGGGCAATATCGTCGACTGGCTTTCACATCAGTCGCGCGAAACGTTCCTGAGCAACGAAGGCTGGCGGCTTGCGATGATCGCAGGCGTTGTACTTGTCGGCTTGCCTGGTGTGGTGCTGGTCCATTCGCTGCTCATTCACCAGACGTTGCTTGGCAACTATCCGATGCGCGTGCGCTGGCTGATGCATCGCTATCTGATCCGTCAGTCCATGTCGTTCTTCCAGGACGAGTTTGCCGGGCGTATCTCGACCAAGCTGATGCAGACCGCGCTCGCGGTGCGCGAAACGGTTATGAAACTGCTCGACGTGCTGAACTATGTCATCGTCTATTTTGCGGGCACGCTGTTCATTGCAGCGTCCGCAGACATTGTTCTGATGATCCCGTTTGCGGTCTGGCTAATCGTCTACATGATCTTGCTGCGCTTCTTCATTCCGCGTCTGCGTGTGATTTCCGAAGAGCAGGCCGATGCGCGTTCGTCGATGACCGGGCGTATCGTCGACAGCTATACCAATATTGCGACGGTCAAACTGTTCTCGCATTCAAGCCGCGAAGAGTCTTACGTCAAGGAAAGCCTCGATGGCTTCCTTGGTACAGTGCATCGCCAGATGCGGCTCATCACGATGTTCCATTTCACACTCTATATGGCTAACTGTATTTTGCTGTTTGCCGTGGGTGCGATTGGCATCAAGCTCTGGATGAATGAAGCGATCTCCGTTGGTGCGGTGGCTGTTGGTATCGGCCTTGTGCTGCGTCTCAACGGCATGTCGCAGTGGATCATGTGGGAAATGTCTGCACTGTTCGAGAATATCGGAACAGTAGAAGACGGTATCACAACGATTGCTCGTGCTCACGAGGTGGTGGACGTGCCGAATGCGCCTGCGCTGCATGTCAGCAAGGGTGCGCTGGATTTCGACAAGATCGGGTTTCACTACGGCAAGGGCAAGGGCGTTATTGAAGGTTTGTCACTCGACATCCAGGCTGGACAGAAGATTGGCCTCGTCGGTCGTTCGGGTGCGGGTAAATCCACGCTGGTCAATCTGCTGCTGCGCTTCTACGATCTCGAAAAGGGCCGCATTCTGATTGACGGCCAGGACATTTCCAAGGTCACGCAGGACTCGCTTCGTGCAAGCATCGGCATGGTCACACAGGACACATCGCTTCTTCATCGTTCCGTACGTGAGAACATCATGTATGGCCGACCTGATGCCACCGAAGAAATGGTCGAGCGCGCAATCCGTCTGGCACAGGCTGATCAGTTCATTCCGCTGCTGACTGACGCGAAAGGTCGGCGTGGGCTTGATGCCCATGTCGGTGAACGCGGCGTGAAGCTTTCCGGCGGACAGCGTCAACGTATCGCGATTGCGCGTGTGATGTTGAAGGATGCGCCGATCCTCATTCTGGACGAGGCAACCTCTGCGCTCGACTCGGAGGTGGAAGCGGCCATTCAGGACAGCCTCAACACGCTGATGGAAGGCAAGACGGTTATTGCGATCGCGCACCGTCTTTCGACCATCGCGGCGCTTGATCGTCTGGTCGTGATGGACAAGGGCCAGATTGTTGAAGATGGGACGCATGAGGAACTTGTTGCGCTCGGCGGCATTTATGCCGGACTATGGGCACGACAGTCGGGCGGCTTCCTCGGATTTGACGAACAGGCCGAAGCAGAGATGGCAAAGTAAGGATTAGGCATTTGATGAAAGCGGTTTATAGCCTGTTCGAGCGCTGGGTTGATCCCTTCCGCGAACCGGACAAGCTTAGGCCGCCTTCAACTACGCTCGCATTTCTCTGGCATTATGCCCGTCAGGCCAAATGGCCGCTTGCAGCCTCGCTGGTTGTTGGCGGTCTTTTGCCTTTGGTCGAGGCGGGACTGTTTTATTTTACCGGCAGACTGGTCGATATTCTCGATCAGGCAGGTCGGGCTGGTGTTGAACGTAGCTGGTCTGCACTGTTTCAGGCAGCAGGTCCCGAGCTGTTGTTCATGGGCATTACCGTCCTTGTCATCCGGTTTGTCGTGACCGGCATAAATACGCTGCTCGAAGGTCAGACACTGTCGCCGGGCTTCTACAACATGATCCGCTGGCAGGCCAATTCTTATGTCCAGCGCCAATCCTATGCCTTTTTTCAGAATGATTTTGCCGGTCGTATTGCCACCAAGGTGTGGCAGGCCGGACAGGCTGCCGGTGATCTCATCGAAAGCCTCATTCAAGTCGTCTGGTTCATGGCGATTTACAGCATCACAACGCTGTTTCTGGTTGGTCGCCTCGACTGGCGGTTGGCGGCAGCCGTTATCTTATGGATATTGGCATTTGGTTTGATCGCCCGCCATTATCTGCCACGTATTCGCAAAAGCGCTGAAGCGTCCGCAGAAGCCGGTTCGATGATCAATGGCCGCATCGTCGACAGCTATTCCAACATTCAGACGATCAAGCTCAATACCGCTGATGATGATGAACGCTACATGCGTGAAGGCTTCATGCGGTATCTCGCTGCGATCTTGCCTTTCATGCGCTCACTGACCGGCGTGCGCCTTGCTATGACCGCGCTTTCTGGTGTGATGATCGTTACCGTTGCTGCGATTACCATCGATTTGTGGACGCGCGATGCGATCACTGTCGGGCAGGTGTCCTTCACGCTTGGCCTGGTTCTGCGGTTGAACATGCTGCTTGGTCGATTGATGATGCAGCTCAATGGAATGCTGCGTCAGCTGGGACTGATCGAGAATTCGATGAAGCTTGTTTCCGCCCCTCTTGGTCTTGAAGACAAGCGCGATGCAAAAACATTGCAGATCACCGAAGCTCGCATCGATATTAACAATGTCACTTTCCATTATGGCAAAGCAGCGGGTGTCCTTGATGGTATCAATTTCACCGTTAAGGGCGGTGAGCGCATTGGCCTGGTAGGGCATTCGGGCGCGGGTAAATCGACGCTCGTCAATCTGATCCTGCGCCTTTATGACGTCGAGAAAGGTGCGATCCTTGTGGATGGGCAGGATGTTCGCGATGTGACGCAAGCCTCACTGCGCCGCGCTTTTGCAGTGGTCAGTCAGGAGACAGCGCTCCTGCATCGCTCATTGCGCGAGAATATCATGCTGGCGCGCGACAATGCGAGTGATGAAGAACTGCTTCAGGCAGCGCGACAGGCGGAAGCTGATGAGTTTATCGCCAAGCTTGAAGACTTCAATGGCCGCAAGTCTTTTGACGCGTTTGTTGGTGAACGTGGCGTGAAACTTTCAGGTGGCCAGCGACAGCGCATCGCAATCGCGCGCGCTATCCTGAAAGATGCGCCTATTCTTATTCTGGATGAGGCGACTTCCGCGCTCGACTCAGAGGTGGAAGCTTCGATTCAGGAAAACCTCCGTCAGCTCATGGAAGGCAAGACGGTGATCGCTATTGCGCATCGGCTTTCGACTATTGCGGCGCTAGATCGTCTCATTGTCATGGACAAAGGCCGGATTGTCGAGGAGGGAACCCATGAAGAACTTATTGCGCGAGGTGGAATTTACGCCGGTCTCTGGGCGCGTCAATCGGGCGGGTTTCTCGGCATAAACGGCTAATTCCAGCCAATTTTGCAAAATGTTCGACGCACCGCTCAAAGTGAGATTTGAGCGGTGCGGTTTGTCTGGTCGCTTTTAAAACATCCCAATAAAGCAGCCTGCGACATGGTGCCGTCCTATGGGGTTGGCGTCTGGACAAGGCTTTTCAACCTGCCTAAACCTCTATGTTGAGATGGAGGGAATTTCGTTCTGCAAGCAATTGTGGAACTGCTTTTTGCGTGAGCGCAAAAGGCTGGACTGCTTTTGCGCAATTGCAAAGGAACGAGGGGAGATTTCAATTGGATATCCAGGTTAAAAAGGAATTGGCACGTGAGCGCACACGACACGGCTGAGCCGACACGGCGTGATTTTTTGTATATTGCGACGGGAATGGCCGGTGTCGTCGGTATCGGCGGACTGGCATGGCCGTTTATCGACCAGATGCGCCCCGACGCTTCGACGCTTGCTGCAGCGTCTATTGAGGTTGATGTGTCTTCTCTAGCAGAAGGCGCATCACTCACCGTTAAATGGCGCGGAAAGCCAGTTTTCATCCGTAACCGTACGGCCAAAGAAATTGAAGATGCCAAGACGACTGCTCTTGGTGATCTGAAAGATATCGCGGCCCGCAATGCGAACCTTCCTGCTGATGCGCAGGCGACCGATGTCGCGCGTTCTGCAGGTGAAGGTAAGGAAAACTGGATCATCATGATCGGCGTTTGTACCCACCTTGGTTGCGTACCGCTCGGTGAGTCAGGTTCTTTCGGTGGCTGGTTCTGCCCATGCCATGGTTCGACCTATGACACCGCAGGCCGTATCCGCAGCGGTCCAGCGCCGGAAAACATGCACATTCCGGCATATGCATTTGCTTCCGATACGGTCATCAGGATCGGCTAAAACAGATCTTGGGGAGAGAAAACATGAGTGGTGGACACTCCACATATACGCCCTCGACCGGCATCGAAAAATGGGTCGACGAACGACTGCCTTTACCGCGTCTTGTCTATGATTCCTTTGTTGCTTATCCGACGCCACGTAACCTGAACTACATGTATACGTTCGGCGGCATTTTGGCATTTATGCTGATTGCGCAGATCATTACCGGCATTGTGCTGGCCATGCATTATGCTGCGGATACGGGAATTGCTTTCAATTCCGTTGAAAAGATCATGCGTGACGTCAATTCCGGCTGGCTGCTGCGCTACATGCACGCCAACGGCGCGTCATTCTTCTTCATTGCGGTTTATCTGCATATTGCTCGCGGTCTGTATTATGGCTCCTACAAGGCGCCGCGTGAGCTTCTGTGGATCCTTGGTGTGGTGATTTTCCTTCTCATGATGGCAACCGCTTTCATGGGGTACGTGCTGCCATGGGGACAAATGTCCTTCTGGGGTGCGACGGTTATCACGGGCTTCTTCACCGCGTTTCCGGTGATAGGCGAACCGATCCAGCAATTGTTGCTTGGTGGCTTTGCCGTCGATAATCCGACGCTGAATCGCTTCTTCTCGCTGCATTATCTGCTGCCGTTCATGATTGCAGGCGTTGTTATCCTGCACGTCTGGGCGCTGCACGTAACCGGCCAGACCAACCCGACAGGGATTGAAGTTAAGTCGGAGACTGATACGCTGCCGTTCACGCCTTATGCGACCATCAAGGACGCTTTTGGCGCGCTCGTCTTCTTCATCTTCTTCGCTTATTTCGTCTTCTATATGCCGAACTTCCTCGGTCATCCGGATAACTACATCCCGGCAGACTCGCTGAAGACGCCAGCTCACATCGTCCCTGAATGGTACTTCCTGCCGTTTTACGCGATGCTGCGCGCCATCACTTTCAACATCGGACCCATCGACTCGAAGCTCGGCGGCGTTCTGACCATGTTCGGTTCGATCGCAATCCTCTTCGTTGTTCCCTGGCTCGATACGTCGAAGGTTCGTTCGGCAGTCTATCGCCCTTGGTTCAAGCTGTTCTTCTGGCTGTTCGTCATCAATGCCATCTTCCTGGGCTGGCTTGGTTCGCGTCCTGCTGAAGGCACTTATACGCTGCTGGCGCAGTTCGGTACGCTCTACTACTTCGCATTTTTCATCGTCATCATGCCGGTTCTTGGCCTGATCGAGACGCCAAAGCGTCTGCCGAACTCGATTACCGAGGCGGTACTGGAAAAGAATGCAGGCAAGGCCGAGATTGCCCCAGTGGACATCAAGGCTTGAAGCAGCGAAAGATGAAGGACGTATCAATGAAAAACATCCTCAAGAGTTTCGCTGCCTTCGGTATCGCTCCGCTGGTAGCACTGGGTGTGACAATGGGTGGTGCCTTTGCCGCCGGTGGTGGCGAGGGGGAGCCGGAGCATTTTCCGATCCACCATCCAAAGCAGGAAAAGTGGACCTTCTCAGGTCCATTTGGAACCTATGACAAGGGACAGCTTCAGCGCGGTCTCAAGGTCTATAAGGAAGTCTGCTCGGCCTGCCATTCGATGAACCTGGTGGCTTTCCGTACACTGGAAGATCTTGGTTATTCGCCTGAACAGGTAAAGGCATTCGCTGCGGAATATGAAGTGCAGGATGGCCCGAATGCGGATGGTGAAATGTTCACCCGCAAGGCAATCCCGACGGATCATTTTCCGTCGCCATTTGCGAACACGAATGCAGCCGCTGCCGCGAACAATGGCGCAGCTCCGCCAGACTTTTCGCTAATCGCCAAGGCGCGTGCGGTTGAGCGTGGTTTCCCGACTTTTGTCTTCGATATATTCACGCAATATGCCGAAGCAGGTCCCGACTACATTCACTCGCTTCTGACTGGCTATGATGAACAGCCGCCAGCAGGCATGCATGTCCCGGAAGGCACGCATTACAACCCGTATTTCATCGCGGGAAAATCGCTTGCCATGGCTAAGCCGCTGAGCGACGATCAGGTGACATATGACGACGGTTCGCCGCAGACGGTGGATCAGTATGCGCGTGACGTTTCTGCATTCCTGATGTGGGCCGCTGAACCGCATCTGGAAGACCGCAAGAAAACAGGTTTCCGGGTTATTATTTTCCTGATCCTGTTCGCTGGTCTTGTTTACATCGCCAAGCGTTCGGTCTGGGCGAATGTGAAGCATTGATTCTTTAATCAAGCAGATGTGTTGAAAGGGCGCCTCGAGGCGCCCTTTTTGTTTGGGAACAGCAGAAGCCGTTCAAAAAAGTGCGAACGCGCTTGGCGTGATGCGCATATCGTGATTGAAGAGAGTTCAATATAATTGCGTCAGCAAACACGCCCTTATGACAGCGCGTGAGCTTACCCTCTGAAAGGACTGAAAATGGAATCCGGACTCAAAGCGACGCTGAAGGACGCGATCAGAACGATTCCTGATTACCCGAAACCCGGTGTTCAGTTCCGTGATGTGACAACGCTCATGGGTGATGCGCAAGCTTTCCGCCGTGCAGTGGATGAGCTCGTCTATCCTTATGCAGGCAACAAGGTGGACAAGGTTGCGGGCATTGAAGCACGCGGCTTCATTCTTGGCGGCGCGATTGCTCATCAGCTTTCGGCTGGGTTCGTGCCGATCCGTAAGAAGGGCAAACTGCCGCGCGATACAGTGCGCATTGCCTACAGCCTTGAATATGGCATCGACGAAATGGAAATGCACCGCGATGCTATCGTCCCAGGCGAGCGCATCATGCTGGTTGACGATCTGATTGCAACCGGTGGCACAGCCGAGGCTGCAGCGAAGCTGCTGCTTCAGATGGGTGCAGAAATCGTTGCAGCTTGCTTTATTATCGACCTGCCAGACCTTGGGGGTCGCAAGAAGCTCGAAGCTCTTGGTGTGCCGGTGCGCACGCTTGTCGAGTTTGAAGGCGATTGAATGGCATAAAACGCCCGGATTTAAAGCATTTCCAGCAAAAAGTGCGAAGCGATTTTGCGTTGGATAATGCGTAAAAACAAACAGTTACAGCGGTTCCAACGATTAAGTCTTAACTGGAACCGCTGTAATCTGGGCGTTTTAGTATTATGACGGCAGTTTCACCATCGCAGCATTGTCGAAGGACAGAACCTGCTCGCCGTCCTGATTAAAGGCACTGGTACTCATGTTCAGCATCGACCAGCCCGGCCGCGAGGTGAGAGGGCGTACCGCATGCACGGTCCGCTTATAGGTGATTGTATCACCAGCATAGACTGGTCTCATCCATTTCAGATTTTCAAAGCCGGGTGAGGGGCCAAAAGTCGGCGGAACTTCACCACGTTTCATTGCGTCTTTTGTTGCTTCTACGATCGAGGCAACGTTCAGCTTCATAAAGACCGCGGTGGTGTGCCAGCCGGAGGCACAGAGGCCGCCGAAGACGCTTTTTTTTGCCGCTTCCGCATCAAGGTGAAATGGCTGTGGGTCATACTTTCTTGCGAAGTCGACAATTTCTTCGGCGGAGAAAGTATAGCTTCCGATGACAAGATTTTGCCCGAGGTTTTCTTCAAGGAAACTCATGCCGCACCTTCCGAGATTGCATCATGACCGCGTCGTACCATCATGCATGGGTGCTGCATCTCACAGACGCTTTCGCCACGTTGATTGAACAGTTCATGATGGAACGTAATCAAACCGATTGTCGGGCGCGATTTCGAGATACGTTTGTCCTTGACCGTCGTTATGCCATTAAGCGTATCGCCCGCGAGCACGGGACGTTTCCACCGAGTGAACTCGACACCGGGCCCACCTTGCGAGGTGGAGTTTGTGAGAAAGGCATCGCAAACCATTCGCATGATTAAGGAAGCTGTCTGCCAGCCCGACGCGGCAAGCCCACCTAGCACGCTTGCCTTGCCCGCTTCTTCATCAAGATGAAAAGGCTGTGGGTCGAATTCGCGGGCGAACTCGATGATTTCTTCTTTGGTGATGGTGCGCGGTCCGAAGGGGAGCTTCAGTCCTTGCGTGAAATCTTCATAGGCATATTTAGGCGTCTTATCAGTCAATCCGGTCTCCTCCCAACCAAAGCGGCACTCGCCACTCTGGTTCTTTGCTGAGGCATGTCTTTACCCCCAAACCGGCTCCCGCTTTTGAGAGACATGCGTAGAAAAAAGCCACCGTTTTCACGGTGGCCTGATCGTATCAGGTATTGAAGCGGAACAGCATCACATCGCCGTCATGGACGATGTATTCCTTACCTTCGTCCCGCGCTTTGCCTGCTTCCTTGGCACCGACTTCACCGTTGAACTTGATATAGTCTTCGTAGGCGATGGTCTGTGCGCGAATGAAGCCGCGCTCGAAATCGGTATGAATAACGCCTGCCGCACCCGGAGCCTTGGTTCCGCGCTTGATAGTCCAGGCACGCGTTTCTTTGGGGCCTGCCGTGAAGTAGGTGATGAGGTCGAGAAGCTTGTAGCCAGCGCGAATGAGACGGTCTAGGCCGGGTTCTTCGAGGCCCATGGCGTCGAGATATTCCTTGGCTTCTTCGTCGGCAAGCTGGGCTACTTCTGCTTCAATAGCAGCCGAGATGATGACGCTCTCTGCGCCTTGTTCCGCAGCCATTTTAGCAACGGCTTCGCTATACTCGTTGCCCTTGGCAGCATCACCTTCGGCGACATTGCATACATAAAGCACTGGCTTGGAGGTAAGCAGGTTCAGACCCTTGAGGATCAGGAGATCGTCTGGGGCAATGTCTTTCAGCATCAGGCGAACAGGCTTGCCATTCTGCAACAGCTCGAGCGCCTGCTCCATGATCGGCAAGACCGTGGTTGCTTCCTTGTCCTTGCTGCTGGCGCGCTTGCGGATCTGCACGATGCGGCGCTCGATGCTTTCAAGGTCCGACAGCATCAATTCCGTTTCAACGGTTTCTGCGTCAGACACCGGATCGATACGGCCTTCAACATGGGTGATGTCATCGTCTTCAAAGCAGCGCAGAACATGCACAATGGCGTCGACTTCGCGGATATTGGCAAGGAACTGGTTGCCCAGGCCTTCACCTTTGGAAGCTCCGCGCACCAGACCTGCAATATCAACGAAGTTGATGCGGGTAGGGATGATTTCCTTCGAGCCTGCGATTTTCGCAATGCCATTCTGACGTGGATCGGGAACCGCCACTTCGCCAGTGTTTGGTTCGATGGTGCAGAACGGATAGTTTGCAGCCTGTGCTGCGGCCGTCTTGGTCAGCGCGTTGAAGAGCGTGGACTTGCCGACGTTAGGCAGGCCGACGATGCCGCATTTGAAACCCATGATATTCGTCCCTTATCGCTTGACGCGGTAAATTGAGCGCACGGCGCCATTATGAAGCGCATTGGCGGATTGCAAATCCAGCCAGTGGCGTGATGAATTTTTGAAAGCCGGTTTGCCGCTTCCCAGAATGATCGGAATAGTTCCTATATCAATGATGTCAAGCAGACCGGCATCGAGAAATTGCCGCGCCAGATCGCCGCCACCCAAAAGCCAGATGCGCCCACTTGCGCCGAGAGCTTTGAGTTTCGCAAGCAGCTCGGCTGGTTTGCCAGTCATTGCGGCAGTGTTCGCGGGCAGATTGTCGAATTTCTGATGCGTTGCAACAACGACTGGCAGCGAGCCATAAGGCCACTCTGGAATGGAACACATGACATCATAGGTCTGGCGCCCCATGACAATACCGGTAATGCCAGCCATGAATTCATCGAAGCCAAAGCCATCATCTGGCGGAAATTGTTCGAGCCAGTCAAAGCTACCGTCATCATTGGCGATGAAGCCATCAAGACTCATGGCAAACATATAAACGACTTCGCTCATGACTAGTCCTTCTTGCCAAGAAGTTTCTTGAGCATTTCTGCCATCGGGCCACTCGCGGGAATGCTTGATTTTGCGGCACTCTGGCGCGCCTGACGAATGTGGCTCTGTGCCTTGGGAGGAGCCTTAGCTGCCTGCTCTGGATCTGCTTTGAATCCACTCGGGCGCTGACTACCGTCACCCATGGCGATGGCCACGCGGTTCATGAAGCTGTTGTCTTCCTTCTTGGCAAGCAGGCTGACATTATCTGCGATAGCGCCAAAAAGTATATCAAGCCATTCGCTATCGACTTTTGCAAAATCGCCGAGAACGTAATTGTGAACCAGCTCCTTTGCGCCGGGATGGCCGATGCCGAGACGCATACGGCGATAATCTTTTCCGCCCGGAAAGGCCTGCACATGGGCGTCGATGGATTTGATTCCATTGTGGCCACCAGAACCGCCGCCGGTCTTGATGCGCAACTTTGCAGGCGCAAGGTCAAGTTCGTCGTAGATCACGACGAGGTCGGCAGGGGTCAGCTTGTAGAAGCGCATGGCTTCTCCAATCGACTGGCCAGAAAGGTTCATGAAAGTCATTGGCTTGATGAGAAGCACTTTTTCGCCGTCGATCACGCCATCGGCGATGTCCGCTTTGAACTTCTTCTGCCAATTTGAAAATCTATGGCGGCGGAATATTTCATCCACCGCCATAAAACCGATATTGTGACGGTTATGCGCATATTGGGGCCCCGGATTGCCAAGCCCTGCGATGAGCAGCATGGTTCTGAGCCCCTATATGCGGAAAGCGATTATTCGCCGTCCTTGGCTTCTTCAGCGCCTTCTGCATTTTCTTCCGACTTCAGGCCGGCAGGTGCAGCAATAGTAGCGATCGTGAAGTCACGGTCCTGAATGGCAGCAGTTGCACCCTTCGGCAGCTTGATAGCCGAAATGTGAACCGAGTCACCGATTTCGAGACCGGTCAGGTCGAATTCGAGAGCTTCCGGAATTGCGTTCGCTGGAACGATCAGTTCAACATCGTGACGAACGATGTTGAGAACGCCGCCGCGCTTGATGCCCGGTGCAGCTTCTTCGTTCTTGAAGTGAACTGGAACGTTGACGTGAACAACCGACTTCGCGGAAACGCGAAGGAAGTCGACGTGCTGTGGGAAGTCACGAACCGGATCAAGCTGGTAGTCCTTCGGGAGGACCTGAATTTTCTTGCCGTCTACTTCGATCGTAGCGATCGTGGTTTTGAAACCACCGCCGTGGATCTTGTAGTAAACTTCCTTATAAGGAACGGCGATTGCGAGGGGCTCCTGCTTGTCGCCATAGATGACTGCAGGAATCTGGCCGTTGCGGCGAAGTTCGCGGGAGGACCCCTTACCAACCCGGCTGCGCAGATCGGCCTTGAGCACGTAAGTATCGCTCATGGCATTACCTTTCAAAGTTACTGGAGTGTTGGTCGCAGTTTTTTATCTAAGCATGATCTTGTCCGAAAACCGGTTTCCACTTTTCGGGATCATGCTCCAGCGAACAACATGAAACAGCCCGTAATGTCTTCCACAGTGTGAAAGACCGGACCGCCCCATTCCGCGTTGCCTCCAAGGGTGTCTACGCGGATGGCAGCCTATAGCCCATAGGCTTTTCAAGCGCAAGTTTTTTGGGTTCGAAACACGCCTTCTGTGGGCTTTTCCTTTAACGGGTGGCATTAGCCGCGTCAAAAATGTTAAGCGGGTGCCTGATTGATCGCGGGTTCTCCTGCCGAGTCGTCCCAACATTCACAGAACAAAAGGAAACGAGATGCAGGTCGGTATCGACATGGGTTCTGTTGCTGGAAGCGGTACTGCTGCGGCAGGTGCGCTTGGTGGTGGCAAGCAGGCCATGCTTGATCTTGAAGAGCTTCTCGCAACCCGCCTGCTGGTTCAGGGAAATTCAGGATCAGGCAAATCGCATCTCCTTCGCCGCCTGCTTGAGCAGAGCGCCCAATGGGTGCAGCAATGCGTTATCGATCCTGAAGGCGATTTCGTTACGCTGGCCGATATTCATGGCCATGTCGTCGTTGATGCTGCACGCACCGAAGCCGAACTGACGCGCATTGCCGGACGTATCCGTCAGCATCGGGTTTCCGTCGTACTCAATCTCGAAGGTCTCGACGTCGAACAGCAGATGCGTGCGGCTGCCGCTTTCCTCGGCGGCCTGTTCGATGCTGAACGAGATTACTGGTATCCAATGCTGGTTGTGGTCGATGAAGCGCAGCTTTTCGCACCGGCTGCTGCCGGCGAAGTATCGGACGAAGCCCGCAAGCTTTCCCTGGGTGCTATGACCAATCTTATGTGTCGCGGTCGTAAGCGCGGCCTCGCGGGGGTGATTGCCACACAACGTCTGGCCAAGCTTGCCAAGAATGTCGCTGCAGAAGCTTCCAACTTTCTGATGGGGCGTACTTTCCTTGATATTGATATGGCGCGCGCCGCCGATCTTCTCGGTATGGAGCGACGTCAGGCCGAAATGTTCCGAGACCTGCAACGCGGTCACTTTGTGGCGCTTGGACCGGCATTGTCACGCCGTCCGCTGCCCATCAAAATCGGCAAGGTTGAAACTTCCGCGCGTTCATCGTCACCGAAGTTAATGCCATTGCCGGATGCGCCAGAAGATGCACGCGATCTCATCTTCACGCCTGCACCACAGGAAATCCGTACGGTTGTTCGACGAACTCCGCCGCCACCGCCGCCGCCATCAACAGCGGAAATTCTGGCGCAGGTCGCCAAACCCAAGCTTGAAGCGGAGCCCGTCGAAGCACCGTTGTTTCCTGGCATTGTGGAAGCAGAGCGCGAAGAACTGCTTGAAAAGGTGATGCGCGAAATTGTCGATGACCCGGAAGCATCGTTCCGTTCGGTCGCCGTGCTTTATCAGGATTTTCTGGTGCGTTGCCGTATTCATCGCGTTCCCGGGGAGCCTTTGGCGCTTCCCGCATTTCGTCGCCGGTTGGCGGTTGCGCAAGCGAGCATCAAGGGTGATGCCGCGACTGGCGAAACCTGGCAACAGGCTCTCACGCTGTCCGAAAGCCTCACCGATGATGTGCAGGGTGTGTTCCTGATTGTCGCGCAGGCGGCTGTGACGGGTGCGCCATGTCCTTCGGATGCGGCCCTCGCGCGCGCCTATGGCACGCATTCATTGAGCCGTGCTCGACGTCTCCTGACCTATTTTGAAGAGCGCGGTCTTCTTGTATTGCGTAATGACTTCAAAGGACTTCGCATCGTTAACTTCCCTGATCTTGGCTGTGAGACGGCGCCCGGTGATCCCAACGCGCCTGATGATCACATCGACGAAAGCACTGCTGCCGAGTAACGGACCTTCTGTGCAAATTGTCATCAACCTGTAATGATCCTCAGCAACTGCTTGGGGGATTATGCAGAGAGTGAACATGACAACAGAGCCGCAACCGGATTTCAGGGAATTATTCGCCACTTTTGGCAAGATCGGGTTGCTGTCGTTTGGTGGGCCTGCTGCGCAGATTGCCATGATGCAGCGAGTGATCGTTGACGAAAAGAAGTGGATGGATCAGGAGCGACTGATCCATGCTCTGAACTTCTGCATGCTTTTGCCCGGACCCGAAGCCATGCAACTTGCCACCTATTGCGGCTGGGCCGCCAAGGGTTGGCGTGGCGGGCTGCTTGCTGGGTTGCTCTTTGTTCTTCCCGGCGCTGCGGTCATGTTGGCGCTATCGGCACTCTATGTGGTCTTCGGTCATGTAGATGTGGTTGCCGGTCTCTTGTTTGGGCTGAAAGCGGCAGTTTTGGCGATTGTCTTTGAGGCTCTTTATCGAATGGCCAGGCGCACACTGACGTCTGGGTTTTCCTATGTAATAGCATTGCTGGCATTTATGTCGGTCGCGTTCCTCAAACTGCCATTTCCTTTGGTGGTGGCGCTAGCGGCTCTGGCAGGAGGAATGCGTTACTGGCTGCAGCGCGATGGGCCTGGGTCGGCACATGGTGCGGTTGGTCCGAATGCAATGCGTGTAGCGACACAGCAGGCGCTCATCTGGGGCTCTCTCTGGGTTCTTCCTCTCATAGCGCTTTATCTGGCGTTTGGCGGACGTCATGTGTTCACGACAGAGGCTGTCTTTTTCTCAAAGCTTGCAGCTGTGACATTTGGCGGTGCCTACGCCGCGCTCTCCTATACTGCACAGCAGGCAGTCGAGCATTTTGGCTGGATGAAGCCCGGTGAGATGCTGACAGGACTTGGGCTTGCCGAAACCACGCCGGGCCCGCTGATCCTTGTACTGGTTTTTGTCGGCTTTATCGGGGCGTCCAATCTGTCGGGGCTCCCGCCGCTCGTGGGTGGTTTTTTCGGCGGCTTGATTGCGCTGTGGTTTACCTTCGTGCCGTGTTTTTTATGGATTTTTGTTGGCGCACCATTTCTGGAGCGGTTGCGCAAGGTACGTTGGCTATCCGCCATGCTGGCTGGGATAACAGCTGCAGTCGTCGGCGTGATTGCCAATCTTGCCCTGTGGTTTTCACTGCATGTGCTGTTTGGAACAGTAGTCGACCACCCAATAGGCGCTTTAACCCTGCCTCTGCCAGTGGTGAGCACAATAGACAATGCCGCCGTCCTGATTGCAGGCGCGGCGGCATTTTTACTTATTGTTCTGAAGCTCAACATGCCGCTCGTGCTTCTGCTCGCGGCATGTTTTGGTATCGCTATTCGGTTGATAGCGAATTAGTCGAACAGGCTCGAAACCGACTCTTCGGCCGCAGTGCGCGCGACCGCTTCACCGATGAGGCTGGAGATCGACAGAACGCGAATATTTGGAGCGTCATTGATTGCAGTGGTTGGCTGGATGGAGTCGGTAATGACCAGCTCTTTCAGCTTTGACGAAGCGATACGGGCAACAGCGCCGCCGGAAAGAACACCATGTGTGATGTAAGCGGTAACGCTCTTTGCGCCCTTGGCGAGCAGTGCTTCAGCTGCATTGCAGAGCGTGCCGCCAGAATCCACGATATCGTCGAACAGCAGGCAATCTTTGCCGGTCACGTCACCGATAACATTCATGACTTCCGATTCACCCGGACGTTCACGACGCTTGTCAACGATCGCTAGCTGAGCATCGATGCGCTTTGCAAGCGAGCGAGCGCGAACCACACCGCCAACGTCGGGCGAAACGACCATGCAATTGCCGGTCGCGTAGTTGGCCTTCACATCGCGTGCGATAACTGGAACGGCATAGAGATTGTCGGTCGGGATATCGAAGAAACCCTGAATCTGACCCGCATGAAGATCAAGCGTCAGAACGCGGTTAGCACCTGCTTCGGTGATAAGGTTTGCGACAAGCTTTGCGGAGATTGGTGTGCGTGGGCCAGGCTTACGATCCTGACGCGCATAGCCGAAATAAGGAAGAACGGCTGTGATGCGGCGTGCCGATGAACGACGGAACGCATCAATCATGATGAGCAGTTCCATCAGATTGTCGTTTGCCGGGTAGGATGTCGATTGCAGTACGAATACGTCTTCGCCGCGTACGTTTTCCTGAATCTCTACGAAGATTTCCTGATCGGCGAAACGGCGTACAGTTGCCTTGCCAAGCGGGACGTTGAGATATTGAGCAACGGATTCGGCAAGAACCCGGTTGGAGTTGCCTGCGAAAAGTTTCATTCTTTTTGCCTCTGAAGCCGGAGCAGTTTCGTTCTGTCGCAAAAAGTCCGTGAAACGGACGTAATCTCTGGTTTGAGCGAAACCCAACACAAATCCGGGTGCGCTCTGTCATTCTTAAAAAGCTTTAAAGCCGCGGGTTCTATGACGATTGGTCAAGTGCCGCAGCTTGCAAGGTTTTCTCGAATGTGCGGCCTATTGCAAAGAGTCACTGCCATTGCAAGGCCTGAGGGAAAACAATTGCAGTAAAAAGCGATCGCAAAGTGCTTTCCCACAGGGCTGACACGCGATTCAGCAAAAGATTTCAGTCTTTTGCTGAATCAGCTCGTTTTCATGCGCGATTTGCCGCAAGCCAGGTGGAATACTCCTGCATGGTCTTATCGGCGATGGATTGCATGGCAGAGGGCGGAACGATGCTCCATGAGTCTGCGGACGCGCCCGGAACTTTTTCCTGCCCCTGTATGCGGTGAAGGCGGTTACCGGAAGCATCCATCACATCCCAGACGTATAGGATCGTTGTCTGGTTATCTTCAGACAAAACCGAGAAATAGCCCTTCATCACATAAGCGGCGTCGGTGCCATTATTGCCTGCAAGCTCCACACCCTTGGCGCGTGCATCATCATTGATGCGATGAGTAAGCGGGGTCACGACATTGACGGGCGCGCCAATGATGGGAGCTATGTAAAGCTTGCCCGGTTTGAGTGAGGCCGTACGCGCGGGCGGTGTCGCTGGTGTTGTTGTAACTGCCGGGGGTGAGGTTGGGGCAGTAGTCTGACCTGTAGAAGCTTGGCCCGTGGCCGGTGTTGTGGTTTGTCCAGATTGCTGGTTAGTTCCCTGCACGTTCAATGCAGTTTCGGTGCTGTTGCAGGCGGCAAGCAGTCCAGCAAGCAACAACATCATAGAAAGATGTGCCTTGTTCATGTTCGGCTTCATGCTCCTGAAAGCGCAGACCACTCCTGCGCTATGAACGGAGTTTATCGCTTATCCTGCGTCACTTGACAATAATGTCTAGCGAATGGCGGGACAGCGGTACGGCAGCGCCATTTGTTGTCAAGTAAGTCTGGCCAAGCGTCATCGCGGTTTCGGTGTCAGAATCCATGATGATCATGTGCGCAAACAGCGTCATGTCGGGCTGGATGCTTTCCGGGTTACCGGAATAGAACATCTGCGGGTCCATCCATGACGGTGTAAAGCGCGCACCGACAGAATAGCCGCAAGCATTCAGGCGATGACGGGTAAGGCCATGGGCTTCCATCGTGCGGGAATGCGCATCGAACACGTCGCCAAAGGTTGAGGCCGGTGTCATGGCTGTCTCGACAGCTTCCAGCGCTTCTCGTGCGGCATTGTAGAGCTTTAGATGCTCTGCCTTTGGCTGGCCGATGATGACGGTTCGCATCATCGGTGCGTGGTAGTGTCGGAAGACGCCTGACCATTCCAGTGTGAGCTGATCATTCGCAGAAAGTTTGCGACGGCCTGCTTTGTAGCGGCATAAAAGTGCATCAGCGCCGGAGCCGATAATATATTCATTGGCCGGATAATCGCCATCGCCGGCAAAGTTCGCGCTCATCATGGCCGCCAGAATGTCGGCTTCGCTTGCGCCTGCCTTGGTGAGTTTCAGTGCAGCATCCAGCGCATCATCACTCAGTTCGGCGGCACGCTTGGCATAGGCGATTTCTGCGGGGCTCTTGAGAAGACGCAACCGGTCAACCATACCGGAGGCGTCAAAAAGCTTGGCAAAGCTTTGCAATTGTTCATCGAGCTTTCGTGCGTTGGCCCCGGTCAGCCCGTGGGTCTGGTATTCAATGCCGATGCGCGTGCCGAGCAGATCAAGCTCAGTCAGGATATTGCGCAGATCGATGGCCGGATTGGCATTGTCGCGATCGGTCCAGACGGTAATATTTTCGATATTGGAGGTGTGACGCGCCTGTCTCAGATCGGCAGAGCGGGTCATCAACACTGTCGATCCGTCAGCCTTCACCACGAGGCACTGGAAGAAGCAAAAGCCGAACGTGTCATAGCCGGTCAGCCAGTACATGCTTTCCTGTGCGAACAGCAGCAGAGCATCAAGCTTCTCTTCCTCCATCTTCAAGATCAGACGGTCGCGACGTGCAGCGAATTCTTCCGGCTCGAAGTGAAGGGCCATGTGGTTCTCCTAATCGTTTACGATAGCGATGGCGGCAATTTGACGACCGTAATCAGGCTCGTTGCGGTGCGTCGTGCGCCGGTAGGAATAGAACTGATCTTCATTGGCATAAGTGCACTGGCGCAGTGCTTCGGCTTTCACATTGGCCTTCGTCAGGCGATCTGTGATGAAGGTCCAGAGATCAAAAAGCTTGTGACCTTCCTTACCTGAAGGTTGGAAATATTTGTCATAGCTTACGTCTTTGCCAGTGAACTCGGCATAGAATTCCGGACCGACCTCGTAATTTTCAGGGCCGATTGTTGGGCCCAGCACTGCAACGATATTCTCACGCTTTGCGCCAAGTTCGATCATGGCTTCAATCGTGTTTTCAAGAACGCCGGTGAAAGCGCCGCGCCAGCCGGCATGAGCCGATCCAATGACACCGGCTTCATGATCGGCAAACAGAACAGGACCGCAATCCGCAGACAAAGCGCCGATTGCAATGCCCGGCACATTTGTGACCATGGCATCGGCCTTGGGGCGCGGACTGCTGAATGGTTCAGTGACGCGCAGCACATCCGGTGAGTGGACTTGATGCACGGTCATCAGATGGTCGGATGCGACGCCGAGCGTTTCAGCAACACGACGGCGATTCTCCGTCACCAGTTCCGGTACATCATTTGACCCGCTGCCGACATTCAAACCGGCATAGATGCCATCTGAAACGCCGCCTTTTCGGGTGAAAAAGCCATGCGCAATGCGCTTGCCGTTGTGTCCGGCATGGCCATCCAACAGGGCGGAGCGAAGCGGTTGCGGCTTATCGGTCATTGGCTTTCTCTTTTCAAACGGCGGGATGTTGGGGGAGGCAAGTCAGCTTGTCAATCGCAGCTTTTTGACAGCGAGCTAGGCTGAGGGTTGGTGCAGTGCGGTTTCAAACGGGAAGATCGCGGTTGCCGGATCTGCAATCGCAAGCGCCTTAAATAGTGTCCCCATCTGATCAGGTGCTGCAAGTCGCTCAACGTCTTCGCGAATCTTGTTCTGAAATGCCGCATCGCGTCCAGTACCGAGACGGCCTGCGCGGTCAATAAGACCCATAGCCAGGAGAAAATCGCCCTGCGTCATGGTTCCCGTCTTGCATCCGCAATTGCGTGCAGTTCTTTCCAACATGTCGAAATCGACGTGGCTGGTGAGGTCTGCCTCGCCGGGATGCGCGAAAACATCGTCATAGGCATGTTTCAGCATCGCTTGCAGCGTATCGCCAAGGCCCGATTGAAGGTGTCCATAGTCGATTGTGAGTGCGGCTCCACGCGTTGCCGCAATTCGCTGTGCAATCTCCTGCATCAAAGCCGTGCGGGCAGGGGCAGCTTCAAAGATTGTCCCTTCGGGAGCGGTCTGATGGCCGGGTGGTAACAAAGCTTCGTCAATGCCACCAGCCCCGCTCACAAACTGGAATTCGTCCTGCTCATCAAGTGCAATCAGCCTTTCGACAAAGCGGTCATTGGCTTTAACGAATTGTCGAAACGGTATTGCATCGAACAGCTCGTTGGATACGAGGATCAACGGGCCGTCTGGAATGCTCGAAAAGTTCTCGAACCATTCGATTGAATGGCCCAGACCAGAGAGCTTTTCTTTTTGCTTTTCAATCAGTCGTGGACTGGTTTCGACCATTGCAACGCGCGTGGCTGCGAACATCTGAGGCGCAAGCTGTTTGATCGTGCGCAGCATGTCGCTCATTAGTGTCCCGCGACCCGGTCCAATTTCGCACAGGACCGCGTTGTCAGGGAGGCCGAGCGCATCCCATATGCCGACGCACCATATGCCGATTAGTTCGCCAAACATCTGACTGACCTCGGGCGCGGTAATAAAGTCACCGTCACGTCCGAATGGTTCGCGTGTTGTATAGTAGCCTGATTCACGGTCGCCGAGGCATGCAGTCATATAATCGGCGACGCTGATCGGTCCCGTGGTTCCGATCAGCCGCTTCAAACGATCTTTGAGTGTTACCTCAGGCATTCTTTGCTACAGCCCGGTTTGCACGCAACATTGCCCAAAGCCCAATCAAGACCATCGGCACCGACAGCACCATGCCCATGGTGAGCCAACCGCCGAAAAGATAGCCAAGCTGTGCGTCTGGTTCACGGAAGAACTCGACGATAATGCGGCTGAGGCCATAGCCTGCAACAAAGGTGCCGGCGATGAAGCCGGGCGCTTTGATTTTTTTGCCCACCCAGATGAGCAGGAACAGAACGAAAAACAGCACGAAACCTTCAAGGAAGGCTTCATAGAGCTGGCTCGGGTGACGCGGCAGTGGGCCACCATTGGGGAAATAGACAGCCCAAGGCACATCGCTGACGCGGCCCCAGAGTTCCTGATTAATGAAATTGGCGATACGCACGACGCCAAGGCCTATGGGGACGCCTGCTGCAATCGTATCAAACATGCTCCAGACTTTGATGCCGCGTGAGCGCGCGAACAGGATCATGGCAACCGTGGTACCAAGAATGCCGCCATGGAATGACATGCCGCCATCCCAAACGGCCGGAATAGCCAGTGGATTGGAGAGATAGTAGGAGAAGTTATAGAACAGGACGTAGCCGATACGGCCACCGAGCACCACGCCGAGTGCCGCCCAGATGACAAAGTCGTCGAGCGCTTCGGGCTGCATGGGCGGCTGATTATTGCCCCAAAGGCGATGATTGCGCAAAAGCTTCTTGCCGTACCACCACGCAAACATGATGCCGACAACATAACCAAGACCGTACCAATGAACGGCAAGCGGGCCGATGGAGAAAATCACCGGATCGATATTCGGAAAAGCCAGAGCCGAAACCGGCAGCAACGTCTCTATCATATAATAACTCCATTTTCCGGCGGACCATGCGCGACGATATCTGAGTGGTCAAGTGATCACGATTATACAGCTTCACTTGCATCAGAACCGAGACAGCCCTATTTCCAATTTATGTTTTCAACAAGCCTGTATCGAAGATAGGGAAGAATGCCATGACCAGCGGACAAAACCGGGTTCTCGATGAACTCGCCAAGCTTGTGACCGATGCGGCAGGCGCTGCGCAAGGCGTGCGCCGCGAGGTGGAGACAGCTTTGCGATCACAGAGCGAACGCGTGCTCAACACGCTTGATGTGGTGCAGCGCGAGGACTTTGAAGCCGTGCGTGAAATGGCAATCAAAGCGCGTGCTGAAAACAGTGCTTTGCTTGTTAAAATTGAAGCTTTGGAAGCGCGTCTTGCCAAACTTGAAGTTGATTCGAGTGCCAAAACGACGAAAACCTCTGCTCAGGCGTCTAAATCCAAAGATAATTCATAATTTTTTATTAACAGGCCGCAAGTGGCAAAAACCCTTGTCTTAGAGTCGGTTAAGGCAAGGGTTGCGGCCCGCCCCAATCATATTTCCACATGCTTTAATGCCTCTTTTTAGAAAAGGGGCTGGCGTTCAGATTCAGCATCAATAGACTGAAAACACTACATGATTCGTAACGCAGTCATGTGGGCAGCGGCGAGGGGCTGTAGTTTTAGTTTTCGCGTCTTTCAGGCTGCTTTCCAGTATCAGTTGCGTATGTGCGTGTGCCATTGAGGCGTTGCATGCTTTTCAAGCATGTCGGTTCCTCAACCGATCAATTCGTGCCTGTTTTTCTGCGCTCAGTCTTGCGTGGTGATGGGTGCGGGCGAGCAATAACTTGCGCGCCGGGAATTTGGAGGTGTCTTTCGAGGCGCTTCCCAGAACAGGAAACGGACATGAGCCTTCTTGAGCTTGAATTTGCACGCGAAGCGCATCCTGTGGATGTGATCGAGCACGTTGCGAATTCAAACGACTGGACGTTCGAGCGGACTGGCGACGATGAAATTGCAATTTCGGTAGCGGGTAACTGGACCGACTACCACATCTCGTTCTCCTGGATGGAGGACTTTGAAGCGTTGCACCTGGCTTGCGCCTTTGACATCAAGGTTGCGGAGCCGCGCGTCAATGAAGTGATGCGGTTGCTTTCGCTGATCAATGAAAAACTTCTGATGGGTCATTTTGATCTCTGGCGGCAGGAAGGTGCGATCATGTATCGCCAGTCGTTGCTGCTGGCCGGTGGTGCAGAGCCAACCAGCCGTCAGGTTGAAGTGCTGTTGTCGGCGGCACTTGAAGCTTGTGAAACCTATTTCCAGGCATTTCAGTTTGTTGTCTGGTCGGGTGTCAGCGCGCGTGAATCGCTTGAAAGCGTTGTCTTCGAGACAGTTGGGCGCGCATAAGCATTAGAGATCCCGGTAAACTGCCGGGATCTATTTCAGGGGATTTATTATGAATGCAGCGGAAACGATCAGCTGGGGCGATTTCGAGAAAGTCGATATCCGCACGGGGACCATTGTTGAAGCCGTTCCATTTCCTGAAGCGCGTAAACCTGCTTTTAAACTGAAAATCGATTTTGGTGAAAAAATCGGTGTCAAAAAGTCTTCCGCCCAGATAACGAAGCATTATCAACCGGAAGAGCTGATCGGGCGTCAGGTAATGGCAGTGGTCAACTTCCCACCACGTCAGATTGGCCCCTTTATGTCCGAAGTCCTGACACTTGGCTTTCCAGATGAGAATGGCGAGGTTGTTCTCGCTGCTATCGATAAGAAAGTCCAAAACGGCGTCAAACTGTTCTGATCTTATAGCTGTGATTTGTGCATATCGCATGTTCTGTGCGATTGGTTGTGCAAGCAACGTATAGGAATAAGACAGATGCAGGGAACAATTGCTGTAGCATTGGGCGGTGCGTTGGGGAGCGTTTTGCGCTACTGGTTTGCCATCTGGCTGGCCCCTGTCAGCCGTGATCTGCCTTGGGGCACAATTGTCGTCAATATCATCGGTTCGTTTGCAATCGCCTTTTTTGGTGCACTGACGATGGCCTCGAGCCGCTTCGAAGTGCCTGAAATCTGGCGTCTCGCCTTCATGGTCGGCATTTGCGGCGGCTTCACCACCTTCTCCTCATTCAGCGTGCAAACCTTCGAGTTGCTGCGTCTCGGCATGCCGGGACGCGCACTGCTGAATGTTAGCATATCGCTTTTTGCGTGCCTCGCCGCGACAGCACTTGGCTATGTGGCAGCGCAGGCGATCAGTCGGGTTTAAGCCGGAATACGGATAATTGCTCTCAGGCCGCCTGTGGGGGCGTCTTCAAGATCGATATCGCCGCCGTGACTTCTGGCAATGTCACGCGCGATGGCGAGGCCAAGGCCACCAGTGCCGCCGGAATCCTGCGTGCGCGCTTCATCTAGGCGCACAAAAGGTTTGAAGACGTCTTCGCGTCGATCTTCCGGGATGCCGGGGCCATCGTCATCGACGATAATTTTCAGCCAGCCATCGTCATGGGTAATTGACAGCTCGACATTATCCGCATGGCGGAAGGCATTGGAAACAAGATTGCTAACGAGGCGTGAGAAGGCATTCGGACGAACATTGACCTCGCTGTCGCCTTCGATTGAATACTTGAAGCCACGCTCGCGCAGTCGCGCTTCGTTCGCGAGCTTGTCACACAGCAGGCGCACGTCATAGGTCGCAGCTTCTTCTGAGCCTTCGCCACGTGCAAAGGCAAGATAGCCTTCAAGCATCGTCTGCATGTCGGCGATGTCCTGGTTGAGCGGCTCTGTATCGATTGCGTTACCGGTTAGTGCCAGTTGCAGCTTGAAGCGCGTCAGAATCGTGCGCAGATCGTGGCTGACGCCGGAAAGCATGGCGGTGCGCTGTTCAATTTGCCGTTCGATACGTGAGCGCATCTGGATAAATGCAATGCCTGCGCGGCGAACTTCTTCGGCGCCGTGCGGACGGAAGCCTTCGGGCATCGGTCGACCCTTACCAAAACTTTCGGCTGCTTGCGAGAGCTGCTGGATGGGTTTGATCTGGTTGCGCAGGAAGGCGATTGCGATGATCAACAGTACAAGCGCGGTACCGATCATCCATGTGAGGAAGATGCCGGTATTGGACGCATAGGCCTGACTGCGACGTGCGAAGACACGCAGCACCTTGTCGTCGAGCTTAATCCGAATCTCGATCAGATCGGAATCGCCGACTGTATCGACCCAGAAAGGGCGATTGATCTGGCGAGTGATCTCTTCGCTCAGGAAGTAATCGAGAATAGCGAAGAAGGGTTTCGGCCCGGGTGGCGGTAGCGGATCGGGTGGCAGGATCGAAATGTTCAGCCCTAGACGCTGCTGCGAAATGCGGATCAGATTGTCGTAGCCGGGTTCTTGCGGATAGGTTTCTAGAATGTCGATTATCGCGGAGATATCGCGCACGACAGCCGTGGAAAGCCGTTCAGTCACCATCTGCCAGTGACGTTCCATGAACACATAGGCAATCACGGACTGAAGCAGCACCATTGGCGCAATGATAATGATAAGCGAACGCGCATAGAGCCCTTTGGGCATACGGCGCGCAAACCAGCGCGTGAGTGTTTTCCAGAGCGATTTCATCGTCTCAGAATACTCCAGACGGTTCTGCAAATTCTATGTCTTCGGTCACGCTCTGAAATTTGCGACGCTCCGCTCTTTCTAGATCCAAAGCGCGTTTCGATCGGATCGGCGCTCCAAATCTTTGATTTAACGCGCATTCCGAAAACCGCTTCGCACTTTCTGGGATGCGCTCTAAACGCTACTCGATGCTCAGCTTATAGCCGATGCCGCGAACGGTTTGCAGCCAGACGGGATTAGCCGGGTCCTGCTCGATCTTGCGACGCAGGCGGTTGATCTGCACATCAATTGTGCGTTCGCCGACATCGCCGTCCTGTCCGGTCAGTTCATGACGCGGAATGGTTTCACCGGCACGCTCGGCGAAAATCGCCATGATATCCTGCTCGCGATCCGTGAGCTTGATTGTCTCGGTGCCCTTCTTCAATTCGCGACGCGGAATGAAGAAGGTGTAAGGTCCAAAAACGATCTGTTCGATTTTCAGCTGGGACGGTGACGCACCACGGCGGAGGATATTGTTGATACGCAAGATCAGTTCGCGTGGATCAAAAGGCTTTGGCAGATAGTCATCTGCGCCTGCTGACAGACCATCGATCCTGCTGTCGGTTTCTGACAAAGCGGTCAGCATCAGGATCGGCACGCTTTTCTGCTCACGCAGTGAACGGGTCAGCGAGACACCGGTTTCGCCGGGCATCATCACGTCGAGGATTAGCAGGTCGAAATCGATGCCTTCGAGCTTGCGGCGCGCTTCTGCTGCGCTGCCAGCCATGGTCACTCGAAAACCGCTAGTCGTCAGATATTGCGAAAGCAGGCTGCGAATTCGCGTGTCATCATCGACAACAAGAAGATGTGGCGCGTCGTCGGAAAGGTTGTTTTCATCTACAGCCATGGCGTCGTTCGATCCCATCCTGTTTATATATTGCCGTCAGCGGAGGCTGTGCGGCCCTGGGCTTTTATTATAGGCATGCCGCAGAAAGCTGGTCTCATAGTTTCTACGGCGAGCTGCATCTTAGCCACTGCAAGACAGCGCGTCTATCTGAGGCTTGCACTGTAGGCGATTAGCCCCCAGCCTTATCGAGCCTGGGTTCAGATGCTGCGCCAGCCGTTTCAGTGGCCGCGAAATCGTCAATCTGGGCACGGCGTTCAGGATTGACCATATTATAAAGAAACCGCTCAATGACTTCGCGTTCTGCAGCACCGGATTCTTCCAATGCCCGCGCGATGCGGCGCGACTGTGGCAAAGCAAGTGCAAGCGTGAGTTGTCGCCCACTTTTTGTGGGATAAAGTTTGCGGTGACGGCGATCGTGTAAACCAGTGGCCTGTACAACATGGCCGGTATCGATCAGTTGCTTGAGAACGCGCGACAGGCTCTGTTTGGTAATGCGGAGCACTTCCAGAAGCTCGGCCACCGTCATGCCGGGCTTGCGATTGATGAAATAAAGCACACGGTGATGGGCGCGGCCAAATCCGATCTTCTCGAGGATCAGGTCCGGGTCGGCGGTGAAATCGCGATAAGAGAAGAACAGCAGTTCAATGACGTTGAGATCGTCAGCCTCCAGACACGTCAGAGGATTGCTGATATAGTTAACGTCGTTCGTCGAATTCACATCGAAGCTCCATCCTGTTGCGATAAATATGTCAGCATTGTTGACATAACTCAATCGCCAAGATAATTTTTGGTAAGTGCAGGCTGCTTTTTTTGGAATAAAGTTTGCACTGATGCATGTTGGAGGAGAGATAATTACGCGGCTTGCTGTGTCAGACTGTCCAATAAGGACGGTAAAGCATAATGGCGAGCTTTATTTTCTGTAATTGTCGGAAATATCTTTGTTTTACATGCATTATTTGCCTGATCTCAGCGAGTTGTTCGAGCTGACCTCAGCGCATTTGATTTTAAAATGCCAGTGTTGGCGAAGAAAAACATGTCTTACTTACCAGTTATATCGATTTAACTGGCCAGAAAAGACTAGGGAAAGGCTCATCAGAGCCAAACGGCCTGCAAAAAAGCGGGCAATTTGAGGAAGAGTAAAATGGCTGCGATTCCATTCGATCAACGCGACGGATTTATCTGGCAGGACGGCGAGTTTGTCTCCTGGAAGGATGCGAAGGTACATGTGCTGACGCACGGTCTGCATTATGCGAGCGCCGTATTCGAAGGCGAGCGTGCTTATGGCGGCGAGATTTTCAAGCTGACCGAGCATACTGAGCGCCTGCATGAATCTGCCCGAATTCTTGGCTTCGAGATTCCATATAGCGTCGAAGAGATCGACAATGCCTGTCGCGAACTGCTCAAGAAGCAGGGTTTCGTCGACGCATATGTTCGACCGATTGCTTGGCGTGGATCAGAGTCGCTTGGCGTTTCGGCTCAGAACAATCGCATTCATCTGGCTATCGCGATCTGGCAGTGGCCAAGCTATTTCTCGCCTGAAGAAAAGATGAAGGGCATTCGGCTCGACATCGCAGAATATTGCCGTCCTGATCCGCGCACTGCGCCCTCGCGTTCCAAGGCTGCCGGACTTTATATGATCTGCACTATTTCCAAGCATGCAGCCGAAGCAAAAGGCTATGCGGATGCGCTTATGCTTGACTGGCGCGGTCAGGTCGCTGAGGCCACGGGTGCGAATGTGTTCCTTGTCAAAGACGGTGCATTGCACACACCAAAGCCTGATTGCTTCCTTGATGGCATCACACGCCGGACGATTATTGATCTTGCCAAGCGTCGAGGTCTGGAAGTTATTGAACGGGTTATCATGCCGGAAGAAATGGCGACATTCACAGAATGCTTCCTGTGTGGAACAGCGGCAGAAGTGACGCCGGTTTCGGAAATTGGGAAGTACCATTTTACGCCGGGTGAAATCACCAACACGTTGATGAATGATTATGCGACCGAAGTTCAGCCCAAGCGAATAGCTGCTGAGTAGCAACGTTTTAAACAGAAAAAAGCGGCTTTTAAGCCGCTTTTTTACTATGTGACGGCTTATTGTTTGACATTGGAAAGTTTCGGTCCAAGATTTTCCATGTCGGATTCGCGTTATTCCGGCTTTTAACTCAGATGGGGTGACGATTATGGAATCTCTACTGCCTATCATTCTTCAACTTGTTTCGGGCGCAGTGGGCGGCAATATTGCTGGTGCTGTCAAGAATCTAAGCCTCGGAACTGCTGGCAATACAGTTGCCGGTGGCATCGGTGGCGTTATTCTTGGCCAGCTTCTGCCTATGCTTTCCGGTGGCGGGATGGACTCGGTTCTTAATGGCGTCGTTGGCCAGTTGGCTGGTGGCGGTGTGGGCGGTATCGTCCTCACAGCGATTATCGGACTGATCAAGAACTCAATGGCAAGCAAGGCCTGAGCTTAAGCGAATAGCGCGGTTGTGGGGACAACAACCGGCGATCTCATGGGGTGACATTTTTTCCAAAAGCCGTGCAGACTTTTGGAAACTTGAACAGTTTTCGTGAGAGGGGATACGGGCGGCCTTGTGCCGCCCGTTTTACTATGACCAGACCTTTGCAATCTGAAGTCCGCGCATTATCTGAATATGCAAACAGATCACGGCAGTTCGAGAACCAACGGTTTATCTTTCCAACATACTGACTGAATGGAGTATCCTATATGGGACAATTACAAGCCATCATCGTTCCAGTGACGCCATTTCAGCAGAACTGCACCATCCTTTTCGATGGTGACACTAAGAAGGGTGTTGTGATCGATCCGGGTGGCGATTTTGATCGAATCAAAGAGGCAATTGCGTCTCAGAATGTCGACGTAGAAGCTATTTGGATCACGCATGGCCATATTGATCATGCAGGGGCTGCGCTGGACCTCAAAGAAGATTTGGGCGTTGAGATTATTGGTCCGCACAAGGACGACAAGTTTCTGCTCGATAATCTGGCAACTACTGGCCTTAAATACGGCCTGACTGAGGGTGTACGCAACGTAACACCTGACCGTTGGCTGGAAGAAGGCGATACGGTTTCAGTTGCCGGGCACACTTTCGATGTCTTCCATTGCCCAGGGCATGCACCGGGACATGTGGTGTTCTATAATCCTGAGGCGCGCTTCGCGATTGTTGGAGACGTTTTGTTCAACGGTTCAATCGGTCGCACTGACCTGCCGGGCGGTGATCACGCCGCACTCATTCGCTCGATAAAAGAAAAGCTGCTGCCGCTGGGCGACGATATCGGCTTTCTGTGCGGCCATGGTCCCGGCGGGCGCTTTGGCGAAGAACGCCGCAACAATCCGTTTCTCAACGATATTGGATATGCCTGAACTGAATGCTTCAAGAAAAAAGCCGCCTTTGAGGCGGCTTTTTGTATTTAGACGTGCAGCGGGTTTAGTTGGCCGAGCAGAAATGGTCGCGTCCATCATAACCGCGATAGGTTCCGGTATTTGCATTGAACGAACGATAACGGTCCGAACAATATTGATACCAGCCGCGGCTCCATGGCTCATAGCCGACGCGATACTGCACGCTGCGTGCAGGTGGTGCCGGATAATATGCAGGCGGCGGTGGAGGCGGCGCGTAAACGGGCGCAGGCTGGACATATGTCGGCTGAGGCTGGCTCAAAGCGCTGCCGAGCAAAGCGCCCGCCGCAAGGCCGATGACGCCAGCAGCAACCGCATCGCCGCTGCGGTCACGGTGACGATGATAGGGGCGATCCCAACCGCCGCGGTTCCAGTCGCCTCCGCGATCCCAGCCGCGACGACCCCAAGAGTCAGCTGATGCCGAAGCCAGCGGTGCTGAGACTGCTGCTATGGAGGCAACTGCCAGAATAGCTGTTTTAAGTAGTTTGTTCATTGTCCGCTCCTTCAGAAGCACAACTGCAATTTCGGCGATATGCGGGGCCGAGTTGGCACACCGCATCAATCATGAATGACAAGTTAATAGTCTCGACATGAATGGAGGCTGAACAATGGTGAAGGGGCTGCTGAAACCTTTATTATCCGGTAAAATACATGCAGTGTCGGTAATATTTCGCGCGCTGAGAGTTGGAGCGGGTTGCAGCTAAATGGATTCATTTAGCGTTCGCGAACATGCGTTAGTTAAAAGAATCTGGAGCGAGCGCCATGGGTGCGATTAGGCGCGACACGATCTAGGATTGGCGCTAATCTCAGTACAATAAAAAACCCCGGCGTTAGCCGGGGATCAAATTCTTGTTCTGTAAAGTTTCGGACTTAGTCAGTAACCGAGATATTTACAGCCTTAGGACCTTTGCCGCGACGATCCGGTTCTGTCTCGTAAGAAACCTTCTGATTGTCAGCAAGTCCTGCCAAACCTGAAGCTTGCACAGCAGAAATATGGACAAAAATGTCCGCGCCGCCATCATCAGGCTTGATAAATCCGAAACCTTTTTCGGAGTTGAAGAATTTGACCTGTCCGGTCTGTGCCATGGGATCCGTTCCTTTTCCTTGGCGCCACTGCTTTATTAAGAGACAGTGGAATTACAACTTCCGCCGAACGCACCACACACCCGGCAGAGGGTCATGCAGGCAGTTATCGACATAGGAGAGGAACCGATCATTGCCAGAGACTAATCTCCGACCCGGAACTTCTAGCGGTTCCGGCGCGCCGTTCTTCCAGTCTTCCGTTTGTACTCAAATTGCCCGGACAATCGAAGACTGATCTATGATGCATAATTTGGCAAGCAAATTCTTCATAGAATATGAGATTGGTTATCTTCGTAACGGTATCGTCTCGAATCTTTACAAAAATTACGAGAATATCACTCATTCAATACCAAAATAGCACAGGCCAACAGCAATATATCGATTCATACTAAGGTATAGCATGCTCATTTGCTTACCGATTGCGTAAAACTATGCATGCGCCGCCTGCCGCGCGAAGTTTAGTGCATATGTTGTCCGCTTCACCTCGACTATCAGCTCCGATACGTACTGCATAAATGCCACGCCGGGCCATTGGTGTACGTACGCGGCTAATGACCGGATTGTGGCCTGCGAGCACTGAGGAGAATTGCTTGCGTAACCTGCTCCACTGATTGGCGGCAACGCTACGTCGAAAATTGCCCGCGACCTGAATGCCCCAGGGCTTAGGCTTAATGCGGGACATGGGTATCGTGGCTGTGCGAATGATCGGCAGACGCTGGCAAGCTTCTGCAAAACTGAGTTTTGCGTCGAGCGGCTTGTTGGTGATCTCGCTGCCGGATGCAAAATTATCAGCGGGAGCGCCTGTGAGATCAAGAACGTAGTCTTCTGTCTCAAGTGGAAGAAATCCGCCTGAGCGCATCCAGTTGGAAACGCGGGTCGGCCCTGCATTATAAGCGGCGGCTGCCAGCCCCCAATTTCCGAAAGCGCGTTTGAGTTCGCTTAGAAAGCCTGCAGATGCGGGGATCGCCTGTTCAATATCGAATGGATCGGCGAGGCCACGCTCTTTTGCAGTATAAGGCATGAATTGTGCGATGCCTTGAGCGCCAACCGGGCTTACTGCGCGATGATCGAAGCGGCTTTCTTTCCAGATGAGCCGCGCAAAGAAGTCTTTCGGGATGCCTTTCGCTTCGGCGTTGATTTCTATGAGCTCACAAATGCGACCGACAGTCGGCGTGATCTTCTCGGGCGGCATGGGCGGACCATAGGTCAGAGATTCGGGATTGACCGTTGTCTGGGCTGCCGCGTTGATGCTTTCAGGCCAGCTTAAGAGCTGCATAAATGCAAATGTCGCTATCGTTATATGCAGACGACTCATACTGTTGATTCCGCCCTTTATCCCGCTCTTGGAATGTAGAGTAATGCATGTTTACGACTTGTCGATATGCGGTTTTTGAGAACGTTGCCGATTATCTTTTAATCGCGCCTTGTTCTCGGAGGCTGCTGTGCCATCTTAGATCGCACCCGAAAGTGTGAAACGGTTGTCGAAAAAATGGGCTTGAAAACAAAGTATTGAGACGCGCCGATCTGATTCAATCAGATCGAAATGCGTTCTAACATGCGGATTAGGAGAGGGAGAGAGTTATGTTGTTCAATAAAGTCAGTCGATTGGGCTTGCTCGCGGGTGCCATGTTTCTGGCGGGGTGCGTTGCCGAAGGTGGCCCGGATTATCGGCCTCCAGTACGGCCCGGTCCATCGCAACCGCAGATGTGTCCGATGATTTATGCGCCAGTTTGTGGCGAACGCGGTCATTCACGCAAGACTTTTGGCAATGCCTGTCAGGCCCGTGCCGATGGCTATAGGATTGTCGGTAACGGCCAGTGCAGCTCACGGCCCGGCCAGGGATCGGGACCAGGCGCAGGTTGGGGAGGAGAACGGCCGGGTCGCCCGCCACATCAGGGCAACAGACCAGGACGCCCGAGTGCTGGTGCTTGCACACGGGAATATATGCCGGTTTGCGCGCGTCGCGGTAATGACAGGCAGACATTCTCAAATCGCTGTGAAGCAGAACGTGCCGGTTATCGCATTACCGGCGGTGGTCAGTGCCGGTAAGTTAGCCAACAATAAAAAGGACGGTTTCAACCGTCCTTTTTTCTATCATGCAGCCTTTTGACCAGAGGGTTGCCCCAGCAACGGCTTGCCGAAGCGGTCGATATTGGTATCCCCCCAATCCTTCAGTGCCAGCAGGATTGGTTCGATGCTGCGGCCAAGCGGAGACAGGCTATATTCGACCTTGGGAGGAACCTGTGCATAGACCTTTCGCTCGATCAGACCGTCTTCTTCCAGCTCACGCAACTGATTGGTCAGCATACGCTGGGTCACACCCGGTATTTGCCGCCTGAGCTCATTAAACCGCATCGTGCCGTCGAGAAGATGAAACAGCACAACGCTTTTCCATTTGCCATCGATGAGACTGATGGCGGCTTCAACCGCACAGCCGGGACTGCAATCGAAGCGCGAGTGCTTGGCCTTGGTCATTTAAGTATCCTTTATATACTAAGTACAAAAAACAACACTATTGGCGATTTTTGTGCGTATTCACATTCTGTGATAGTAGTCTAATATTTGGTCCATAGCAAATGGAGCAGAACGATGAAAGCAGTTGCCTATCAAGTTGCGGGTCCGCTGGACCGTGCAGAATCTCTGGTCGACGTAACATTGGAAAAGTCGAAAGCGGCGGGCCGTGATCTGTTGGTTCGGGTTGAGGCGATTTCAGTTAATCCAGTCGATTACAAGATCCGCAGCGGCGTGTCGCCAGAAGCTGGCCAGTGGAAAGTGCTCGGCTGGGACGCGGTCGGGACAGTCGTTGAGACGGGTAACGACGTGCGTAACTTCAAACCGGGTGATGAGGTCTGGTATGCAGGATCTTTGATCCGGCCAGGTGCCAATTGCGAGTTTCATCTGGTCGATGAACGCATTGTTGGCCATAAGCCCGCGTCGCTTGCCAAAAGTGAAGCTGCTGCTCTGCCACTCACATCGATCACCGCCTGGGAAATGCTGTTTGACCGGCTGGATGTGCGCAAGCCAGTGCCAGGCGCTGCAAACGCCATTCTTATTATTGGTGGTGCAGGCGGGGTTGGTTCAATCGCCATCCAGCTGGCGCGGGCTTTGACTGATTTGGTGGTGATTGCTACCGCATCGCGACCGGAAACGCAGGAATGGGTTAAGCAACTCGGCGCGCATTATGTCATCGATCATAGCAAGCCACTGGCAAAGCAGATTGAAGCTCTGGGGATAGGCGCGCCAGCTTTTGTCTTTTCAACCACGCAAACGCAGAATCATGTTGATGAGATTGTCTTGTTGATTGCACCGCAAGGGCGGTTTGGCCTTATCGATGATCCGGAAACGCTCAATGCCATGCCGTTTAAGCGCAAGTCCGTATCGGTGCACTGGGAACTGATGTTTACGCGTTCGATCTTTGAAACTGCCGACATGGATGAGCAAGGCAAACTTCTGAATGAAGTCGCCCAACTGATCGATGCGGGCAAGATCAAAACAACAGTTACGGAAGTGTTTTCGCCAATCAACGCTACCAACCTGAAATCGGCCCATGGCTTGTTGGAAACTGGCAAGGCTAAAGGCAAGATAGTTTTGGAAGGCTGGTAAGCAGCCCTCCAAAAATACCTGAATTGAGCGGTTCCAATTAAGATTGAAACGTTGAAACCGCTCTATTTCTTTCTACGCATTTCCGAACGCAAAACCGGTTTCCACTTTTGCTGGAAATGCTTTAACGCCCCGGTCGGCCAGTCTTGCCGGGGCGACGCTTTTTGCGTGCGGCCTCAGCCGGATCTTCGTAAGAGCCGATGCCAGCACGTTCGCGGCGGATAATTGCGTCGTCAGCGCCTGCCGGTTTTTCTGTCCGCTTAACGGTCATTTCATCCAGCGTATTCTTGCGGAACAGCGGCTTTGCCACATCGGTTCCCGGTCCCATATTGTCGAGCGAAGGCTTGGCGAACAGCGACTTTTTCGGCTCTGCATCCACTGTGCGATGGACCTTACGGCCCGCATTGTGACGACCCTTAGTACGGCCAGTCACAGGGCTTTCAAGTTCCACTTCACGCGCGAGCGGATCGTCGGCAATCGCCAGTTCCATTTCGCGCAAGCGTTTGATCTCGTCGCGCATGCGCGCGGCCTTTTCAAAGTCGAGATCGGCTGCGGCGTCGCGCATCTGCTTTTCCAGATGTTCGAGATGGGAGGCGAGATTGTTGCCCATCATCGCGCCCTGTTCGGCGAAGCCGGAAATATCGGCGCGGACGTGATCCTGTTCGTAAACCGAATTCAGGATGTCCGAGATATTCTTCTTCACCGAAGCAGGCGTGATACCATGCTCAGTATTATAGGCTTCCTGCTTTTCGCGGCGGCGGCTGGTTTCGTCCATCGCGCGTTGCATGGAGCCGGTTATATTGTCAGCGTACAGAATGACCTTACCGTCGACGTTACGCGCCGCACGACCGATGGTCTGAACGAGCGAGGTTTCTGAACGCAGGAAACCTTCCTTGTCCGCATCGAGAATGGCGACGAAGCCGCATTCTGGAATATCCAGACCTTCGCGCAGCAGGTTGATACCCACAAGCACGTCGAATGCGCCAAGGCGCAGATCGCGGATGATTTCTATACGTTCCAGCGTGTCGATATCCGAGTGCATATAGCGCACGCGAACGCCCTGTTCGTGCAGATATTCGGTCAGGTCTTCGGCCATGCGCTTGGTCAGCACGGTGCAGAGCGTGCGATAGCCCTTGCGCGCTGTTTCGCGGATTTCGCCAAGCACATCATCGACCTGATTTTTTGCAGGCCGTACTTCAACAGGCGGATCGATCAGGCCGGTTGGGCGAATAACCTGTTCGGCAAACACGCCGCCAGCTTCTTCGATTTCCCACTTGCCGGGCGTCGCGGACACAGCGATGGTTTGTGGACGCATCGCATCCCACTCCTCGAACCGCAGTGGACGATTGTCCATGCAGGAGGGCAGGCGGAAGCCATATTCGGCCAGCGTCGCCTTCCGACGGAAGTCGCCGCGATACATGCCGCCAATCTGCGGAACTGTGACATGGCTTTCGTCGAGGAAAACGAGGGCATTGTCTGGAATATATTCAAACAATGTCGGCGGCGGCTCGCCCGGCTGACGTCCGGTCAGATAGCGCGAATAGTTTTCGATACCGTTGCAGACGCCGGTTGCTTCCAGCATTTCGAGGTCGAAATTGGTGCGTTGCTCCAACCGTTGCGCTTCAAGCAAGCGGCCGGCGCGCGTGAGTTCGGCCAGACGATGCTGCAATTCTTCCTGTATCGACTTGATGGCCTGATTGAGCGTCGGGCGTGGCGTCACATAGTGGGAGTTTGCGTAAATCTTGACCGATTGCAGATCGCCGGTCTTCTGAGCGGTCAGCGGATCAAATTCCACGATGGTTTCGATCTCGTCGCCAAACAGCGAAATGCGCCATGCGCGATCTTCCAAGTGGGCCGGGAAAATCTCAATTGTATCGCCACGTACGCGGAATGAGCCGCGCACAAAGTTGATGTCTTGCCGCTTATATTGCTGTGCCACGAGATCGGCGAGAAGCTGGCGCTGGTCGAGCCGGTCGCCGATCTTCATTTCGAAAGTCATGGCGGTATAGGTTTCGACCGAACCGATACCGTAAATGCATGAAACAGACGCAACGATAATGACGTCGTCGCGCTCAATCAAAGCACGAGTGGCTGCGTGACGCATCCGGTCGATCTGTTCGTTTACGGTCGATTCCTTTTCGATATACGTATCGGACCGCGCCACATAGGCTTCGGGCTGGTAGTAATCGTAATAGGAAACGAAATATTCGACGGCATTGTTCGGAAAGAAGCTCTTGAACTCGCCATATAGCTGCGCCGCCAGGGTCTTGTTGGGAGCGAGAATAAGCGCGGGACGCTGCGTTTCCTGAATAACCTTTGCCATGGTGAAGGTCTTGCCGGAGCCGGTAACGCCAAGCAGAACCTGCGTTCGGTCGTTCTCTTGCAGCCCGCTGACCAGATCACGAATTGCTGTCGGCTGATCGCCAGATGGTTCGAAACTCGATTCCATCTGGATCGCAATGCCGCCTTCAGATTTGTCCGGGCGGGCAGGACGATGCGGGGTCCAGAGTTCGCCGTTCTTGAACAGTGGATTGCCGGATTCAATCAGATCGGAAAGTGCCTGAACGGTCGCGGTCGCGCCTGAGGGATTAAACTCGGCTGCGTCTTCAAGGCTGATGTCCAGTCCTGCTACTGGATTGAGACCTGCGGCAGCGCGTTCCTTAGCAGACGCAGCGCCCCCCATCGAAGTTCCGCGCGCGCTGCGCGAGGATTCCTTGCTGCGTTCAGGCACCTTTTTAGGAGACTTCGCGGCTTTGGCAGGTTTTGCCTTGGCCTGAGGCTTGACGGCCTCATCGCTGATCTCTTTTGCCCAATCGGAAATGGACCCGGACAGCGGCGCGCCCGAAAACTCGGACTGCGGTGCTTCACCGAAGCCGCCAGTCTGATTCTGCGAATCCTGAGTGTATTTATCTTTTGAGGAAGCCATGCACCCAATATGGAATTTCACAACTCAAATGAAAAGGGTGCACGGATCAAATCCCATGCACCCGGTCCGGAATCTATACGGCTCCTGACATCAAGCTGTCAGGAGGAAGTGCTCGAAGAGGTTCCAGTGGGGATTGAATCGTAGGAACTGCACCGCACTATTTGTTCTTACGCATTATCCAACGCAAAACCGGTTCCCGCTTTTGGTTCAAACGCTTTATCTGCGGCCGTGTGGGCGCCAGCGGTCGCCCGGTCCGTAAACGTTTGGATGGTAACCGGGATGATCCCTCCAACCGGGACGATCGCCCCAATGTGGACGGGGCTCGCCCCACTGGTTTGGCCCACGCCAACCCGGACCCGGACGGTATGGACCCGGACCCCATCCAGAACGATAGGGGCGAGGCCCCCAGCCTGGACCCCAGTTAGGGCCATCATCCCATCGATTGTTGTTGATTGCTGAACCGATTACCAATCCAGCTATGAGCGGTATGCCAACAGCTGCTGCGGTTGATCCAAAATTGTCATTGGTGGTGTAACCGCCGCCGCCAGTCTGAACCGCGATGTAATTTGATGACGCCCAGCCATCAAGGCCGCGATAATTGACGCGGCACCAGCCGTACCCACTTGTGCAGCCTGCAACATCCAGAACAACCCCATTGGGGATGCTACCCATTGATGGATACTGTGTGCCAGGACCGGTGCGGAGATTAATATTTGCAGTTGCAAGCCCGGCCGAAGCTTCTGCATTTGTTGCAAATAAAAGAGCTAATGTAGCAATTGAAGATGTAATAATTAATCTCATACTATCCCCCGATATATATATCATAGATCCATATATAGCAGATGATTGTTATTTTTACTTTAAAGTCTGTATGAATATTTCTATTGTGATTAATAATTAAGATTTTAATCTTCCTGGTGTTGCCTCATGTTTGATTTGCATGGCTGCGGTGCGGATGTCGCACTTTTCCTCGATCAAGGGTTACAGCATACTCGCAGCTGAACACCGCTTTATACCAAGGTGCTAAGAAGCTGACGCATCACGCCTTGAAAATGTTCAGTGGCCACACGGGCTTAACCAAATTCCGATGAGTCTTACTCACTGAACTTTGGTATTACGCTATTCGGAATGCATTCAGGCAATCAAAGGACTTATTGATGAACGATATTAATGCGCCCAAGGGCATGCTGACGGTACGTACACAGGCAATGCCAAAAGATACCAACTCAGCTGGGGATATTTTCGGTGGTTGGGTTATGGCGCAGATGGATACGGCCAGCGGCATCCGTGCTGCAGAGCGTGCCAAGGGGCGCGTTGTTACAGCGGCAGTGCGTGAAATGTCCTTCGCCAAACCGGTCAAAATCGGCGACGTTCTTTGTGTTTATACTGAGATCACGCGCGTTGGCCGCACGTCGATTACGCTTCGTGTGGAAGCTTGGGCCCAGCGCTATCTTGCGGATGAGATGGATCTCGTGACGCATGGTGAGTTTGTGATGGTAGCGCTCGACAAGAGCGGTCAGCCGACGCCAGTTCCTGCTGAATAATTATGGAAAGCCCGGTTGATCCGGGCTTTTTGTTATTTGCAGGCCCGATAGCCGCTCCGACGCTGCATCAGATCGAAGTGAAAATGGTCGGCATGTTCGCGGTTATAGCCGGGGCCAAGTACCGTGGTGAAGTAATCGCAGGCATCGGAACGAACGCTGTTGAGCAGGCCTTTTTCGCGAAAGGCGAAGAAGCTAGGTTTGCGAACGGTTATGCTTTTACCGTTGTTCAGCACAATTTTGGTCACGTCGATGGCATTGCCGCGCGAATGCTCGGACATCTTTGCGCCACGGCGGTGATTCATCGTCCGGCATGAATAGCCACCGGCATTGTGAATCGTATTGACGCCGGAAAGATATCGCAGGCGTGCCGATGGTTGCAGATCGCCTTTGATCCAGCGCGCAAAGGCTTCAGTTACCTGACAATTCAGTGTTGCGGCAGGTTTGAAAGCAATTGAACCGCTGTTAAAGCCGCTGACTTCGATAGGATTATCGATGCGGCAGCTGCCGCTCTGATTGATGGGTGATTTCTCTGTGAAAACAACACCCAGGCGCTTCAGACGCGTCCGGCAGGCCGCATCCGAATTAGACATTGCATAAATGTTTTCGGCTGTGCTGACCGGGTTTTGAACAGGAGCTGCGAAGCCATAATCGCCGGTATAATGCGGCTGGCTCTGCGTCGTCATCTCATTGGCATTGTTTTCGATTTCTTCCGCCAACCCAACAACACGCTCTTCTCGCGGAGCATTGGCGGAAGCAACAGGAGCGGGCGGCAGCGCTATGTCAGCATTGCCGATTTCGGCTTGCGGACGCGGCGGACGTTCTCCTGAGCAACCGGCAGCCAGAGCGAACAGCGCCAGAGATGCCGGTATTAGATAGCGATGAAAGCGATTGGACAACGCAATACTCATGTCCCTGCCTTTCATTGTGAAACCGGGCTTAGGCTCATATTAGTCGATAAGCGTAAACGAACAGTCAGTGAGTGCGTTAAGGGCTATGGCGCAAATAAGGTCATTTCTCGCCAAATCAGTGGTCATAACTTTGGCGAAATCTTCATGCCTTTTTGCTATTTGTTTGCAGCGGTTTCGGGCCAAGCCGCGACAATGTCCTTCCGGTCCCTAAAGTTCTTTCCATGTCAGCACTGATGTCGCCGAGTATTCTGCCGATTCTGCTTTTGATCGGCTCTAATGTTTTTATGACCTTTGCCTGGTACGGGCACCTGAAATTCACCAGCACGCCGCTGGTGACGGTTATTTTCATCAGCTGGGGGATCGCGCTGATCGAATATTGTCTGGCTGTGCCAGCAAACCGCATCGGTCATGAGGTCTATTCCGCTGCGCAGCTGAAAACGATGCAGGAAGTCATCACACTTGTGATCTTCAGCCTGTTCTCGATCTTTTATCTAAAAGAAGCCTTCACTTGGAATCATCTGCTTGGATTTGCGTTGATCGCAGGCGGTGCGGCGCTGATATTTAAAGGCTAAGCTGTTCAGTGGCCGGGATAGGTTCCGCCTTGCGTTTCCAGTACATGGGAACCAATTCCACGGCGAGCATCGCAGCAAACAACAAGCCACAGCCGATAAAGCCGATGAATGTCAGGCGTTCACCCAGGAACATCGCACCGAACAGAGCCGCAAATAAAGCTTCAGATGATAGGAAAATAGCTGCCTGTGCTGATGTGGTATAGCGCTGGCCGATGGCTTGCAGGGTGAACGCAACGCCAGATGAAAAGACGCCTGTAAACAGCAGTTCTTTCCATGTGAGCGCAATGACGTTCCAGTTGATGTCTTCGACGGCTGCGGCAATCATCAGGCCGGCAGCGGCTGCGGTCGCAAACTGCACGCAGCTAAGTGTGATAGGGCGTCCGGCACGATTGGCGCGGGTGATCAGCAGAACCTGCATGGCCCAGAAAACTGCGCCGCAAATGACCAGCCAATCGCCCTGCTTGAGTGCGCTTAATGTTCCACCTGACAAAAGAAAGATACCTGCAAGACATGCAGCCGCACTTGGCCATACCACTGGATGAGGCCAGCTGCGGAAAAGGATGACACCCAATACCGGCACCATCACGACATAAAGGCCAGTGAGAAAGCCAGCATTGGTGACTGATGTTGTGATCAGCCCAATCTGCTGCAGGGCGAGACCTGTAAAAAGAGTAGCTCCTACAAGCATGAAAAAGAGATAATTCTGGTTTTGGAGCTTGTGCGGTGAGCGTCTGCCTTCAGCAATAGAGAACGGCAAAACGGTGAGCGCTGCAATTGCGGAACGCACGCCGATAAACAGGAAGGGGCCAATACTTGCCATGGCCGTGGATTGCGCCACAAAGCCCATGCCCCAAATGACACCCGCCAGAAGGAGGAGTAAATTTGCCTGTACGCGCGTCATTGTTGCTTCATCCCCACGAAAAACGCCCGCAATGATTTGGATCATTTTTCCGGGGTGGCCATGCTATAGAAAATATCACGTTGGATCGGCAAGACAGTATTTTAGAGCGCCGATCTGATGAAATCAGATCGGCGCTCTAAACTCTTTTATTTGAAGCATAATCTTATCGATCCTCGTTTCACTCCGGTCGGATCATGCTCTAAATGCGACGTGTTAGTCCGTTGATATTTTAAATCTTATGGGGTTGGTTATGTTTTTTCTGAAACTTGGGCTTAAAGCAATTCTGCTGGCGGGAGTGGCAACCACATCGCTGCTTTCAGACGTTGGCATATCGCAGGCTGCCTATAAACTGATCCGAGATACCTCTGTTCAATGTGATTTTGCGCAGAACTGCACATTGAGCTTCACTCCGGTCGCGAGTGAAGGCGCGCCTGCACTTGGTCTATATCGCAGCAGCGCAGTCGGTTCCAAGCCGGAGGTGCAGCTTTCATATATTGATCCATCCAAGGTTTCAGGCAAATTGGAGCTGTCTGTCGATGGCTCGTTGGTGCTGACGACTGAAGCCTCGGTGGCCTCGCTCAAGAGTGACCGGCTCAATTATGGCGATGCGGTTGCGGTTACCAAACTGATCAATGCCATGAAGAATGGTCAGAAACTACAACTCAAATTCGCAGGCAAAACCTCGAACTACTCACTTTCAGGATTAATCGGGAGCTTGATCTACGCCGATGAGCAGCAATCGCGCGCCGGTACTGTCGATGCATTGCAGGCAAAAGGTGGGCACCCTGCGCCGCCACCGCCGGAGGTGAAAATCATCGCTTCAATCGAGCAGGTGCCCGAGCAGATTCGCAAGGACTTCACCGATGAAAACGGTGTGTGCGGGACTTCAAGCGGAAATTCTTTCAGCACTGGCGGGGGCTTTGAAACGAAGATCGCAGATGGGCTCAACCTGATCGGAATGCCATGCGGTTCGCCCGGCGCTTATAATCAGCCTTATGTATTCTACAGCCAGTACGAGAATCAGGTGGTGCCGATTTCGTTGCCAACGATTTCCGACGATGGCCCAACCGTCACCGATCAGGCTTGGAACATTGACTGGTCGCAGCAGAGCAAGACGCTGACAGCTTTCTTCAAGGGCAGGGGCTTAGGCGATTGTGGCATCTATGATGTCTGGAAAGCCACAGACACAGGCGAAGGACACGTGCGGTTTGTGCTTTTGCAGGAGCGCTCCAAAGGCGACTGCGATGGCAATTACGATGGTGGTCCTGAGAAATGGCCTGCAAGCTGGCCCATTCAAGCCAAATAGGAACGCCAGAGCACATCCCGAAAAGCGGGAACCCGTTTTCGGAACAAGATGTGCGTAAAAACAAATAGTGAGACGCATTTCCGACGATACCTCTTAAACTGGAAATGCATTAGCTTTGTAGAATTAACAGGCTTAAATTTTTCTTCGTGAAATGACCGATGAAAATGCTATAGTTACAGTAACATCACTTTGAACGGTTCCGAAGCATGTGTTTCGGCGACCGTTTTCTTTTTGTGTACCGGCAGGCGATTAAACCTTCCGGACGGGTGTCCTGAGCCAGTCATGGAGCAGGATCAGGCGGGCAATCAAACTGCCGTCGCGCTCATCCTGGAGGGAAGCGCGGCGGGCGATGGAAAGGACTGGACTGGGTATGGAAAAGTTCCCTATGACCCCTCGCGGTTTCGAAAACCTCAAGGAAGAACTCCGCACGCGTCAGCAAAGTGAACGTCCGCGGATCATTGAGGCAATTGCTGAAGCGCGCGCGCACGGCGATCTTTCGGAAAACGCCGAATATCACGCTGCCAAGGAAGCCCAGAGCTTGAATGAAGGCCGTATCAATGAGCTGGAAGAGCTGGTTGGTCGTGCCGAAGTCATTGATGTAACAAAGCTTTCCGGTGACAAGATCAAGTTTGGCGCAACCGTCACATTGATCGATGAAGATACTGAGGAAGAGAAAGTCTATCAGATCGTCGGCGATCAAGAGGCCGATGTGAAGGAAGGCCGAATTTCGATTTCTTCGCCAATCGCGCGTGCACTGATCGGCAAAGGTGAAGGCGATACCATTGAGGTCAATGCACCCGGTGGTTCGCGTTCATACGAGATTCTCGGTCTCAAGTTCATTTGAGATCGTAATGCCAGATAAGAGGCCCAATAGCGGGTTTGTTCCGGTTCAAGAGGTCGAAGTCGTAGCGCCCAACTTCAAGCGCCGCCTTTCTGGTGTGACTTCGACTATTGTTCAGCTAATCCCTTTGCAGCGTGCAAAGGGATTAGGAATTGCAACGATGGGTCCCGGGCTGCCTGAAACTCTGCCGCATCTCGGCTGGGGCGCTCTTTTTTCGTTCTGGAAAAAACCTGCCAAACGGCGTTTCCGTATCTGGCATGCACGCCGGAATATCGAAATGCTTGCAGGTATTTTCATGCGCGATGTCCTGCGTATGAAGTTGCGGCTGGTGTTCACTTCAGCCGCGCAACGTCATCACAAACCCTTCACCAAGTGGCTGATCCGCCGCATGAATGCGGTGATCGCGACCAGCGGCCGTTCGGGCAGTTTTCTCGAAGTACCGCATCAGGTCATCATGCATGGCGTTGACCTTGAGCGGTTTCATCCGCCCGTTGGTAAAGAAGACCAGTTCAGCGCATCAGGTCTGCCCGGAAAATATGCCATTGGCTGTTTTGGGCGTGTGCGTCACTCCAAGGGCACGGACCTGTTTGTTGATGCGATGATTGCGCTTTTGCCGAAATATCCGGAATGGACGGCAATCATCACAGGTCGGACGACTGCCGAACATCAGCCATTTGAAGATGGTTTAAAGGCACGTATTGCTGCAGCCGGATTGCAGCATCGCATCCACATTCTCGGCGAAGTGCCGGATGTGCGCATCTGGTATCGACGTCTCACGCTCTATGTCGCGCCGTCCCGAAATGAAGGTTTCGGTCTCACCCCGTTGGAAGCCATGGCTTCAAAAACAGCCGTGGTTGCGAGCGATGCCGGTGCTTATGCCGAGATGATCGTGGAAGGTACGGGCAGTTTTGTTTCAGCTGGCGACGGTGATGCGCTGCGCGATGCAATCGAACCTTATCTGGCCGCACCTGCCTTGGCTCAACGCGATGGCGAAAATGCGCTCGCCTATGTTCGCGAAGCTTTCCCGCTTGAAAAAGAGGCTGACGCCATCAGCGCAGTCTATGAACAGGTTTTTAGTAGTTAGAATTACGTCCAAAGAAAAAGAGCGACTGCGCATGAACGCAATCGCTCTCTCATTCAATAATATTTGAGTTAGAGAATCATCAGCGGTTCGTCTTTCACAGGACGAATGGTCAGGGCTGTGCGTACCGAATCCACATTAGGAGCGGCGGTCAGCTCTTCGATAACGAAAGTCTGAAAGGTGTTGAGGTCGCGTGCGACGCAATGGAGCAAGAAATCGGACTCGCCCGATACCATCCATGCGCGGCGTACAAGCGGCCACTGCTTGGTCTTTTCGGCAAAAGCCTTGAGATCGGCGTCTGCCTGACGATGCAGACCCACTGAACAGAATGCTACGAGATCCTGCCCGAGCGCATTGCCATTCAGTATGGCGCGATAGCCACGAATGACGCCACTTTCCTCCAGCTTGCGCACACGACGCAGGCAGGGAGGGGCAGAGATACCGACACGTTCGGCTAGCTCAACATTGGTGATGCGCCCGTTATTCTGGAGCTCCCGAAGGATTTTCCAATCGATTTCGTCCAGATCAGCCTTGATCGGCATGCAAAACTCCGCGCGCAATGAAATTTCATTCAGGCGTAATTATAAAACACTCAGCGCTGCTATAGCGCAATCTAATCCTGCTCATACCAAAAGAAACGACAGGATGTAAACCGTCTAAAGCGTTGTTAGCGCATCCAGAAAGTACGTGTGAACAGGATAAATATGGTTACGAGTTCAAGACGACCGGCCAGCATGAGAAACGAAAGTACCCAAAGTGCCGGGTCGTGGATCGTTGAAAAATTACCAGCAGGCCCGATCGTATCCCCGAATCCTGGGCCTACGTTCGACAATGCGGTCAATGCGCCGGTGAAGGCCGATACGAAATCGAGACCAAGGGAAGCCAGCAAAACAGCGCCGATAATGAGCGATGCAATATAAAGAAACAGATAGAGCAATACGTTCTGAGCGATCTCGCCAGACACCTCAGAAGAACCGTACCGGATTTTTATAACTGCATGGGGCATGACAAGGCGTGCGAGATTGGCTTGTGTCAGGCTCCATAGAATGATGAGGCGGTTCATCTTGATGCCGCCAGATGTCGATCCTGCGCAGCCTCCAAGAAACGATGCGAGGAAGAAAATGCCAAGGGCTGGTGGTCCCCACAGCGAATAATCCTCGGTCGTAAAGCCAGTTGTCGTGATGACGGAGACGAAGTGAAACGATGCGGAGATGAGTGCATCGCCAAACGGAATGTTCGAACCAAGCCTTAGAACAATTGCGAGAAGGAAACTGAAGCCGATGACGAGGGCAAAAAACAGTTTTACCTGCGGATCGGCAAGTGACTCGAGCCGACGTGGCATAAATGCCTTGATATAAAGGACGAATGGTAGGGCCGAAAGCGCCATAAAAACCGTCGATACGATGAGCAGCTTCCGGTTGCCTTCGTAAAAGCCGAATGAACTATCGTGCGTCGAGAAGCCTGCCGTTGCGACTGTTGCCAGACCATGATTGATCGCGTCAAACATGCTCATGCCAACTGCGAAATACGCAATCATGCAGGCGGCTGTCAGAGTGAGATAGGCCATAACGATGCCGAGCGCGATCTGGTTCATGCGCGGCAGAATTTTTTCCGATTTGTCGGAATTTTCCATGTGAAAGAGTGCGAGGCCGCCTGCGCGCAGCGAAGGCAGCATTAATAGCGCCAAGCCGATGAAGCCGACACCACCGATCCAGCACAGAAGCGAACGCCAGAGTAGAATTCCGCGCTGCATCTCATCGAGGCCTGTCAATGCTGTGGCGCCAGTGGAGGTCACGCCTGACATGGCTTCAAAGAAAGCGGTCGCATAGCTGATCGGCAGATGCGAAAAATAAAGCGGGATCGATCCCAGAAAACTGGCTGTCAGCCACAGACATGCAGTTAGCAAAAAACCAAGGCGCGGTGTGAAGCGCGTGTTCTGGTTTTGGGTGGCAAACAGGATCAGGGCTGATAATGCACCGGTTGCTGCCGCAGAACGCACGAAAATAAGCCAGTCATCGCTGCCGTCACGCAAGTCGATTGCCGCAGGCAATAGCATTGCTACAGCCATGACGAGGCCGAAACGCGCACAGATATTAGCAACGGTCTTGTATATGGCCTTCGGCTCCAGCGATTTTGAAAGCTGCTTTGTTGTCCTGTGTTTAACGCGGGAACTTGCCAGCCGCAATGTGGGTATGCAGCATCATTGTGCTGAATGGTGACAAGCTGTGGCTAAAGCGCAGCAAATGCTGCTCCAACCTTGCAAACAGCGGATCGCAGACCTACCTTGGCCACAATATCAGGGCATTGGCAAAGCTGGGCGCGAAGGCGATTCTGGTGAGCCGAAAGCCCACGATTTAAATCGATTTTGGACCGGAGAACTATTCCCATGTCACAGCGTCATGCGCCCGTTATTGTAATCGGCTCTGGTCCGGCAGGCTATACGGCGGCGATTTATGCTGCACGCGCGATGCTCAAGCCCATTATCATTACCGGTTTGCAGCAGGGCGGCCAGTTGATGATCACGACGGATGTGGAAAACTATCCGGGCTATGCCGAGCCAGTGCAGGGGCCATGGATGATGGATCAGATGGCGACACAGGCTCAGAATGTTGGCGCTGAAATCCTTTATGACATCATCACGGAAGTTGATACGACGTCGCGGCCTTTCCGTTTGATTGGCGATTCCGGCACCGTTTATACCTGCGATGCATTGATTATCGCGACTGGCGCTCAAGCCAAGTGGCTTGGTCTTGAAAGTGAACAGACTTTCATGGGCGGTGGCGTTTCAGCTTGTGCGACCTGTGATGGCTTCTTCTATCGCGGCAAGGATGTGGTTGTGGTCGGCGGCGGCAATACAGCAGTCGAAGAAGCACTCTATCTTTCGCATATCGCCAAGAGCGTTACTGTGGTGCATCGCCGTGAAGGTTTCCGCGCTGAGAAGATTATGCAGGATCGCCTGATGTCGCGCGAAAACGTCAAGGTTATCTGGAACAGCGTTATTGATGAAATCGTCGGCACCGAAGCCAAGCCGCCAATGGGGGCAACGGTAACGGGTGTTCGTCTCAAGAATATCGTGACGGGTGAGCTGAGTGAGCATGAAACTCACGGGGTTTTCGTCGCTATTGGGCATGCACCTGCCGTTTCTTTGTTCGAGGGCAAGCTCAAGCAGAAGCCAAATGGCTATCTTTGGACCGCACCCGATTCGACCGCTACCGACGTGCCAGGCATTTTCGCCGCCGGTGACGTTACCGATGATATTTACCGGCAAGCAGTGACTGCCGCTGGTATGGGCTGCATGGCGGCGCTCGAATCCGAGCGCTGGTTAGCTGCACAGGAACCGCTGCACGAAGCTGCGGAGTAACGAGAGGGGGAGAAGGTGGTCGCACCGCTCGACTGGGACAAACTGCGCATTTTCCATGCTGCTGCGGAAGCCGGGTCCTTCACCCATGCCGCACAGACATTGCATCTGTCGCAATCAGCTATCTCGCGACAGGTCAGCGCGTTGGAGCAGGACGTTGGTGTTCCGCTATTCCATCGCCATGCCCGCGGGCTCATTTTGACGGAGCAGGGCGAAACGCTCTACCGGACGGCGCATGACGTGCTGATGAAGCTCGAAAACGTCCGCTCGAAACTGGCCGAAAGCAAGGAAAAGCCGACAGGGCGCCTGCGCGTGACGACAACAGTTGGTCTGGGTTCAGGCTGGCTGATCGAGCGTATTCAGGAATTTGTCGAGCTATACCCTGACGTGCAGCTTCAGCTCATTCTCGACAATGAAGAGCTGGATCTCACCATGCGTCATGCTGACTGCGCGATCCGTCTGCGTCAGCCACAGCAGCCTGATCTGATCCAGCGTCGTCTGTTCACTGTGCATATGCACGTCTATGCGTCGGCTGGTTATGTTTCCAAATACGGCAAGCTGAACTCGATCGATGAGATTGATCAGCATCGCGTGGTGACTTTTGGTGAACCTGCTCCGAGCTATCTCACCGGGTTGAACTGGCTGGAGATCGCTGGTCGCTCAGATGGAAGTGCGCGCATTCCAGTTCTGCAGGTTAATAATCTGCTCTCCATCCGTCGTGCCGTTCAGCGCGGTGTTGGTATCGCGGTTCTGCCTGACTATATGGCGGACAAGGAATCCGGTCTGGTGCAGCTTCTGCCCGAGCTTGAGGAAATACCGTCCTTCGATACGTTCTTCTGCTATCCGGAAGCGTTGAAAAACTCTGCCAAGCTTCATGCCTTCCGTGACTTCCTGTTCTCGAAGGCGCGTAACTGGACGTTTTGATTTTAGTTTAATGACACGAAAAGGCCGCGCTGGATCATCCAGCGCGGCTCTTTCTTTTTCGCATATGTTACTTGCGTGGCAGCAGACGCTGCACTTCCTTGGATGTATCGGCGAGAGCATCTTCCGGCGTTGCAGACTGTTCAACGACGCGCGAAAGATTATCGACGATGGTCTGCGTTACCTTAACGCCATTGGAACCCGGGAAAGCATACCAGGGGATCATCAGCGACATCTGGCTGAGACCGGCTTTAAACAGCGGATTTTCCTCGTAGAATTTGCCGAGATATTCATCCGATTTTGCCGCCAGTTCGTTGTTTGGTACATAGCCAGTGCCCGGCACGACAACCGATGCGCCATAAGGGCCGGCAGCGAATTTGGCGAATTTCCATGCCGCATTCTGCTTGACCTGATCTTCGGTCAGGATAACGACCGCATTACCACCGGTTGGCAGACGGCCCTTTTCGGCGTTGAGAAGTGGGATTTTGGCAGTGCGCATGTCGAACTTGTCACCGACATTCTTGATCGTGTTGCGCAAAGCACCAGTTGTCTGGAATGCGAAGCCGACTTTACCGGCCGCGAAAGCCTGCTCGCCAGCCGCTTTGGTCAGAACCGGCAGACCGCCTTCTTTCACCATACGATCGACAAGCTTGAATGCTGCCAGACCTTCTGGGCCGTTGAACGCGACTTTCTTTTCATCTTCTGAGAGCATCGTGCCGCCAGCGCCGAACAGAAGTGCAGAGAACATCCAGTCATCGCCCTGCCAGCGGAAATCGATGCCTTCATTGCCATCGCCAAGCGCCTTGATCTTACCGCCAAGCTCAATCACTTCGTCCCATGTGGTTGGAGGCGTGTCGGGATTGCCCCCCGCAGCCTTAACCAGATCAGCATTGTAATACATGATCGGGTTTGAGGTTGCGAAAGCCAGACCGACCTGACGGTCGCCGACACGCGCAAGGCTCAGCAGATGATCGGTGAAGCCCTGGGCTTCAAGATCCGTTTCCTTATCGACGAGCGGCTTCATATCAACGCCGATGTTGCGCTCGGCCAATACGCGCAAGCGATTCAAACCGGTGAAAGTGATGTCCGGCATTTCCGAGGTGCCAGCCTGACGCATGATGGTCTGGATGCCTTCCTCGTAAGTCGCGGAAGGACTGACGAAGTTGATTTTGATGTCCGGATTTTCTTCCATGAACTTCTTGGAGATGTCCGCCATGACATCCTTGAAGAAGCCGGGCATCGGGTAATGCACATTCAGTGTGGTGTCTGCGAAAGCAGGCGCGGTGAGGCCTGTCGCAACAACCAGAGCGGCGAGAGCGCTGGAAAGGCGTTTCATGGGTAACTCCTGTGGGACGGGGAGGGAAAATTCAGCCCTTTAGGCCAGTTAAGGTGATGCCTTCGATGAAGCGGCGCTGGGCTGCAAGGAACGCGAGGAGAAGCGGCAGCGTAATGATGAGCGTTGCCGCCATGAGTGCTCCGTAGTCGTCGCCTGCTTCTGCCGCGCGGAAGTAAAGCAGGCCGAGCGGTGGCGTAGCGCGTTCCATGCCGGTGACGACAATGAGCGGCCAAAAAAGATCGTTCCAATGCGCAACTACCGAGAAAATCGAAAAGGCTGTGATGGCCGGCCATGCGTTGGGAACAATGACCCGCATGACAATGCCAGCTTCGGACATGCCATCGAGACGGGCCGCACTGATGAGATCATCCGGCAGGGCACGGAAGAACTGCAGAAACAAGAAAATACCGAAGACCGAGATGAAGAACGGAGCGCTCAGTGCGAAATAGCTGTTGAGCACACCAAGCTTGTTGAAACCGACATAGAATGGCAGTGCGGTTGCATGGATCGGCACAAGAAGGCCAAGCATAACCAGCATCATCATGGTGCGCTGGCCGCGAAACTGTAACTTTGCCATCGCATAAGCGCAGGGAATGGCGATGACCACCTGAACGACCAGAACCAATCCACACACGACAACACCGTTAAACAGCAAAAGCCCCATTGGAACGCGTGTCAAAGCTTTGGTCAGATTGTCCCAAAGCGCCCAGTGCTGTGGAATGAGAGAGAGCGAGGACGAGAAAATGTCCTGCTGGGATTTTGCTGCCGTGGACAGCATGAAAATATAGGGTGCCAAAAACAGCAGCGCACCCAGCGACAGAATTCCGAGACGGAAAGAACGAGCCAATGTCATCCGGGGTTCCTCAATAGTGGGTCCGACGGTCCAGAACGCGGAACTGAAGCATCATCAGGACAATAAGAACGGCGAGGAAAATCACGGTCATTGCAGAGGCATAACCGACGCGCAGAAAGACGAAGCCTTCCTGATAGATAGTCCAGAGCAGCACTTCGGAGGCTTTGTTCGGGCCGCCTTCTGTGAGAGTCTTGACCGTTTCAAAGACCTTCACGGCATTGATAATGCTGATCGTTGTCACAAAAAGCGTAGTTGGTCCGAGCAAAGGCCATGTGACCAGACGAAACCGCTCCCAGCTGCTTTTCACGCCATCCACTTCGGCAGCAGAGTAGAGCTCGCGCGGGATTGCGGTGAGGCCTGCCAGAAACAGCACCATGTTAAAGCCAACGCTTTGCCACACGCCGATCATCGCAAGACTGGTCAGAACCGTGTCGCTGGAACCAAGCCAATTGGGGCCAGTGATGCCGATCAGGCCGAGCATGGCGTTGACGGGGCCGAGGGTTGGGTGCAGCAAATATTGCCACACGGTTGCCATGGCGACGAGGAGTGAGGCTACTGGCAGGAAGTAAACCGTGCGGAAGAACGACTTGCCGCGCACTTCGCTTTCGATAAGGAGTGCTACGCCAAGGCCGAGAAAGACTGAGGTAGGAGCCACAATAGCGGTGTAGACAACAGTGTTTTTGAGCGAGATCAGGAAGGTGCGGTCGCTGAAGAGTTCGGCATAATTATCAAGCCCGATAAACTCGAAACCATCATAGCCAAGCTCGAAATTGGTGAAACTCCAGAAGATCACGGCAGCGGTTGGCAGCAAGATCAGGAGTACAGTCAGAAAAATCGCAGGGGAAGCGAGTTTCCACGCAAGACGTTCTTCGCGACGGCGGGCATTTTCTGCGGCCGTACGTGCACGGCTTGCGCCCGCATGGGAAAGGGCGGCGTCAGACATGGGCTGGTGCCTTTTCGCGGGCTGCAAGCGTCACGTTGCTATCGGCGGGTTGACGCAAACGCAGGCCATCATCGCCAAACAAATAGATGCTGGTGGCGTCAAAATGCAGGCCCACCGGCATGCCGGTTATGATGTGCTTTGCGTTGGCGGGGTCGAGCTTTGCCGTCAGTTCCACTGATGTGCCGGGCGCTTTCATATAAATGAGCACTTCCGAGCCGAGAAACTCGATCCGTGAGACGGTCGCACTGATGCCGGTCTTGTCATGCGGAACGATACGGAAATGTTCAGGTCTGATGCCGATGCGGACTTGCGTGCCGAAATGGGCTGCGACGCCTTGCAGAATGGCGTGACCAGCAAAATGAACGATGCCGTTATCGCTGATCACGGCATCAAGGATATTGATCCGGGGCGTGCCAATGAATTGCGCGACTTCGATGTGTTTTGGATCGTTATAGATCGCAGTTGGAGTGTCGATCTGAAGGAGCTTGCCACCCATCATGACCGCAACGCGGTCGGCCATGCTGAGCGCTTCCGCCTGATCATGTGTAACGTAGATAGTTGGCACACCTGCACGACGATGCAACTCGACAATCTCGGCGCGGGTATGAACACGCAGATTGGCATCAAGATTGGATAGCGGTTCGTCCATAAGGAACGCACCCGGCTGGCGAACGAGGGCGCGGGCAAGAGCCACACGCTGCCGCTGACCTCCCGACATCTGACCCGGCTTTCGATCAAGCAGATGGTCAATTTTCAGGCTGGTCGCAGTCGCCCTGACCTGTTTCTGAATAAAAGCCCGCTTTTTCCTCTGGCTGGGAATAAGTGGACCAATGAGCGGCATGCGCTCCATCGTTGTCAGATCGCGCATGGCAAGCGGCACGGCAATGTTCTGTGCGGCTGTCAGGTGCGGATAAAGGGCGTATGACTGGAAGACCATCGCCATATTGCGATCGGCGGGATGTGCTGCGGTAATGTCACGCCCGGCAATGGCTATGCTGCCCTCGTCTGCGTGGTCCAGCCCGGCCAGAATGCGCAGCAATGTGCTTTTGCCGCAGCCGGAAGGACCAACGAGAGCAATGAATTCACCCTCCGCCGCTTCCAGAGAAATACCGTCAAGAATACGGTTGCTGCCATAGGATTTGCTGATGTCGCGGAGGGTGAGCGTGCTCACTGGCTGGCCTCCTCAGCAACCTTTGTGGCTTTGCCATCGCCGGTGTGGTGGGGATAGACCTCGTGCATGACATCGTCGATCACGTAAGGTTTCAGTTCTGCGATGTGGACGATTTCACTTTTTGCGATGTCATCAAGATCATGGATGACCGCACCCAGAATGCGTTCGCCGGGCAGATCGCGTTCAATCGAACCAACTGTGAATGCGGCAGCGGGTGCCCAGATATAGCTGATGCCGTCGGTCGTGCCTGCCCAAGCGCGGTGCAGATGACCGCTGGCATGAAGTTTCACATTATGAGCTGAGAAAAGATCATAAAGACGCTGGCGGGGTGCCGGGCGAATGCCCCAGTAGCCTGTGTCGCCTTCGTTCGGCGCATCGACGAAAACAGGCTTGTGTGCAAAGACTGCAACCGGCCTGCCGTCGCTGTGGTTCAGTTCAGCTTCCAGCCATTGAAACTGTTCTTCTTCCTCAGCCGAATTTGCGCCGATAATCAGGCTGTTGAGACCAATAATGCGCCAGCCGCCGAAATCCTTCGCCCAATAATCTGGGCCGAAATGAGTGCGCCAGCGCTCAAGGCGCTCAAGGTTGACGGGCTGGTGGCTGCCGGGAAGGTGGCCGATGTCGTGATTGCCCGGCAGGCTCAGAACCGGAGCGGGAAGCTCTGCAATACGGTCGCGGCAGAAAATCAGGTCAGCTTCAACATCGGCTCCATCGACGGTCAAGTCGCCGGTATGGATGATGAGGTCTGGCTTCTGCTGTTCGACCCAAGCAACCAGTGGGGACCAGTTGCTGTTGAAGTGCGACTTGGTAGGGCTGAGGTGAGTGTCTGTAATCTGAACGATCCGCAAGATGGCGCTCCTTTTTGAATAAGGGGTGCGCGCAGCACGTGCCGTTTTGGGCATTCATCGGGGATAGCTGCGGCCTTGCGAGGGCTTCTATGCCTCTTCTGTGACAGGTTCGATGCAGTGTGGTGATAGTTTCGTGACAGCCCCTGTGAATGTTGCCAGTGGAAGTGATTTGCTGTTTTTAGAGGCAGGCCAGGCTTGCATCTGCCTGCGGCTTGGGCTGTCATTATAGTGCTGATATAGAATATGGTTTCAGTGGTTAATGTATAACTGTATGAATTTATTTATGTTTTTATTGTTTTCGAGCTATGCATAAAACGCATAGCTGCATTGCCATAAAGTTGCATTGCCAAAACAATAAGCAAAGTGCATATAAAGATCATCTCAGCGCTGCGTTTCCTCCTCCCATTTTACGCAGGCTGAGTGTTCCCCTCTGGAGGTTTGCCTCAATGGCACCTTCAAAACTCAAAGCCAGACATTTGTCTGGCTTTTTTTTTGACTTTTCGCCCAGCACTTTACTTTCTCGGAAATGCAGATACGAAAAAGGGGCCTTTCGGCCCCTTCGTCATTCAATGTCTCAAGTGTTTAGCGCAAGCTTGCGCAGAAGCGCTGAATGCGTGAGCAGGCTTCTTCAAGCAGTTCATCCGAGGTCGCATAGGAAATGCGGAAGTTTGGTCCGAGACCGAAAGCCGAGCCGTGAACCACGGCAACGCCTTCTGCTTCCAGCAGTTCGCTCACGAAATCTTCGTCAGTCTCAATAACCTTGCCGGCTTCAGTCTTCTTGCCGATAAGGCCCGCGCATGACGGATAGACGTAGAACGCACCTTCAGGTGTCGGGCAGTTGATGCCCTTGGCCTGGTTGAGCATGGAGACAACCAGATCACGACGAGCCTGGAAGATTTCCTTGTTCTTCGGAATGAAGTCCTGTGTGCCGTTCAGCGCTTCAACAGCAGCCCACTGAGCGATGGAGCAGGCACCAGAGGTCTGCTGACCCTGAACCATGTCCATGGCCTTGATGAGCTGCAATGGACCTGCTGCATAGCCGATACGCCAGCCGGTCATTGCATAGGCCTTCGATACACCGTTCATGGTGAGCGTGCGATCATAAAGCGAAGGCTCGACCTGCGCAGGTGTCGTGAAGACGAAATCGCCATACACCAGATGCTCATACATATCGTCGGTCAGAATCCAGACCTGCGGATGACGCACGAGAACGTCAGTCAGGGACTTCAGTTCTGCTTCCGTATAGGCGGAACCGGTTGGGTTCGACGGCGAGTTGAAAATGAGCCACTTGGTCTTTGGCGTGATCGCCTTTTCAAGATCAGCTGCTGTCAGTTTGAAGTTATCTTCCTGACGCGTGTTGACGAAAACAGGCGTGCCACCGTTGATGGCAACCATTTCCGGGTAGCTTACCCAGTATGGAGCAGGGACGATAACTTCATCGCCAGGGTTCAGTGTAGCCATGAAAGCGTTGAACAGAATCTGCTTGCCACCAGTGCCGACGATGACCTGCTCAGGCTTATAGTCGAGGCCATTTTCGCGCTTGAACTTGGCGACGATAGCCTGACGCAACTCAGGGATACCAGCAACAGGGGTGTACTTGGTTTCGCCGCGATTGATCGCGTCGATGGCCGCTTGCTTGATATTGTCTGGTGTGTCGAAATCGGGTTCTCCCGCTCCGAGACCAATCACGTCCTTGCCCTTGGCTTTCAGTTCGCGTGCTTTCTGGCTGACCGCGATGGTCGCAGATGGCTTTACACGAGAAAGGGCGTCGGCGAGAAATGCCATGATAGATCTCCATAGATGGCAGGATCAGATAACCGGCACCGGGCACGGTCCGGTTTTGCGGACTTTCTATGTCGCATTGGCGCACGAATCGCAACAAAAGCTTTGCAGTTTCGCAATAAATTCGGGTTTCTCGCGAGAATGTGTTGCTGAAAAGTTCTGATCCATCAATGCCGCGAACATATTGTTTCAATGAAACTGATTGGACAGGCTGCACGGATGCAAAGATGTTATACCAGCACAGGAGAAGCAGATGCTCACAATCTATTCACAGCCAGATTCCGGAAATTGCTATAAGCCACGGCTTTTGCTTGCGAAACTCGGCAAGCCGTTCAAGCATGTCACTGTGTCTTCCCTCGACGGTTCGACGCGAATGCCCGAATATCTGGCGAAAAACCCCAATGGCAAAGTTCCGCTGCTCGAGCTGGAAGACGGTCGCTTCCTTGCCGAATCGAATGCCATTCTTCTCCATCTAGCAGAGGGAACGCCCTATCTGCCGAAAGACGCTTATGAGCGGGCGTTAGTTTATCAATGGCTGTTCTTCGAACAATATAGCCATGAACCTTATGTCGCTGTGCGCCGCGCCTTGATGGTCTATCCAGAGCGGGCGCATGACGCGACGCCTGAACGTCTCGCATCAACACTTGTTGGTGGCGAAAAAGCCCTTGGTGTTATGGAAGAGCAGCTGAACAAGACACCATTTCTCGTTGGCGACAGCCTGACTGTCGCCGACATCGCGCTTTATGCCTATACGCATGAGGCGCATCGAGGTGGTTTCAACATGGAGCGATATCCGGCTGTAAATGCATGGCTTGCCCGCGTTGCTGCGGATGAGGGGCATGTATCGCTGGACTGGTTGCCATAAGGGTTTTAGAGCGGTTCCAGTTAAGATTGAACCTTTGGAGCCGCTCTAGGCTCCAAACCCAATTAAACATTTGATCAAATTACTTCTTCATGATTCACTCTCCTGATAACGGGAGTTTTGGAGCATGGCAGGAGAATTCTGGCTTGATGATCGGCAATGGGCAGTGATCGCTCCTTTGCTTCCAACGAACCAACCCGGCGCGCATCGAACTGACGACCGCCGGGTGATTAGCGGCATCATCCATGTGCTGCGCACTGGCTGTCGGTGGCAGGATTGCCCCGCTGTCTACGGTCCCTCGACAACCATCTACAATCGTTTCCATCGTTGGTCTGCCAAAGGCATATGGCGGCAACTATTCGAAGCACTGGTGCAGACGACCAATCGCGACATTCACATGATCGACAGCACCACCGCAAAGGCGCACCGATCTGCTGCTGGCGGAAAAGGGGGGCGGAAGCTCAAGCCATCGGTCGATCGCGAGGCGGCAGATCGACAAAAATACATGCTGTTGTCGATGGTTGTGGCCGCCCAGTCGCACTGAGAATAACCCCTGGGCAGCGCGGTGACGCTCCCATTGCCATCCCACTGCTTGAGCCACTGCCGCCAAGCAACCTGTGCGCTGCCGATACGGCTTACGATAGCAACGCGTTACGCGATTTTCTCAAAGCTCGCGGCACTGAACCGGTCATTCCAAATAATCCGACCCGTAAGCGGATCAAACCTTTCAACCCAATTGCCTACCGCCGCCGAAACATCATCGAACGCACCTTTTGCCGCCTCAAGGACTGGAGGAGGGTCGCGACACGATATGACAAGCTCATGCTGAACTTTACAGCCACATGCTATATCGCTGCCATCGTCACATGGTGGCTCAATTGAGTCTGGACCCTAGAGCGTGTCGCGTTTAATCGCACCCATGGTGCTCGCTCTAGATTCTTGTAATTTCCGCATGTTCGCGAACGTTAAATGAATCCATTTAACTGCGACATGCTTTAGCTATTTGTTTTACGTATTATCCAAAGCAAAACCGCTTCACACTTTCGCTGGAAATGCTCTAATCCGCCATGAGGTCTAGCAAGCTTCGCGTGGCCATGATTTTAAAGGCCGCTATCAACGCATCGCATTCGTTTTCCGAGACCTCGACGGCGATGCGCATGGTGGTTTCGCCAAAATGCATCAGCAGGAAAGCGGTTTCGTCCAACTGTGCCGACTCTCTAGCGGGAACAATCCTACGGATCGTATCTGCGAGCAACTTGCCGTTCTGTCGACTCTCGGCGATCTCCAGCTTTGACAATATTTTATCGGTCTGCGTGGCCGACCATATGTCGCGCATTGCGGGTTCCAGCCGCATCAACGCCAGATATTCGTCAATCAATGCATTGAATGCCACGATCAGTTCGTCGACCGAACTCGCCGCTGCAAGGCCGTCTTCGATGCACTGACGGGACTGCGCATTACAGCTTTCAAACAGATAGCGGATCAGCGCGCTTTTATCAGGAAAATACTGATAGAGCGCACCGATCGAAATGCCTGCCTGCTGTGCAATCTCGCTCATCTTGAGACTGTCGCTGCCTTTGGCGGCGATCAGCGCAGTGGCGCATTCTGCTATGCGCCGGATTTTTTCCTGTGCGCGGCTTTGACTAGGAGTGCGGCGCAGGATGGCCGCGCCCATAACTTCTGTTTCCGTGCCTGAATTCTGCTTCATGACCGACTCACATTCTCGTCTTGACAGAATATGAGGATTACTCACATATTGTAAATATGAGAGTTACTCACATTTTGGGAGATGAAGATGAATACGGATCTGAATGATCGTTTTCTGGTGATTGGGGCTACCGGAAAAACCGGCAGGAGGGTTTCAGAAAGGCTGCAAGGGATGGGGCTTTCGGTTCGCGCCGTATCGCGCAGTACCGAGATAGTTTTTGACTGGAACAATCAATCTACCTGGGCCGCGGCGCTTGAAGGTATCACGAATGCCTATGTCACCTATCAGCCGGATCTGGCCTTGCCGGGTGCCGTGGATGTCATCCGCGCGTTCCTGTCGACGGCGAAGAAGGCAGGCGTGAACCATGTCGTACTTCTTTCCGGGCGAGGAGAGGAGGAGGCCGAGGCTGCAGAGCAGGTTCTTCAAACTTCCGGATTGGACTGGACCGTGCTTCGCGCAAGCTGGTTCATGCAGAACTTCAGTGAGAACTACATGCGAGATGAGTTACTTTCAGGCTCGCTGACGCTGCCGGTTGGTCACACGAAAGAACCATTCATCGATGCCGACGATATCGCTGATGTCGCGGTTGCCGCCCTTACGGAAACGGGGCATCGCAATCGGCTCTATGAACTGACCGGTTCGGAACTGTTCAGTTTCAGTGATGCTGTAAACGAGATCGCCCAAGCGACAGGTAGAGAGTTGTCGTTTCATCCCGTTTCGTTTGCTGACTATGAAGTGGTCCTGCGCGAACAGATGCTGCCTGAAGATGTCATAACGCTTTTGCGATATCTTTTCACTGAGCTTTTCGATGGTCGCAATGCGAGTGTGGCGCATGGCGTGGAAGAAGCTCTCGGACGCACGCCGCGGCGGTTTGCAGATTTTGCCCGCAAGGCTGCCGGTGAAGGCACATGGGAGGGACAGTCATGACAATAAGTTTTCAACTGCTTGTTCTGCTGACAGCATGGGGTAGCGCCATAACGGGCGGCATTTTCTATGCATTTTCAAGCTTTGTAATGGCGGCATTGGCGCGTATCCCAGCCAATGCGGGCATATCGGCAATGCAATCGATCAACATCACAGTCATCAACGGCACGTTCTTCGCTGCGTTTTTTGGAACGGCAGTATTGTGTCTGGCGATTATTGCGCTGGGTCTGCTGGGCTTTGGTAGCCTGTCGAAATGGGTAATGATCGGTGCTGCCGTTTATCTCATTGGTACCATCGGGGTGACAATGGTCCTGAATGTGCCGCTGAACAATCAGCTTGCTGCGATTGATGCAAATGCTGCCACGTCAGCTGACGTCTGGCTCGCTTACGTTCGGGACTGGACGCTATGGAACCATGTCCGCACCGGTGCGGCACTGATCGCAGCTCTCATTCTGGGTGCAAGCGCGCTGGCAAAAATCTGAACGACAATGAATAAGAATGCGGACAAACAAAAAGGCGGGGCAATGCCCCGCCTTTCATTTGCCTATTCGGCAAAAATTATGCTGCGACGAGGTTGTCGGCAGACGAACGGCCCGAACGACGGTCCTGTACGATTTCGTACGTAACCTTCTGGCCTTCATCGAGCGTGGCCAGACCAGCGCGCTGAACAGCGGAAATGTGAACGAATACGTCCGTGCCGCCCTGATCAGGCTGAATGAAGCCGAAGCCCTTGGTCGTGTTAAACCACTTAACTGTTCCCGTAGCCATGGGAAATTCCTTTGTAACATTAGTAGTAGTTAGTCCGTATGCTTCGCACACGTCCCTGTGAATCGAATTTATGGACAGGAGATCGTCAGGAAGCACGGCAGGCCGGGCGGGTCGCAAAGTCACTTGACCGAAAAATCGATGACAAGACTATATGCGACAAATTTGACCAACACAAGATAGGCGGCGCTATCTCTAAAGGCCTATTTTTGTAATGCTTTTCCCCATTCCCAGGTCAATGCGAGCACTTGCTTCCAGCAAGGGTAGCCAGAACAATTTGAAAAGAATTGGTTTGTTTCCGTCGCAAGGAAACATTTCATATTGGTGCCATTCCTCGGGAAATTTGCCCGACAGAGGTAGATGGAAGCAGTGACGACGGTGTGTTTCAATGTGAAAAGGTTCGATATAGTTGTAGGTCAAAGTTTCCAGATGACGCATGCCGGACGTTTTGAAAATACCAGTTTCTTCGTGAAACTCACGATAGGCTGCGCTTTGGATTTCTTCGCCCTCATCGACAGTTCCGCCTGGAACCTGCAGCGGTGTGTCTGGATTTTCCGGTTCGCGGAAAACGAGCAGCTTTCCGTTCCATGTGGCATAAATCAGTACTTTATCAATTGCTTTAGTGGATGTGGTCATCGGAAGCCTTCGCGCGATTTGTACTTTGTACTATCGTGACAGGGTCCGGGGTCACGCAAAAGTTCCAAAATATTGCTATAGGGCGTGATCAGAATTGATTAAGAACAACTCGATGAAGTCTTGTTTTTAGAGCTGGGTTTGCCCGCAACGTTTCACTTCTGCCCTAAACGATTTTGATGAGGAAAGACTTGGTGCCGAAATCAAAGCAGAAAAAGCCGCAAGGGCTCGATAGTGCGCATCAGCAAGCTGATCGCGGCATGCAAGACGGCAGTGATCTTTTCTCGCAAGCGCGCATGATGATGAGTGCGTTCTGGGTATCGCCGGTTCGCAACCAGTTGATCGCGCTGGGCACTGGTATCTTCGTTCTGATTGTGTTGATTGCTGTGGGGCAGGTCGCCATCAATCGTTGGAATGTCCCGTTCTACAATGCTCTGTCAGATCGCAATCTGAGCGCCTTCTTTCATCAGCTTCTGATCTTTTTTGCCATCGCCGGATCGGTCCTTCTTCTAAACGTGTCCCAGACCTGGCTGAACCAAATGTTCAAGCTAAAGCTACGAGAAGGACTGGCGCGCGATCTGGTGGGTGAGTGGTTGCAGCCGGGGCGGGCATTCCGTCTTGCGAAAGCTGGCGAAATTGGCGTCAACCCGGACCAACGATTGCAGGAAGATGCGCGTCATCTTGCCGAGACTACGAGCGATCTTGGCATCAATCTGCTGCAATCCACCGTCATTCTCGTCAGCTTTGTTGGCGTCCTGTGGTCTCTGTCGAGCGGTTTTGTATTCCATCTTTGGGGTTATAGTTTTTCCATACCGGGCTATATGGTTTGGGCGGCGGTTTTTTATGCGGGTTCTGCGTCGCTGTTGTCCTGGTTTGTTGGCCGCAGTCTCGTTAATCACAATGCCAACCGCTATGCGCGCGAGGCCGATTTTCGCTTCTCGTTGATGCGGGTGAATGAGCATATCGATGCTGTTACATTGGCACGAGGCGAGGCTGATGAGCGCCGCAGGTTGGACCTGGATCTTGACGCGGTGCTGGTTGCCATCAAGCGAATTGTTATTGCCACAACCAATCTGACATGGGTCACGGCAGGCTATGGCTGGTTCACCATTGTTGCTCCGATCCTTGTTGCCGCACCTGTCTATTTTTCGGGTGGACTGACCTTCGGCGGTTTGATGATGGCTGTCGGCGCTTTTACGCAGGTGCATAATTCGCTGCGCTGGTTTGTCGATAACTTTGGCGCGATTGCCGATTGGCGGGCAACATTGCTGCGCGTGGCGAGCTTTCGACAAGCCATATTACGTATGGATGAAATTGGCCACATCGACCGGCAGATAGTTCTGGAAACCAACGAGGATGAGCGGCTTACGATCGAAGCTCTGTCTATTGCGGTCCCTGATGGATGTCTCAATCTAGTTGAGACGAATGTCAGCATCGGTCCCGGGGAGCGGCTGTTTGTGACAGGCGCAACTGAAACCGAACGCAGTCGGTTTTTCCGCGCGCTTGGGGGCTTGTGGCCTTGGGGGAGCGGGCGGATTGGATTGCCTGCTGGAGATCGCGTGGTGTTTATTCCGCATGCTCCCTACATTCCGCCCGGCAACCTGCATGATGCGGTGGTCTATCCGTTGAGTGCCGCTGATTTCTCGAAGAATCAGGTGGCGGACGTGCTGAAACTCGCCGGATTGGAGAGGCTTACACCGCAGATCGACCGTGTCCTGCGTTGGGATCGCACACTGACTGATGATGAGCAACAAAGCCTCGCTCTCGCCCGGCTTGTGCTGCAAAATCCAAGCTGGATTGTGATTGATGGTACGCTCGATGGGATGGATGAAGAGGCGCGAAAGCGTGCTTATGCGATTCTGACTGGTCCTTTAAAGGAAGCTGCTGTCATCCATATTGGCAAAGGGTTAGGCCATAACGGCTTGTTCGCGCGGCAACTGCATCTGGAAATGGACTTGCAGGCCGATCCCCTTCGTCTGCCCCACCAATCGGAAGCAACGGCATAAGAAATCAACAAAGCAAAAAGGCCGCAGATTTTCATCTGCGGCCTTTTTCATTCCCGTGTAACTATTTGTTTTTACGTATTATCCAACGCAAAACCGCTTCGCTTTTTTACCTCAAATGCTTTAATTACGGAAGTAATCCTGAAGCGGACGAACTTCCAGCGATCCTGCCTTAAGCGCCGCAATGGCTTCAGCGGCCGCTTCAGCACCGGCCATTGTCGTGTAGTAAGGGAGTTTCTGCATCAGCGTTGCGCGGCGGATCGACTTGGAGTCGGAGACTGCACTTGCGCTGTCGGTCGTGTTGAAGACCAGATGGATCTGGCGGTTGCGGATCGCATCTTCCACATGCGGGCGACCTTCGATGACCTTGTTGATCTTGGTCGATTCTACGCCATTTGCTTCGAGGAACTGTTGTGTTCCGCCGGTCGCCATGACCTTGAAGCCGATGCTGACCAGTTTGCGCACGGCACCAAGCACGCGTTCCTTGTCTTCGTCACGAACCGACACGAAAACCGTGCCTTCGCGTGGCAGTTCAACGCCTGCACCGAGCTGCGCCTTGGCGAAGGCAAGCGCGTAGTCGTAATCAAGGCCCATGACTTCGCCAGTTGAACGCATTTCTGGTCCGAGCAGCGTATCAACGCCGGGGAAGCGGGCGAATGGGAACACGGCTTCCTTGACCGCGATATGCGGACGTGCGGTTGGCTGCGGCTTGCCGCCATAGGCATTGAGCGCGTCTTCGAGGCTTTCGCCTGCCATGATACGGGCCGCAACCTTGGCAATTGGCGTTCCAACGGTCTTGGCAACGAAAGGCACGGTACGCGATGCGCGAGGGTTGACTTCGAGGATGAAGATTTCACCATCCTTGATAGCAAACTGAACGTTCATCAGGCCACCGACATTCAATGCCTTGGCAAGCAATGCCGTTTGGCGTTCAAGCTCTGTCACGATCTCAGGTGAAAGCGTATGAACTGGCAGCGAACAGGCGCTGTCACCGGAGTGAATGCCTGCTTCTTCGATGTGTTCCATGATGCCGGAAACATAGCTGTCCTTGCCATCGCAGAGGCAGTCGACATCCACTTCGATGGCCTGTGTCAGATAGGTATCGAACAGAAGCGGGTTTTTGCCCAGCAGCGTGTTGATCTGGCCGGTCTTGTCGTTTGGATATTTCGCCTTGATGTCTTCAGGCACCAGCTCAGGAACCGTGTCGAGCAGATATGTCTGCAAGCCACGCTCGTCATGGATGATCTGCATGGCACGACCACCAAGAACATAAGACGGGCGGACAACCAGCGGGAAGCCCAAATCAGCAACGATCAGGCGCGCCTGCTCAACCGAATAGGCAATGCCGTTCTTTGGCTGGTTAAGGCCGAGCTTGATCAGCAGCTTTTGGAAGCGGTCACGGTCTTCAGCAAGATCGATAGCGTCAGGTGACGTTCCGAGGATCGGAATGCCAGCCTTTTCCAGCGCATTGGCAAGCTTGAGCGGTGTCTGGCCACCGAATTGAACGATGACGCCATGTAGCGTACCTTTCTCCTGCTCAACGCGCAGGATTTCAAGTACGTCTTCTGCCGTCAATGGCTCGAAATAGAGGCGATCGGACGTGTCATAATCTGTTGAAACCGTTTCCGGGTTGCAGTTGATCATGATGGCTTCATAGTCAGCATCGTTGAGCGCGAAAGCCGCATGGCAGCAACAATAGTCGAACTCGATGCCCTGACCGATACGGTTTGGACCGCCGCCGAGAATGACGACCTTCTTGCGATCCGATACTTCGGCTTCCGAACGCGGCTGACCGACGAAAGGCGTTTCATAGGTCGAGTACATGTATGCGGTTGGCGATGCGAATTCGGCTGCGCAGGTATCAATGCGCTTATAGACCGGATGCACGTCGAGCTGATTACGCAGCTTTGCGACATCTTCTGCATCCTTGCCGATCAGTCCTGCAAGACGCGCATCGGAGAAGCCCATAGCTTTAAGCATGCGCAGGTTTTCGGCATCCTGCGGCAGACCATGTTCGCGGATGCGGGCTTCTGTGTTGACGATGCCTTCGATCTGTTCAAGGAACCATGGATCGATTTTGGAGACATCATGCACCTGCTCGGTGCTGAGGCCGAGGCGCATTGCCTGTGCGACCATGCGCAGACGGTCTGGCGTTGGCGTGCCGATTGCGGCGCGGATCGCGTTCTTCTCGTCGCCTTCCTCAATGTTTGGAATGGCGATTTCATCAAGACCCGTCAGGCCTGTTTCCAGACCGCGCAGCGCTTTCTGCAAGCTTTCCTGGAAAGTACGGCCAATGGCCATGACTTCACCGACCGATTTCATGGCAGTGGTCAGGATCGGCGAGGAACCAGGGAATTTTTCAAACGCAAAGCGTGGGATCTTGGTGACGACATAGTCGATCGACGGTTCGAACGATGCGGGTGTTGCGCCGCCGGTGATGTCGTTGTCGAGTTCGTCGAGTGTGTAGCCGACTGCAAGTTTGGCTGCGACCTTTGCAATCGGGAAGCCAGTGGCTTTCGATGCAAGCGCCGAGGAGCGCGATACGCGCGGGTTCATTTCAATCACGATCATACGGCCATTGGCTGGGTTAATCGCGAACTGAACGTTGGAGCCGCCAGTTTCAACGCCGATCTCGCGCAGCACCGCAATCGAGGCGTTACGCATGATCTGGTATTCTTTGTCGGTCAGCGTCAGCGCAGGGGCGACCGTGATACTGTCGCCCGTATGCACGCCCATTGGATCGAGGTTTTCGATTGAGCAGATGATAATGCAGTTGTCCGCCTTGTCGCGGACGACTTCCATTTCATATTCCTTCCAGCCGAGAACCGATTCTTCGATCAGAACTTCGGTGGTTGGCGACGCGTCGAGGCCGCGTTCGATGATTTCGAAGAATTCCTGGCGGTTATAGGCAATGCCACCGCCTGTGCCGCCGAGCGTGAAGCTCGGGCGAATGATGGCTGGCAGGCCAACAACGTCCATGGCCTGTGCGGCTTTGGCGAGCGCATGGCTCATGTAACGCTGCTTGCGCTCAACTTCGCCGAGCTGCCATTCGGTTTCCAGCTTGTCGAGTGCCTTGTCGAGATCATCACCGGAATATTGCGCTTTGACTTCGTTGCGCTTGGTTTCGTGGCGCTTGCGATCTTCTTCCTTGATCTCGGTCGCGTTGGCGAGCATCGAGGTCGGTGTGTCGAGGCCAATCTTTTCCATGGCTTCGCGGAAGAGCGCACGATCTTCTGCCTTGTCGATAGCTTCGGCATGCGCGCCAATCATCTCGACATTATAGCGTTCAAGCACACCCATGCGGCGCAGCGAAAGCGCGGTGTTGAGTGCGGTCTGTCCGCCCATCGTCGGCAGGAGCGCGTCAGGGCGTTCCTTGGCAATGATCTTGGCAACAACTTCCGGAGTGATCGGTTCGATATAAGTCGCATCTGCCAGATCCGGATCGGTCATGATCGTTGCCGGATTGGAGTTGACGAGGATGATGCGATAGCCTTCCTCTTTGAGCGCCTTACAAGCCTGCGTGCCCGAATAATCGAACTCGCATGCCTGGCCGATAACAATGGGGCCCGCGCCGATAATCAGGATCGATTTGATATCTGTACGTTTCGGCATGGGCATATCCTGCTTATTAGTGTTAGCGCATATCTTGGCCTCAAAACCGGTTCCCACTTTTGAGAGACATGCTTTTAGCCTGCCAGAAAAGCCCGCACGGTTTTCCGGCGGGTTGGCAGAAGTATATTCTGTGGGCTAAGTGGGCCTTATAGGCAATGATGGTGCAAAGCGGAACCCCACAATTGCCCTTATTTCAAAGAAAATGCGAGCATTCACGAAAATTCTCGATCATGGCTCCGATTTGCAACCTCTAGAGCGTGTTGCGCTTAATCCCACCCACGGTGCTCGCTCTGGATTCTTTCAATTGTCGCATGTTCGCGAACGGTAAGTGAATCCATTTGAGCGCGACATGCTTTAGTCGCTTCTTATGTTGCGGCCATGTCTTTGTTTGTGATTGAAGTTGCCATTTACTTTTTATGTTGCTGTGCCAACTGTTTGTGCGACAATTGCATGCAATAGATTGCTGCTGTCTTTGTCTGAGACGGCACGGTGAAGGGGAGTTGGTCAATGCGTTGGCAAGGCCGTAGACAAAGCGACAATGTGGAAGATGTACGGGGCCAGCAAAGCGGTGGCCTCGGTGGTGGTTTTGGTCGCGGTGGCGGCGGAATGGGTGGGCCGGGTTTTCGCATCGTTCGCGGCGGCGGTATTTCCGGGATTCTCATTCTCGTCGTGATGTTCTTTGTGTTGCGTGCGTTTGGCATTGATCCACTACCGCTTCTATTCGGTGATGGCAGTATCAACTCCACTCAGACCCAGCAGAGCAGTGGCCGTACTGCGGCTGAAGGTGGCACGGTTGCCAATGATGAGGCGACACAGTTTGCACGCACTGTTTTGGCCGAAACAGAAGATGTCTGGAGCGGCATTTTCCAGTCGCGCGGGCAGACTTATACGCCACCAACAATGGTCCTGTTCTCCGATGGCGTGCGTTCAGCCTGCGGTATGGCCTCTTCGGCATCTGGTCCGTTTTATTGCCCCGGTGACCGCAAGCTTTATCTTGATCTGACTTTCTTCAATGAACTGGCCAATAAGTTTGGTGCATCCGGCGACTTTGCCAATGCCTATGTGATTTCGCATGAAGTGGGGCATCACGTTCAGAACTTGCTCGGTATTCTTCCGCGCTTCAATCAGATGCGTCAGCAGATGAGCCCAGCACAGGCTAACCAGATGTCGGTGCGTGTTGAGTTGCAGGCAGACTGCTTTGCAGGTGTATGGGGCTATTACACGGATCAGAAAGGTATTCTGGAAGCAGGCGACCTCGAAGAAGCAATCAATGCCGCCCACCAGATTGGCGACGATACGCTGCAAAAGAGAAGTCAGGGCTATGTTGTACCTGAAAGCTTCAACCACGGCACATCGGCACAGCGTGCCAAATGGTTCCGGCGTGGTTTTGAAAGCGGAAAGATTGAATCCTGCGATACATTCAGCGGTGATATCTAACTGGTTCTTATGATAGGACTGAGAGGCGGCTTAGGCCGCCTTTTTATATGGGCGATAGGCGACGGCCCGCAATAATTTTACCGAGCATCAGGCTTGCTGTGGAATAATTTTCCCTGTAAAATTTAACGGCAGCGCGGCCCTTTTTGTCAGCCATTCGTGACGCTCAGTTTTGAGCGGCGATTGCGCGCGATTCTTTCCAACAATCAAATTATTATGCTTTGTTGCGGTTTGTCCGCATGTGCATTTCAGGTGTTCCATGCATAATCCCCAGTTTGTGCGGCGGGGCTTGTTACTCGTCTTTATGACCCTTTTTCTCGATATTATCGGCATTGCAATCATTATGCCGGTTCTACCGACTTATCTTGAAGAACTCACTGGAGCGGATATCAGTACGGCCGCCGTTGATGGCGGCTGGTTGTTGCTGGTCTATGCGGCAATGCAATTTCTGTTTGCACCGATGATCGGTAATCTCAGTGATCGCTTTGGTCGGCGCCCGGTGTTGCTGGCTTCGATCTTCACCTTTGCGATTGATAATCTGATTTGTGCACTCGCAACCACTTATTGGATGCTGTTTATCGGTCGTGTGCTGGCAGGTATCAGTGGTGCCAGTTTTGCTACCGCGTCTGCCTATATTGCCGATGTCAGCGATGACAGTAATCGTGCACGCAATTTTGGTCTTATCGGCATTGCCTTCGGGGTAGGTTTTGCACTTGGGCCGGTTCTGGGCGGATTACTCGGCGAATTTGGCCCACGTATACCGTTTTACGGGGCGGCATTTCTGTCGTTCGTCAATTTCATTCTGGCCTATTTCCTGTTGCCCGAAACCTTGTCACAGGAAAACAGACGCACATTCCAGATCGCCCGCGCCAATCCGCTAGGTGCGCTTAAACAGATGCAGACCTATCCAGGCATCGGCTGGGTAATATTAGTGTTCTTTCTGTTCTGGCTTGCCCATGCGGTTTATCCATCGGTCTGGGCATTCGTGGGTGCCTATCGCTACAACTGGAGCGAAGCGCAGATCGGTTTGTCGCTTGGCCTTTTTGGCATTGGCGCGGCAGTTGTCATGGCGCTCGTGCTTCCAAGGGTCCTGCCGGTTCTCGGCGAAAGGCGCACGGCAATTATTGGCGTGCTGTTTTCATGCTTCGGCATGATTGGTTACGCAATCGCGTGGCAGGGATGGATGGTGTATGCGGTCATCTTTCTGACTGCACTGGAAGGTTTGGCCGACCCGCCATTGCGCAGTATTGCTGCAGGTAAGGTGCCGCCTTCTGCTCAAGGTGAATTGCAGGGGGCGCTGACAAGTGTTTCGAGCATAACGACTATTATAGGTCCGCTGATCTTCACGCAGCTGTTCAGCATTTTTACGGGAACGAATGCACCTTTCGTCTTTGCCGGAATGCCTTATGCCGTTGGGGCTGGGCTGATCTTCCTCGCATTTGTCGTTGTTGTGGCAAGGGTGCGTCCGGCTGCATCGTTTATGGCCACTGGTATCTAAGCGCTTAAGCGATAAAAAAAGGCCGGAGCATCAGCTCCGGCCTTTTCATTTATAGACAAAGAGTTAGAGCGGCTCCAGTTAAGAATGAATCTTTGGAGCTGCTCCATCTATTCGTTTTTGCGCAATATCCCACTCAAAACCGCTTCGCACTTTTGCTGTAAGTATAGCGTGTTAGTGCGACCTTTGTGCGCCCAAAAGGGCGCACGGCGCTCTAATTCGCTTTATTCAGATTGCGGTTCACGCTGCCTGGTCGCGTTCTGGCAGAAGAGCTTCGCCCTTCTTTTCGCGGATCAGATTGATGAACCGGCGGAAGAGGTAATGGCTGTCCTGTGGGCCAGGAGAAGCTTCCGGGTGATGCTGTACCGAGAAGATCGGCTTGCCGATAACGCGTAGACCGCAATTGGTGCCGTCAAACAGCGAAACATGTGTTTCCTCGACATGCTCAGGCAGGCTGTCGGAATCGACCGCAAAGCCATGGTTCATCGATACGATTTCTACCTTGCCGGTGGTGTAGTCCTTGACCGGATGGTTTGCGCCATGATGGCCCTGATGCATCTTTTCAGTCTTGGCACCGAGCGCCAATGCCAGCATCTGATGACCGAGGCAGATGCCGAAAACTGGCAATTCGCTGTCTACGAGCTTCTGGATCGTTGGCACGGCATATTCGCCGGTTGCTGCCGGATCGCCGGGGCCATTGGAAAGGAAGATGCCGTCTGGATTATAGGCGAGAACATCCTCTGCCGTGGCTGTGGCTGGCAATACAGTGACCTTGGCACCAAGGCCTGACAGCAGACGCAGAATGTTGCGCTTCACACCGAAGTCGAGCGCGACAACATGATATTGCGTGGCTGACTGTTCGCCATAGCCCTCTTCCAGCGCCCACGGTGTCTGGTCCCAAGTAAGGCTCTGGCCAATGGTGACATCTTTTGCCAGGTCGAGATTTTCAAGACCGCTCCAGTTTGCAGCGCGGGCCTTGAGCGCATCGATGTCGAATTTGCCGTCCGGATCATGGGCGATGACCGCATTCTGCGCGCCACGCTCACGGATAAGCGAGGTGAGGGCGCGCGTGTCGATGTCAGCCAGCGCGATGACGCCGCGGTTCTTCAGCCATGCATCGAGATTTTCCGAAGCGCGGAAATTGGATGGGTTGGTGATGTCGGCTTTGAAAATTGCGCCCACAGCACCGTGACGGTTGGCAGGTGTGAGGTCTTCCACGTCTTCTGCATTGGTGCCTACATTGCCGATATGCGGAAAAGTGAAAGTAACGATCTGTCCTGCATAGGATGGATCAGTCAGAATTTCCTGATAGCCGGTGAGGGCGGTGTTGAAGACCACTTCGGCTTCAATTGCGCCAGTTGCGCCAAGACCCTTGCCTTCAATCACTGTGCCATCAGCAAGCACAAGAACGGCGGTTCGCTTTGCAGTCGTCCAGGGTGCTGTCTTCGATGTGGCTTCGGTCATGGCGTGCACTCCTGTCAGGTTTCGCGCTTGCCGTCTGGCGCGCGTTCTACGTTATCAGTCATGCGGCATGTATCCGTGTTTCAGCCGCCCGATGCCAGACAGCTTGAAAAATGGAGTTTATGGGGCCATATATGCGCCAAAAAGCAGCGGGGATTAAACTTCCCGCCGCGAGCACATGCCGATGTCCTGCTAAGCCTCGAGCAATAGAGAAACTTGAGCGCGTGGTCAATCGTTTGAACGCAAGCTTTTCAGGAAATTGTGAGAGTAATGCCTCATTCTTTCTATGATGGTTGTTCTGACAGGTCGGATTAGGCGTGTGATTGCTTTATGGGCCCGGTTCTGGATACAAGGGCTCTGATTTTTCATTATTACGCATGACGTCATTGGAAAAGCGAGTTTTTTGCTTTTTGGCGATATGCGCTAACACCGTCAGGAGAGACGTATGCTTCGCCAGGAGATTTCTCAGGCACTCACGCAGGCTATGAAGGCTCAGGATAAGCTGCGCCTATCGACATTGCGTCTGATCATGGCTGCGGTGAAGGACCGTGATATTGCCAATCGTGGCGCTGGCAAGGACCCGGTCGGCGATGAGGAGTTGCTCGGCATATTGGGCAAGATGGTCAAGCAGCGCGAAGAATCTGCGCGCATTTATGAAGAAGGCAACCGTATTGAGCTTGCCGAAGGCGAGCGTGCAGAAATTGTTATCATCAATGACTTTTTGCCTGTGCAGATGAGCGATGATGAAATCAAAAAAGCCTGCGCGGACACAATCACCGAGATCGGTGCACAAGGTTTGCGAGACATGGGCAAGGTGATGGCAGCTCTTAAAGAGCGCTATGCTGGTCAGATGGATTTCACCAAGGCCAGCACGCTGGTGAAAACGCTTCTTCAGTAGAAGCGTCTAAGTTTTCAATGAAAAAGCCCCGCCGAAGCGGGGCTTTTTTACAGCATAATTCCTTAAACTTGAATCAGTTTAAGATAAAATTATGCTGTAAATATAGAGTGTTAGAGCGACCTTTGTGCGCCCAAGAAGGCGCACGGCGCTCTAATTCTGCTTCGCTGTTTTCAATCGTGTCGAGCCGAGCAATCCTTGTTCTTCAAGGACTGGATAGGCCATTGATGCGAGCAGCGAATTGATCTGCTTCAAATCGCGAATGGTATCGAGATGGATGGTGCTTGTCTCGATGCTTCGGGTTGAACCCTCGCGCAGCCGCGAGAAGTGACGCATGCTCGTCTGCTTTTCCAGATCGCGCAGATTGTCTTTCTCCTGCACGAGCAGGCGGGCAGTCCGCCCATCACGCGAGACGATGACATTGAACGCCATGTGGGCGTTGGCAAGCACCATGGCGTGGAAATGGCTCAGTTCCTTCCAGCCCTCTTCGGTGAATTCGAGATTGTGATCCATCTTCTTCTGCACATGCGCGAGCATGTTTCGCACGATGATATCGCCAACCTGTTCGAGCTTCACACATGCGCCCATCAGTTCCTGCATCCGCAAAGCTTCAAACTCGTCGAGGTCTTTGCTTGCGAGCTTGGTGAGATAAAGCTTGATGGCAGCATGTTTCTTGTCGACCCGGTCGTCGAGGCTTGCCAGTTCGTTGATGCGCGCCTGATCCGGCTTTTCGTAGAGATCGATAATCCGGCGCAACATGACTTCAATTGTATCGCAAACGCCAACAACTTCGCGCGTTGCATTGGCGAGCGCCTGTGAAGGACGATCAAGAACGGCATTATCAAGAGCACTGTACTCTTCGACTTCAAGCGGCTGGGCGGGTGCGTTCTTGTCTGAATTGAGATGAACCAACGCTTCAGTCGCACGGAGCACCAGTCCAGACAATGGAATGCCTGCGACCATGACGATAACGTTGAACAGAATGTGGGCGTTGACCACTTGTGAAACAGGGTCGCCACCAAGGAAGCCAATCGACGGCTTAAACGTCTCAAACAGGATCAGCATGAGTAGCGAGCCAGCGCCGCGCATCAAAAGATTGCCAAGCGGTACGACTCGGGTTTCGGGTGGTGCGTTGCGGGTCAGGATCGGCGCGATGATTGACGAACCAAGATTGACGCCAAGCACCATGACCACAGCAAGTTCCGGCGTGATCAGTCCGCGCGATGCAAAAGTAGTCAGCAGGATGACACCCGCGATGCTTGAATGAAACAGCCAGGTCATCAAGGCTGCCAGCAGATAGGCGGTCACGGGATCGCTGGAGAGATAATCCACGATGACGGGCAGAAGCTCGCTCTGACGCAGTGGCTCTGTCGCCTGTCCTGTCATTTCCAGTGACATGATGAGCAAACCGATGCCGACGAGAATGCGCCCGATTTGTCGCCAGTCACGTCGCTCTGTCGTCATGAAAATGGCTGTGCCTGAAACGAGGCATAGTGGAACCAGCAATGTCAGATCGTAGCTCAGGATTTTCACAACGAGCGCCGAACCGAGTTCACCGCCGCGCACGGCCATCAGACCTGCAACGCCACTGACGATACCCGAGCCGACAAAGGAGCCGACCAGTAGCGTCACAGCTGTCGAGCTCTGTAAGGCGATAGCCAGAATAAGGCCAAATGCTATAGAAAGCAGTGGGTTCTGCATCTGATTGCGCAGGCGGCGCCGCAAACGATCGCCATAGGCGCGCTCCACTCCCGTTCGCACCATGCGCGTCGCCCATAATAGGAGCGCGACTGCACCGGCAAGATGCAAAAGGACCAGAGAACCGTTCACGGAAAAATCCTTTCGGGGTGTGAGGAGAATTGGATCTCGATTGGGTTAAGCTTACGCAACAAATAAAGAAAAAATATGTTCCGGCTAACCATATTCGTCGGAAATATGGGCCGGAAATGCTCTGAAATCAAGCGTCGCAATTGTAATGTGACAACTATATGACAGTTTTATGAACAGTGCGACTGTATGCAATCATTGTAATTTAGAGGCGTTCAGCATGTGATTAGCGGGGAGGGCCGCTTGTGTGTGATGGACTGTGTGTCTGCGCACGCCTATATATATTCCACTGGATACCATGGTTACAGCGGTTCCAGTTGCGACTGAATCGTTGAAGCCGCTGTAGTTATTTTTTACGCATTATCCTACGCAAAGTCGTTTCACAGTTTTGCTGGTAATGCTTATCTGACCCGAAAGTGACAATCGTAATGCGTTTTCCGCCATCCTTTCTTGATGAGATCAGAGATCGCGTGCCGATCTCGACGCTGATCGGAACGCGCGTTTCGTTTGACCGTAAGAAGAGCAACCCGCCAAAAGGCGACTTCTGGGGCTGTTGCCCGTTTCATGGTGAGAAGACCCCAAGCTTTCACTGTGAGGACCGTAAGGGTCGTTATCACTGCTTTGGTTGTGGGGTGACGGGTGATCATTTCAAGTTCCTGACTGATTTGGAAGGTGCGAGTTTTCCCGAAGCCGTCGAGCGTGTTGCCGATATGGCCGGTGTGCCGATGCCGGCGCGTGATCCGGAAATGGAAAAGCGCGAAGCGCAGCGTGCTACGCTCTATGATGTGATGGAGCTTGCGGCGCAGTTTTTTGAAAGCCAGCTACAAAGTGCGTCGGGCGCGAAGGCGCGCGCTTATTTGCGTGATCGCGGTCTTTCGAGTGCGACGCAACAGACATTCCGCATCGGCTATGGTCCGGAATCGCGCAATGCGCTCAAGGAATTTCTGGCAGCCAAAGGCATTTCGAAAGAGCAGATCGAGGCTTGCGGTCTTGTCGTTCATGGCGAGGGCATCGCTGTTTCCTATGATCGCTTCCGTGATCGCATCATGTTCCCTATTGAGGACTTGCGTGGACGTATCATCGCTTTCGGGGGGCGTGCGCTTTCCGCTGATGCGCCTGCGAAATATCTGAATTCCCCGGAAACTGAGCTCTTCCATAAAGGTCGCGTGCTTTATAATGGCCTTCGTGCGCGTAAAGCCTGCCAGCCGCAGGGTGGCGAGCCAGCCAAGCCCATTATCGCGGTTGAAGGTTATATGGATGTGATTGCTCTGGCGCAGGCGGGCATTCATCAGGCGGTGGCTCCACTTGGAACGGCGCTGACTGAAGAGCAGCTTGAACTGTTGTGGCGCATCAGCCCCGAGCCGATCCTGTGTTTTGATGGTGACGGAGCAGGTGTTCGTGCGGCACATCGTGCTGCCGATCTTGGACTGCCCACTTTGCAGCCGGGAAAATCCTTGCGCTTTGCGATGCTTCCCGAAGGACAAGACCCGGACGATCTGGTTAAGGCTGAAGGTCCATCAGCTTTTTATTCTGTTTTGCGTGATGCCAGGCCACTGGTTGACATGATCTGGACACGCGAAACGGCAGCGGGAGTATTTGATACGCCTGAACGCCGTGCGGAACTGGAAGCGCGCTTGCGTGAAATCACCACTCGCATCGCAAATGAGGACATTCGACGCCATTATAGCCAGGAAATGCGTGACAGAGCGCAGGCATTTTTCGGGCAGAGGCGGCAAAATAATGGCGGAAATGCATTTAATCGCGACAAAGGCAAGGGCCGTGGTCCGCAGGCTGGTGGTCGCAACGGTAACGCAGTTGGCGGGCGTCTGGCTTTTTCGGACAGCCTGACACGGTCCAATATGGTCAAAGGCCGTAATGCGCCTCTGCGTGAAACTGCAATTGTGTTGATGTTGCTCAATCACCCGCGCCTGATCGAAGAAGACTTTGAAACAATGGCGGCGCTCGATCTCGAGCATGAGGCTTTGAAGGTTCTGCATCTGGCGATGCTCGACGTTCTGGCATCGGATCATGTCGACGATGGTTTCGCGATGCGCAAGGCGCTGGTCGCAGCCGGACATAGCGAACTGATCGAAACGCTGGAAGCTGTTGTCCGACGCACGCGGGAATGGACGGCCACGTCGCAAGCAGCGGAAGATGACGTCCGCGAAGCATTAAAGCAGGCGCTTCACTTGCATCAGCGCGCGCGCACCCTACATAGGGAACTGCGCGCTGTTGAAGCATCGCTTGATAGCGATGAAACGGGCGAAATTTTCGCACGGCTTATTGATATTCAAAAACAGATTGCTCAGGCAGAAGCTACCGAAGCCCTTATCGACGGTTTTGGACTTTCCTCAGGACGCGCATCCGGCGGTTCGTAACCGCACTCAAGTGAGGCACTCATGGTGCCCGAATCACTTTGAATCGCCTAAAGACTCGAAACTGCCGGAAATGGTGGGTTTCGTGAATCTTTAGCGGCTTAAAGGCGTGAGAACGCGCCGCGACAATAAATGATTCGCTTTTTAGACCCGAATCAGGTGAGTCGCTCTTGACGTGGGCCAGAAATGACGGAATCACGACAGTTCGAGCAAGGATTAAAGAACTGATATTGATAAACGTTCCTTAAGTGGACTCCTGAAATTAGCCTTGATGGGCAACAGTCAAAGACCGGGCGGGCCTTAAAGGCGACCATTGATCCCGGATCTACCCACAAGAATTTGGAGACGGCAGGATCGGTTAATGACGGCACGGTTAATTCGGCATTAACACGAAATCAGCTATTCGCAGAATCAACAGTTAAACGGCGCTCTCGCAAAACCGTTTGACCACTCTATATATCTTAGACGCGACCGGTGTCGCCTGGAGACGAGCAATATGGCAACGAAGGCTAAGGAAAACGAAGAAGCCGAAGTCGAGCGCGAAGGTGCGACCGACGGGCCGCTTCTCGACCTTTCTGACGATGCTGTCAAGAAGATGATCAAGCTTGCGAAGAAGCGCGGCTACGTCACTATGGACGAGCTGAATGCCGTGCTGCCTTCCGAAGAAGTGACATCTGAGCAGATCGAAGACACCATGTCCATGCTATCGGACATGGGTATCAACGTGGTTGAAGACGACGAGCAGGAAGCTGATCGCGACGACAGCAACGATGATGATACGGACGAAGGCGGCGATCTGGTCGAGACGACCGGCACTGCTGTTGCCGCTACCACGACTAAGAAAGAACCGACTGATCGTACGGATGATCCTGTGCGCATGTATTTGCGTGAAATGGGTTCCGTCGAGCTTCTGTCGCGCGAGGGCGAAATCGCCATCGCAAAGCGTATCGAAGCCGGTCGCGAAACGATGATTGCCGGGCTTTGTGAAAGCCCGCTGACCTTTCAGGCCATTATTATCTGGCGTGAACAGCTGAATGAATCCAACATTCTGCTGCGTGAAATCATTGATCTCGAAACCACTTATGCTGGCCCAGAAGCCAAGCAGGCACCAATTGTTGAACGTGTGGAAGAAGAAAAGCCACGCGACGACAAGTCTGTGCGCCGTTCGCGTGACGACGACGACATTACCAATGTCGGCGGCGATATGCCTGCGGAAGAAGAAGAGGAAGACGAGGACGAAGCCAACCTGTCGTTGGCGGCTATGGAAGCCGAGCTGCGCCCGCAGGTTATGGAAACGCTTGATCTTATCGCTGACACGTACCGCAAGCTGCGTAAGTTGCAGGATCAGCAGGTTGAAAGCCGTCTGGCTGCAACTGCCGATCTGTCTTCGAGCCAGGAGCGCCGCTACAAGGAACTGAAAGATCAGCTGATCAAGGCTGTGAAGTCGCTGTCGCTGAACCAGAACCGTATTGAGCAGCTGGTTGAGCAGCTTTATGACATCAACAAGCGTCTCGTCCAGAACGAAGGCAAGCTGTTGCGTCTTGCTGAATCCTTCGGCGTCCGTCGCGAAGAGTTCCTGAAGGAATATCAGGGCCACGAACTGGATCCGAAATGGGTCGACCGCGTCAGCACTCTGTCGGCGCGTGGCTGGAAGGAATTTGCAGCCAAGGAAGAACGTGCGATTGATCGTCTGCGTTCGGAAATTCAGATGCTGGCCACTGAAACTGCGATTTCGATCGGCGAATTCCGCCGTATCGTCAATCAGGTTCAGAAGGGCGAACGCGAAGCAACCATCGCCAAGAAGGAAATGGTAGAAGCCAACCTTCGTCTCGTTATCTCGATTGCCAAGAAGTACACCAATCGTGGCCTTCAGTTCCTCGATCTTATTCAGGAAGGCAATATCGGCCTGATGAAGGCGGTTGATAAGTTTGAATATCGTCGTGGTTACAAGTTCTCGACCTATGCGACATGGTGGATTCGTCAGGCAATCACACGTTCGATTGCTGACCAGGCCCGTACCATCCGTATTCCGGTGCACATGATCGAAACGATCAACAAGATCGTTCGTACATCACGCCAGATGCTGCATGAAATCGGTCGTGAGCCTACGCCGGAAGAACTGGCAGAAAAGCTGGCCATGCCGCTTGAAAAAGTGCGCAAGGTTTTGAAGATTGCGAAAGAGCCGATCTCGCTCGAAACGCCAGTGGGTGATGAAGAAGATTCACATCTCGGCGATTTCATCGAAGACAAGAACGCGCTTCTTCCAATCGATGCAGCCATTCAGGCAAACCTTCGCGATACGACGACCCGTGTTCTGGCATCGCTTACGCCGCGTGAAGAACGCGTACTGCGCATGCGTTTCGGTATCGGCATGAACACTGACCACACACTTGAAGAAGTCGGTCAGCAGTTCTCGGTAACACGCGAACGTATTCGTCAGATTGAAGCGAAGGCGCTGCGCAAGCTCAAGCATCCGAGCCGTTCGCGCAAGCTGCGTTCGTTCCTTGATAGCTAAAGCATGTCGCCCGGAGCCGGAAACGGTTTCGGGCGATGTTCTTAAATAAAAAGAGAGGGAGCGACATGTCCTTTTTGAAGCGTCTTTTCGGTGGTGGTTCCACCGAAGAAACTCCAGCAACGCCAAAAGAAGCTGGGCGTCTGGAGCACAAGGAATTTCTGATTATCGCGACGCCTTATAGCGAAGGTGGACAGTATCAGGTCTGTGGTGTGATTTCCAAGACGATCAACGGCGAGCTGAAAGAACACCGCTTTGTTCGCGCAGATCGTTGCCCCGGTATCGAAGATGCTGCGAGCATTTCTCTGAACAAGGGCCGCCAGATCGTCGATGAGCAGGGCGAAGCCATTTTCCGCTAAGCCGTCAGCAACAAAATTGAAAAAGCCGCGCATCAAAAATGCGCGGCTTTTTATTTTGATTTGTCAGTGCGGGTGGCAGATGAAGCCGACCATTTTTCGGACGACTGGCAAAATAGCCAGCAGAACCGGAAAGGCGATGAGCCATGAAAGAACCCATGAGGTCATCCAGCTTGATGCAAGCTCAGGATGGCTAAAGCCAAGGTTTTTTGTGGTTGCGATCAGTGAGACGACGAATGTCATCATGATCGAGAGAATGAAAGGCATCACAATAGATGCATAACGCGCTGGCAGTTTTCTGCGGCGAGTGCCTTCAAACTGAGACATGTGTATTCCTGAATATTATGCGGGAAACGTGCAACGAAACATCAAAAATGGATAGCCGTTCCCAGCTAAATTGATGCGTTGCCTAACGTAAGACGCTTACGGTCATAAGGATGACGAGGGTTCTTTAACCCAAGAATACTCAGCATTCAATAGCGAAGGGCGGCGATTTGCCCATGCCACTAAGCTCGCAATTGCTCTATATGCTGCGGCATGGATAAGAAACCCTTTTGGCAAACCAAATCACTTGAGCAGATGACTCGCAATGAGTGGGAAAGCCTGTGCGACGGGTGTGGTCAGTGCTGCCTGCATAAATTGCTGGATGACGATACCGAGCAGGTTTACTGGACAACGGTTGCCTGCACGCTGTTGGACGCGCATAGCTGCAAGTGCAGCGACTATCCCAACCGCCGCAAAACTGTGCCCGATTGCGTGTTTCTGACGCCGGAAATTGTCTATGAGGTCAACTGGCTGCCGGCAACCTGTGCTTACCGCCTTGTTGCGGAAGGTGCAGATCTTTATTGGTGGCACCCGCTCGTTTCTGGTTCACCCGACACAATCTATGAAGCCGGTGTTTCCGTTCGTGGCAAGGTGACGGCGTTTGATCACGAATTGGCGGATGAAGAAGAATATCTCGAACACATGGTTCCGTTGGATTACAGCGGTTCCAGTTAATATTAGATCGGTGGAACCGCTGTAACTATTTGTTTTTAGGCATTTCCGAACACAAAACCGGTTCCCACTTTTGCTGGAAATGCTTTAGAGCGCGTTTCGATCTGATTGGATCAGATCGGCGCTCTAATTATCTGTTTTAACGCGCATCTTTGTCCGAAAACCGTTTCACACTTTTCGGGATGCGCTCTAATCGGTGCTATTGGGGACATTAATTAAGTTTAATGTTCTTCCGTCAGTATTTCCCAACAACCTAATCTTTTTTACCAAGTGCTTGTTTTATAATATTTTTTCGCATGTTCTTTTGCAGCGGTGTATAGCGGTGTTTACCAAGCTGAATGCGGTATGAACGTGAACTTGGCTTTGCGTTCATATTCGCTACGCTACTTATCGGATGTCTCGGGTGAGGATCACCTGACAAAAGTTCGAAAGGGTTTCAAGATGTCCGCAATTTCGCTCAAGTCGTTCGTTGTCACTACGGCAATTGGCTTTGCTGCTGTCTTCACCGCTGGTGCTTCAGCAAATGCTGCATCGCCTGCATCAACTCCTGCGGTCAGCACTGCAGCGCATTCCCCTGTGGTAAATATTGACTATCGCGGAAATCGCCATCATGCCCGTCCGCCCCGTCGCGGCCCGGCCTGTTCGGTTGAAGGTGCAAAGATGAAGGCGCACCGCATGGGTATCCGTAACGCACGCGTTGTCTATCGCGGGAAATCGGTTCAGGTCCGTGGCTTCCGCCAAGGCCGCCCAACTGGCGTTGTGTTCGCCAATGTACGCGGTTGCCCTATTATCCGCTAATTGCAGCCGGATTGAATAAAAGCCAACCTGAAAACTCAGGTTGGCTTTTTTGTTAGCTAAGACTGGCAAAATAAAGGGGCGAATGATCGCCCCTTTATGCTGTCGTTATTCCTTGATTTCGAAAACGACGTTAACTGAGACATCGTAGCTATTCTCACCTGCAGCGACAGGAACCGAATCCTGAGGTGCGGCGGCTGCCATCATCTTGGCCTGACGCGCGATTGGCATCGGCATAGGCGCGCGGCTCTGTTCGTTGATTTCAACAACGCGACCTAGGCCAACGCCTGCAGCATCGGCAAGTGTCTTAGCCTTAGCAATTGCATCCGCTACGGCGCGCTTGCGCGCTTCGTTGATGGTGGCTGCCGGATTGTCATTGACGAAGGTGAGATCGCCACCCTGATTGACGCCGAGTGTCACTGATTCATCGAGTACATTGCCGACCTTGTCCAGATCACGCACACGTACGGTCAGGCTGTTGGAGACGCTGTAACCACTGATCTTAGGCTCTTTCAGGCCGTTCTTGTCGTCTGGGTAGACGTAGCGTGGCTGAATGTTGATGCCGCTCGTCTGGAGGTCGCGCTCCTCGACTCCAGCCTTCTTCATCGCGTCCAGCACCTTGGCCATTGCTTCGTTGTTGGCTGTCATTGCTTCGCGTGCAGTTTCGGCATCGCGCAAGACGGTAAGGTTGAGAATGGCCATGTCCGGTGCAGAGTTCATCTTACCTTCACCGGTCACCGCAATACGCGCGGTCTGCTTCGTCATCTGATTCTCCTGCGCTGCGGCTGGCAAAGAAAGTGCGCCTGCGAGCATGATTGCCGAAAATGAGGTAGCAAGAAGGGTAGTAGCGCGATTGTTCATAAAATCTCCTGTAGAGAATGTTGAGGTAGCTTGTGCAAAGCAGTCTCCATGAGAGGCCATTTCTGCTTTGTCATTTATGTATTTAAGTTCCCTCTAAAGCAAAACGCCACGTTATCTGACTTGAAATGCAGTTAAATTGCAACCGAACGCTTCAAGTTCGATGAATCGTGCCTTGAGTTGCATGCATGACAATCGAATATGTGCGCATTAGGGCAACTCGTGCAATTGACAGCTTGTGTCCCGTCTTTCTTTAGGGTAGGTGCTGTGTTGCGTGGGGCCTGTAGCTCAATTGGTTAGAGCCGGCGGCTCATAACCGCTTGGTTGGGGGTTCGAGTCCCTCCGGGCCCACCATTCGCAAATTATGACATTGATTTTATTGTCTTTTTTGTCACTTTTTGCCCCACTTTTTGCAAGCCCGGTTTTGGTGGGACAACTTTGTTCTCCATTTGCTCCGGCAACAGCTTGTGGATCGCATTGCCAGCCAGACGCTTACGATTCGCATTTCGGGTGTAGAGCGTCGTCTGTTGCTTGGTAGTCCAACCGAAGATTGCCATAAGCTCGTCGTCAGTAGCGCCGTTCTCAGCTGCTATAGTAGCGCCTGCTTTGCGCAGTCCGTGGGCCGAACAGTGGGGAAGGTCTGCTGTGTCGCACCATTTACGCACGCGGTTGCCTAATCCTCCACTGGTATAAGCTTTCCCATATTCATTCAAAAGGAGCGTTAGATCGCCTGTCTGGCTGTCGGCAATGGTATTCTGCAAGATTGGCAGGATCGGAATTTCGACCATAACGCCGGTGCTATGCTGCGTCTTGCCGGGCCGATATTTTAACCAGCCACTCTGCATGTGCTGCCGACCGACTTGCGCGAGATCTGAAATGCGCAGCCCTGTGAAAAGGCCTAGATGAAGAAATAGACGCGCTGTCGATCCTGCTGGATGATGCTTCTCGAATTGTCTGACTTCTTCAATCGTCCACGTATGATACGATTGGTCAGCTTTGCCGCGCGAGATCCCGTGTGCAGGATTGTTTGCGATCAGACCATTCTTTTCAGCCCAATCAAAGAGCGCTGAAATCGCCTTCACCACATTGTTGCGAGCGCCAGCTGTGTCGCGCAACTCGTCGCGAGCCTCGGTAATGTGCCGCTTTTCCATCGCTTTATAAGGCAGGTCGCCTCGACGATGCTTGTTGGTTCTACTGTCGCATATCTCTTCGATCATCGTGACACGACGACTGAATGTGTCGTCGGTGACAGTCCCTCGCGCCCGTGCCTTGTACTGCTCTAGCAACCATTGCAAGCTGCCCGGCTTGGCTATCGTTATACCGGGCTTCTGCATCTTACCTTCGGGTTCGTATGGAATGTCAAGACGAGCGCAGGCAACCTCACGCTCAAAAGCGTGCGTGCCGGGTGTTTCATGCAGGCGCACTTTCGGGCGTCCCGCCTTTCTGAAATAAAGGCGGACGTTTTGAAACCGATCCCGATCTACGCTTACGCCTTTCGGCAGTTTGTTATCTGTGCTCATTCGTCCCAAGGATTGCCGTTTGTGCTGAGGGCGTCAAGATCTTCGCGGCGATGCGGCACAGATCTCCATGCTTCACCAAGTTCAACCACGTCCCATACCAGCCTGCCGCCAAGCAAGCGCGGCTGCGGTAGCTGCCCATTTTCGACCAGTCGGTCAAACAGGCTGGGGCTGATATCAAACAGTGCTGCGGCTTTTAGTCTGCCTACCCCGAAGGGCGGGAGTGAATGTGGCAAGGATGCCATGCGTTCCGCTTTAGCTGGCATCACGGTCTCCTGTCTGGCGGGTGGAACGGCCTGCATCTGTCAGGACACAATCAATGCGCACAAACGACTTGCAATCACGATCCCATTCAGCAACGCCCATCGAAATGAGTTTGCCGACAACCGTTGGGTTAGCGCCTTGAATGCGCCACGCGCCGTATCCGAATTTTTGCTGATAGACTTTGCCCTGATTAATCAGCGCAAGCGTTTCATTTTGAAGTGGGGTCAAGGCTCTCAT